>NC_020908.1:2715000-3026500 GCF_000155735.2 Octadecabacter arcticus 238
GACGCCAAAGTGTCCGCCAGATACATGCCACAAGGCCAGATGGCGCAGGATCTTTATACCGCGATGGAACACGCGCGGGTCGAAGCCGTCGGTGCGCGCCACATGCCCGGCACGGCAGGCAATATTGACGCCAAGATCGGTAATGAAGCGATCCGCAAGGGCTACGATCAAATCCGCGAAGCGGCCGAGGCCCCTCTGGCAACAGCTGCGGGCTATCTAATCCGCCACCTCGCCACAGGGCGCGATTTGCCCAAAGGGGCTGCCAACGTCATGGACTTGTGGCGCGGGTTTATCGAAGAAAACGCCGGCGGCACCCTTGAGGGTTTGCAAGACACACTAGAAGATCAAGCGGCCTTCGCCAAATTCGCACGCCAGATCATTTCGGACATGGGCTTTGGCGATCAATTGGGCGATGACCCTGACGACATCGGCGACGAGGAAGACGAAGCCAACTCTGGCGATGAGGACGAAAACGAGCCCGACTCCACCGGCCAAGACGACGGTGATGAAGACGAAACCGAAGGCACGCCCGAACAAAGCCAAGAAGAACAACAGGACGCCGCCGAAGCACAAGTGTCGATGGATGACAGCGCCGAATCCGAGATGGCTGAAGAAGCCGACATGCCCGAGGGCGAGGCACCGATGGAACCGCCTGCGCCGCAGCCGATCTCGGACGCGGACCCAAATTATGTCTCATATTCCACAGATCATGACGAAGAAATCGGTGCCGAAGATTTGGCCGAACCGGCCGAATTGGAACGCCTGCGCGCCTATCTTGATCAGCAATTGGAACCCCTAAAAGGGGCCGTGTCGCGGCTGGCAAACAAATTGCAGCGCCGCCTTCAGGCACAGCAAAACCGAAGCTGGTCGTTTGACCAAGAAGAGGGCATTTTGGATGCGGGCCGCCTCGCGCGGATTGTGGCAAACCCGACTACGCCCCTGTCGTTCAAAGTCGAACAGGACACCGAATTTCGCGACACCTGCGTGACTTTGTTGCTGGATAATTCCGGATCCATGCGCGGCCGCCCGATTTCGATTGCCGCGATTTGCGCCGATGTTTTGGCGCGCACGTTGGAACGCTGTCAGGTGAAGGTCGAAATTCTTGGCTTTACCACGAAAGCTTGGAAAGGCGGGCTGAGCCGCGAAGAATGGCTGACCGAAGGTCGCCCGCAACAGCCCGGTCGTCTGAATGATTTGCGCCACATTATCTACAAACGCGCCGACGCACCGTGGCGTCGCAGTCGCGACAATTTGGGCCTGATGATGAAAGAAGGCTTGCTGAAAGAAAACATCGACGGGGAGGCGCTTGAATGGGCGCATCGGCGCATGGTTTCAAGACCAGAAGCGCGCAAAGTTTTGATGGTGATCAGTGATGGCGCCCCGGTCGACGATTCGACTTTGTCCGTTAACCCCGCGAATTATCTGGAAAAACACCTGCGCGATGTGATTGCTATGGTCGAGAAACGCAAAGCAATTGAACTCATCGCAATCGGCATCGGCCACGATGTAACGCGCTATTATGACAAGGCCGTCACCATCACCGATGTGGAACAATTGGCTGGCGCAATGACAGAACAGCTGGCCGGATTGTTTGAACCAGACCCACGCAAACGGGCGCGGGCACTTGGAATGCGCAAGTCGGGTTAAACGCTGCGCGAGCTGGGAATTTATCAACCAAAAAAGCGAGGACGCGCGCATGTTTCAGACATTTGAAGTGACATCATCGCCAGAAACGGGGCCCGCTCGGCTGGCCGCGCTGCGCGCCGAATTGGTAGCACAAAAGGTTGACGGCTTTATCGTCCCGCGCGCGGACCGGTTTCAGGGCGAATATGTGGCACCATGCGATGACCGTCTGGCGTGGTTGACGGGTTTCACCGGATCGGCGGGCTTTGCCTGTGTGCTGGCTGATGTGGCGGGCGTGTTCATTGACGGGCGCTACCGCATGCAAGTGCGCAGCCAAGTGGCAGACGTGTTCAGCCCCGTTCATTGGCCAGACGTACAATTGGCAGATTGGTTGAAAGACCAAAGCGGCGTTATAAGACTGGCGTTTGATCCCTGGCTGCACACGATGGCGCAAATCGAAGCCTTGGAAAAGGCATTGCACGGCACGGACGTTGTGTTGGTCCCGATGCAAAACTTGGTCGATGCGATTTGGTCGGATCGCCCTGCCCCGCCTCTTGCGCCGTTTAACGACTATTCCGACGATATGGCAGGTGAAACATCCCAAAGCAAACGTGCACGTTTGGCTGATGAATTGCGCGACGCGGGGCAAGCGGCAGCCCTGATCACATCGCCTGACTCTGTGGCGTGGTTGCTCAACATTCGCGGTACCGACATTGCACGCAACCCCGTTCCGCACGCAATGGCACTGCTTCAGGACAACGGCAACGTTGCGCTCTTTTGTGAGACGTCACAGGCAGCAGATCTGAGGTTAGACAACGGTGTGACAGTTGTCGCCGCGGGCCAGATGCTGGGGTCGCTTGTCGCGATGACAGCCCCCATCAGACTTGACCATGATCGCACACCATTTGCGATCCATCAGGCCTTGGCGCACGACAAAACCGTTGCGGGACAAGACCCCTGTGTGCTTCCAAAAGCCCGCAAAACAGATGCCGAAATCAAGGGTGCCCGCGAAGCACACCTGCGGGACGGCGCGGCGATGGTGCGGTTTCTTGCTTGGCTGGACGAAGAGGCCCCGAAAGGCGCCCTAACTGAAATCGACGTTGTGACAGCTCTCGAAGGGTTTAGGCGCGATACCAATGCGTTACGCGACATTTCGTTCGAAACCATCTGCGGTGCAGGGCCCCACGGCGCCATCGTACATTACCGCGTAAATGAAGACACCAACCGTCCCGTAAGCCTTGGCGAACTGCTGCTGGTTGATTCTGGCGGGCAGTATCTGGACGGCACCACCGACATCACCCGCACCATTGCAATTGGTAACGTCGGCGAGACCGAAAGGTCCTGCTATACGCGCGTGTTGCAGGGCATGATTGCGATATGCCGCGTGCGGTTTCCCTATTTAAAATCGGGGGGCGTTACGGGATCGGATCTGGATGCATTGGCACGCTATCCACTTTGGCTGGCGGGACTGGATTATGATCACGGCACCGGCCACGGAGTCGGAGCCTACCTTTCAGTGCACGAAGGCCCACAAGGTCTGTCGCGCCGTGCCAAGACCCCACTTGAAGTGGGCATGATCCTGTCTAATGAGCCGGGTTATTACCGCGAAGGGGCGTTCGGCATCCGCATCGAAAACCTGATCGTTGTGACTGCCGCTGACGCGATCGCTGGCGGTGACGCGCGCGACATGCTGGATTTCGAAACACTGACCTTCGTGCCACTAGATCGCCGGCTGATTGATGTAACTTTGCTGTCTGGCGGTGAACACGCTTGGATTGATCGCTATCATTCTGATACACTGCACAAAATCGGCCCGCGTGTGGATGGGGCGGCACTGGACTGGCTGACAGCCGCCTGTGCGCCGCTTTAGCCAATAATCGCCAAGGTCGCCCAAATATCGGGCAACTGGGTCGATATCCATGATCATGGGGATCACGGAAAACCGCCTTTGGGGGAGACGTTACTTATGTCAGATCACATCAAAATACAGCCTGCGACAGGCACTTGGGTCGTTCGCGCAGCTGGTGCAGTGCTCGGGGAAAGCAATGATGCGCTTAAGCTGGTGGAAGGCGACAAGCCGTTCGTGATTTATTTTCCGCGGACTGATATTTCCATGGCATTTTTCGACAAATCCGAAACCACAACGACCTGCCCGCACAAAGGGAAGGCCACATATTATGATCTCGTAGCAAAAAGCGGGACATACAAAGACACCGCATGGTCCTATGACGACCCCAAAGACGACGTTGCGCAAATCAAAGGCTATCTGGCATTTTTCGTCGATAACGTGGCGGTGGAACAGCTTTAAGAATGTTCTTCTGCAGCTGTCGCGGCCAAAGCGCGGTTGAACGCGCGCAAGACGTCGACCTGAAACAGCGCCCCACGCAGTTCTGGGGGGCCGTCACCAACTGCAGGGATGACAACGGGAATGAAACTTGATCCCGTCGCTTCAAGGATCGGCATGGCTTGGTCCAGCATCATGTCTTGCGAAATATACACCCCTTCAAGGATCAGTGCCGCGCAGGTCTCAGGGTCCGCAGCTTTCGGGTGGTCAGCTATACGCATGACGCTAGCCACTTTGAACGTTCCCAACAAATAGGCCTGCTGCCAGATGCACGCCGCGCCGTTCCCGTTGGGTGAGAAAGAAGCTGCGATGCACCAGTTTTGATGCCAGTGCGGATGAAAGCGATACCGACACCATCACTGCGATGCCCGTTTGCCAATCGCCCGTCAGTTCAAACACAATCAACGTGGTTGATATCGGCGCGCCAAGGACGGCAGCCGTGACAGCGCCCATAATACCTGCCAGCGCGTACAACGTCCCCTCACCCGATACGTCTGGAAAAATTCCAGTCGCGACAATGCCGAACGCCAGACCTGTCATCGCGCCGACCATCAAAGACGGTGAAAACACGCCGCCGCCCATGCGCCCTGCCATGGTGATGGCCACCGCAACAATCTTGATGAACACAAACACAATTGCTTCGTGCATGACCAATCGGCCCGTCAGGGCGTCAGACGTGGTTTCATAGCCAACGCCGATGATGTGCGGATAAAATATCGCCCCCCCCCCGAGCAATGTCCCCGCAATCATCGGCCGCAAATAACGCGGAATCCGCCAGCGGGTCTTCAACGCGGTGCCCATGGTGTCGACCCACAAAATCGCCCGCATCAGTACCACGGCAATCAGACCGCACAGCAATCCAAGGATCAGGAACGCCGGAAGTTCGACATAAAACGCAAGGATATTCTGGTTCGGGATCAGGAACTCAGTAACGTCGCCATAAACGGAACGGTTGATGACAGTCCCCGCAACGGACGCGATGACAATCGGCGCAAAGGCGTGCACCGCAAAATGGCGCAGCACAACTTCGAGCGCGAACAGCGCGCCGGCAATCGGCGCATTAAAACTTGCGGACACCGCGGCAGCAACTGCGCAGCCCATCAGATCGCGGCCCGTAATCCCATCGGCACGGATCAGGCGGCTGACATAGGTCGACACAATCGCGGCCAGATGCACCACCGGACCCTCGCGGCCCGTCGATCCACCGGTTGAGAGCGTGATAAAAGACGCAAGCGACGAGACAAGACCTTTTCGCCGCTCGACCCGCCCATCATAAAGCGCGGCCCCCTCAATCACATCAGCAACAGAACGCACGCGCCCGTCATCGGTGAATTTGTTCAAGATCACCCCGACAGCCAGCCCGCCAGCCATCGGGATCAGTAATATCCACCACCAATCCAGCCGCGCTGCGTCAGATCGCAGATGCGCCACATCATCAGTCTGGTAAAGCCACGCCTGAAACGTCTCAATCCCGAACCGAAACCCGATCGCGGCGAAACTGGCCGCAATGCCGACAAGCAACGCAATAAACCAGAACTGAACTTGGGACGGACCGCGGGTGCGGATCACATGCCAGCCACCACGACAGGCCGTTAGGGCGTCATCGATCCCCTGCCCGATCAGCGATTTCTGCGGCTCCGCCATATCGTCCCGTTATTTCTTCACTCGCGCGTCGCGGTGTCTTAGAGTGCGGCAATCCAACGGGGAGAATTCCATGTCCATTAACGCCGCCATTGACGCGCTTGCCACAGTGTTAGGCGATCGGCTGTCGCAGTCCAAGTCCGATCTGGCAGCACACGGCCAATCCGAGACGCACTTTGATCCGACACCGCCCGATGCCGTCGCCTATCCGCGCAACACGGATGAGGTTTCGCAAATTGTGACACTCTGTGCGCAGCATCACTGCCCCGTGGTTGGCTACGGCGCGGGGACGTCACTCGAAGGGCATACATTGGCGACCAGCGGCGGTATCACAATCGATTTTCGCAATATGTCTCAAGTGCTTGAGGTGCAAAGCGGCGACATGACCGTGCGCGTTCAACCTGGCATCACCCGCGAAGCGTTGAACGAAGACTTGCGCGCAACTGGCCTGTTCTTTCCTGTCGATCCCGGTGCCAACGCATCCCTTGGCGGCATGGCCGCGACGCGGGCCAGCGGCACCACCGCTGTGCGTTATGGAACCATGCGCGACAATGTTATGGCGCTTGAAGTCGTGCTGGCAGATGGGCGGATCATTCGCACAGGATCCGGCGCGCGCAAATCATCGGCGGGTTACGATCTAACGGCGTTGATGGTCGGCTCTGAGGGGACGTTGGGTCTGATCACTGAACTCACCCTGAAATTGCAGGGCCAGCCGGAAGCCATCGCCGCCGCCACCTGCGCCTTTGACACAATCGACGCGGCTGTGCAGGCCGTCACAGCGACCATCGCCATGGGTATTCCAATGGCGCGGATTGAATTTCTGGACGCGGCCAGCGTCGCCGCGGTGAATGCCTATTCCAAGGCGGACTTTCCAGTGACCCCGCACCTGATGGTCGAATTTCACGGCTCGGACGCGGGCGTGGCAGAACAGGTCGAACGGTTCGGCGATATCGCGCTAGACTGCGGCGGGTCCGCGTTTTTATGGGCGACAAAACCCGAAGACCGCACCCGCCTTTGGCAAATGCGCCACCACGCGTATTGGGCCATCCTTGCATCGCGCCCAGGACTAAACGTAGCTGCAACCGCAATTGTCACCGATGTCTGCGTACCGATCAGCAGGTTGGCGCAGGCTGTGTCCGAAACCCAAGCCGATATAGATGCCAGCACGATCCCCGCACCTATTTTGGGACATGTCGGCGATGGGAATTTTCATGCGATTTTGCTGATTGATCCCGAAAACGCGGATGAAAAACACGCGGCTCTGGACCTGTCTGCGCGCATGGCAAAACGCGCATTGGCACTTGGTGGAACGGTGACAGGCGAACACGGCGTAGGTCTGGGGAAGCTGGACTACATGGCGGCCGAACACGGTGCCAGCTGGGACGTCATGGCACAGATCAAACGAGCGATGGACCCGCTGAATATTCTGAACCCCGGCAAAGTTGTGCGACTGAATTGATGACAGGTGGCAGTAAAGTCACCGGTTGATCAGGCCGGTAGCAACGCAATCGCGGCTGCGCGTGCCTCATCTGTGATGCGATCGCCGCTTAACATCCGCGCGATTTCATCGATGCGATCCGCACCCACCAAACCGACAACGGTCGACAGTGTTGCGTCTTTTGTCTGGCGCTTTTCAACCCGCCAATGGTGATCCCCCAAGGCCGCGACCTGCGGGCTATGGGTCACAACCAGGACCTGGCCTTGCGATGCCAACTGCGACAGACGGCGCCCGACCGCATCCGCCGTCGCACCGCCGACGCCGCGATCAATCTCGTCAAAGATCAACGTCAGACCAGATTCCGTCCCCGTAAGACAGACTTTCAATGCCAGTAAAAAGCGGCTCAATTCACCGCCAGACGCGATTTTACCGATGGGTCCCGCCGGTGCGCCGGGGTTGGTGGCGACTGTAAACGACACGGTGTCAGCGCCGTCGGGGCCAGCATCGCTCGGTGTGATTTCAGTCACGAAAACAGCGCGTTCCATCTTGAGCGGCGCCAGTTCCTTGGCCATCGCCTTGTCCAGCTTACCCGCCCACTTGCGCCGCGCGTCGCTTAAACTGCCAGCAGCGCCGTCATAGGCCGCTTGTGCCGTTGCTAGAACTTCCGCCAGTTCGGCAAGATCAGACGCGCCACGATCCAGCGCAGCCATCCGTTCACGCAACCCGTCCGCAAAGGGACCGAGTTCGTCCGCAAGAACGTTGTGTTTGCGGGCCAGACCACGGATCGCAAAAAGGCGTTCCTCCGCCTGTTCAAGATCGTGGGGATTGAACGCAAGTTCAGCAATGCAAGTCTCAACACCTGATTGCGCCTCACCAAGCTCAATCATTGCGCGTTCAAGGGATGCCAACGGCGCGTCAAGAATGCCATCCGCCTGCCCAGATGCATCGCCCAACCAACGCATCGCATCACTAAGCTGCCCTTCAGCTCCGTTTACACCAAGCGCCTGATATGCCTTATGAATATCTTCGCCGATCTTTTCGGCTGCCTGCATTTTGCGGCGCTGTTTGTCCAGATCCGCATCCTCGCCGGCGCTTGGCGATAACCCGTCAAGTTCGGCAACCGAATGGCGTAAGAATTCTTCTTCTGCCTGCAATTCAGCGATGCGGACTTCTGCTCCAGCAAGCGCCTTTTTGGCGACGGATAGGTCTTTCCAAGCTGCTCTGACTGCTGTCAAACGCGGCGCCAGATTTCCAAAATCATCAAGCAAGATGCGGTGCCCGCGCGGGTTCAGCAACCCGTGATCATCGTGCTGCCCATGCAATTCAACCAGCGTTTCGGACACCGCCCGCAAAATATCGCCGCTCACTCGTCGGTCGTTTATCCACGCGGTTTTGCGCCCGTCACGGCCATTGATCCGACGCAAAATCAACGCGTCATCGTAGCCAAATCCCGCCTCGCGCAGCACGTCCCACGCGCCATGACTCTCGGGCAGATCAAACTCGGCAATGACCTCTCCCTGATCCGCGCCTTGGCGCACCAGTTCAGCACGACCGCGCCATCCCAGCACAAAGCCAAGCGAATCCAACAAGATAGACTTACCCGCACCAGTTTCACCAGTCAGAACATTCAGACCCGGCTGAAACACAAGTTCCAGCCGGTCAATAATGAGCATGTCACGAATATCAAGGCTGCGGAGCATTTTGCCCGCCTAGAGCCATTCGCCGCGGACCATTTGGCGATAAATTGCAGCCAACCAATTGTCACCCATTGGCTGCGGTTCAACACCGGACCCGGTCAACAAGGCAAAGCTGTCAGCATACCATTCGGTCGAGCGATAGTTGTACCCAAGGACCGCACCTGCACTGCGTGCCTCGTCCAGCAAGCCAAGGGACAGATAGCTTTCGACCAAACGGTGCAGCGCCTCGGGGGTGTGCGACGTCGTTTGGAAATCTTCGACCACAATGCGGAACCGGTTCACGGCGGCCGCGAAATTGTCGCGCTTGAGGTAGTAGCGCCCGATTTCCATTTCCTTGGCCGCGAGGTGGTCAAACGCGAGGTCGAACTTCAATACGGAAGATCGCGCATATTCGCTATCTGGATAGCGTTCAATTACGACCCGTAAAGCCTGCAGCGCCTGAAACGTCAGACCTTGATCGCGGCCAATTTCGTCAATCTGATCATAATAGCTCAGCGCCAGCAAATACTGTGCATAGGCCGCGTCGTCATCGACCGGATAGAAATCGATGTAATGCTGCGCGGCGGCGCGGGAATTGGGGTAATCCTGATCGCGGTGATAGGAAAACGCCTGCATGATCAGCGCGCGTTTGGCCCATTCGGAATAGGGGTAAAGACGTTCAATCTCACCGAAATAGAACGCCGCATCGTCGGCCTGACTGCGTTCAAGCTCAAACTCACCACGTTCAAAAATTTGCTGTGCGGAAAAGGAGTCGAGCGCACCAGACGCCCGACTGTCAAATGAATTGCAGCCTGCCAATAAGCCAAGCGCAATAACGCCTGTGGCCAGACCATTTCGAATTCTGCAGATGCTGCTGCGGCCTGACATAAAGGCGCCCCCGCTCACGATTATTGTTCGAAGATAACCCTCGATTGACATTTGTCTAGCACACAAATTTGGCGTGCAAAATGCCTTTTCTACGCCTTTGGGCAGGTTTGGTGGCAGGACTGATATGACAGGCGAAATGCAGCATCAATTGGGCCCAAGTTAAGCGACTTGTGGCAGGTCAGCCCAGCGAAGTCCGACACCTGGCAAACGCGCAGCGATTCCAGCGTCAGCGTCGCGCCAACCCCAAGCTTCTGGGTCAGCAAACAGCGCGCAAAGAAGCGCATTCGTAACCGCATGGCCCGCTTTGGAGCCCGTATAACGTCCCAAAATAGGGGCACCCGCTGTGTACAAATCGCCCAATGCATCCAGCATTTTATGGCGCACAGCCTCGTCCTTGTGGCGCAAACCACCGGGACTGAGGATATCTGCACCATCAACCACGACTGCGTTTTCAAGCGTGCCGCCAAGAGCCAAGCCCTGCGCTCGCATCGCGTCCACGTCGGACGAACGACAAAACGTGCGGCTGTTGCAAAGCTCACGTACGAAGGCGCCGTTGGACATATTCAGCGTTTTTTCCTGATGACCAATCGCACGATCTGCAAAATGAATTTCGAACCGGATGTGCAGTGTATCGGCCGGATCGAGCCGCGCTTGCGCGCCTCCCACTGTCACCGAAATTGATTTACGCACTTCAATCACGCGCAGCGGCGCGTTAAGGTGGCGGATGCCAGCATGCAGAAACCCTTCGACGAACTCCGCAGAGGATCCGTCGAGAATCGGAACCTCTGGGCCCGTGACCTCGACCAGCGCGTTATTCAAACCACATCCCGCGAGCGCGGCCATAATATGTTCAATGGTGGAGACAGACGTTCCAGCCGCATTTTCAATGCGCGTATTTAACGGAGAAACAGTGACACGGTGCCATAGTGCTGGCACGTCAGCATTATAGGCATCAACGTCCGTGCGGCGAAAAACGATTCCATGATCGGCAGGCGCCGGACGCACAAGGACAGACACAGGCTGCCCAAGATGGAGCCCCTTGCCTTCAAATGCTACTGTGGTTTCAATCGTCGTCTGCACGTTTTTAGCCTCATTTTTATTTAGATAGACTTAAGAGGTCGGACCCGATCCCTCAACACACTCTTTGCAACGGTCTGAAACATGGGCGTAACATTGCAGCGCAATACTGCCGATTTAAATGCTACGGTGCAGCAAGTATCTGTTATAAAAAGAAAAAAGGCCACCCGAGGGCAGCCCATTTTCATAAATTGTGACCTTACGTCAGACCAAAATCAGTTCGCTTGGCGGCGCAAAAAGGCGGGAATTTCAATCCGCTCTTGGTCAGCATCGGCCTGTGACATCGGAGCAGGTGCCTCTTCGCGCATGGACTCGACGGGGGGCTGCGGACGCTCTCTGGCTTGGCTTTCGTTATGGCCGGTCATGCGGCTGATCAGGCTGTTAAGCCCACCCATGCGTGGCTTTGCGGATTCTTCGGACTCCATCGGTTCTGCGATTGGTGCAGCCACAGGCTTGCTGCGCGCCGCTGCTGTGCGCAAACGATCAAGAGTTTCCTGTGACGGCGTGCCAATTGCAGGGCGCTGCGGCGCCACGAATGCATCGCTTGATGCTTCGATCTCGATTTCCGCACGGGGCTGATAGGCTGCGGGTGGCAAATCGGAAACGGCAGCAGCTGCGACTGCAGGCGCGTCAAACGTTGGCTCTTGAAAAATAGGCTCCTGCGGTTGCGCGGCTGTTTCATCAAACAACGTCGGTTCTGGTGCAACCTGCGCTGCAACTTCGGCAGCAATCGGGGCTGCAACAGCGGGTTCTTCGATCTGCACTTCAGCTGATACGTGTTGCTTCAAAGGCGCTGACATCGGGCGACGCGGGACTGGCATATCGCCTGTTTTAATGGCCGCATCAATGCCCGTCGCCACAACAGACACGCGCATCTTGCCCTCCATGCTGGTGTCCAACGTGGACCCGACGATGATGTTCGCCTCTGGATCGACCTTTTCGCGAATTTTGTTCGCGGCTTCGTCGAGTTCGAACAACGTCAGGTCGTAGCCACCAGTGATGTTGATCAACACTCCGCGTGCGCCCTCGAGCGAGATCTCGTCGAGCAGCGGGTTCGCGATGGCTTTCTCAGCAGCTTGGACAGCGCGATCTGGGCCTTCTGCTTCGCCTGTGCCCATCATGGCTTTGCCCATTTCGTCCATCACAGCGCGCACGTCTGCAAAATCCAGGTTGATAAGGCCTGGACGAACCATCAGGTCGGTCACGCCCTTAACGCCTTGATAAAGAACATCATCCGCCAAAGCGAAGGCTTCGGTGAAGGTGGTGTTTTCATTGGCCAAACGGAACAGGTTCTGGTTTGGAATAATGATCAGCGTGTCGACGACTTTCTGCAAAGCCTCGATGCCATCATCAGCCTGCTTCATGCGTTTGCCGCCCTCAAACTGGAACGGCTTGGTCACAACTCCAACAGTCAGAACGCCCAATTCGCGGGCCGCTTGTGCGATGATCGGGGCTGCACCGGTTCCAGTGCCGCCGCCCATGCCTGCCGTGATGAAACACATATGCGCCCCAGCAAGGTGGTCAACGATCTGTTCAATACTTTCTTCTGCAGCGGCAGCACCGATAGTTGCCCGCGCACCAGCACCCAGACCTTCGGTGACTTTGACACCCATCTGGATTTTTGCAGGAGAACGCGATTGCTGAAGCGCCTGCGCGTCCGTATTGGCCACGACGAATTCAACACCCTCGAGCTCCTGCTCAATCATGTTGTTAACGGCGTTGCCGCCGGCACCCCCAACACCGAAGACGGTGATGCGTGGCTTAAGTTCGTCCTGCCCGGGCATGGAAAGGTTCAATGTCATTGTGCTGTCCGCCTGTATTGTTGGCCCGTCCCAACGAGCGTTCTTGTCGTAGTATTTCTTTTGATCCTAACTGCTGTTGCCACCGTGGTCACGAAAAAACTGCAAAAAAGACGCAAAATATGGGCCTGTTTCAGTGATTTTCCGCCGTATCTAGCGTGATCGGCGAAATATTGCGTATGCGTGGGTGGTGACCCACGGAATTACCAGTTCTCTCGGAACCAACGGACCGCCCGTTTGAACGATCTCGCCGGGTATTTTTCGGCCGGAATGTCGAAATCCCACCATTCGTCTTGTGGATTTGCAGCAAAGAGTGACAGGCCTACAGCGGCGGAAAATGCCGATCCTGTGGCCGCCTGTGGCAGACCTTGCACGCGCAACGGGCGACCAAGGCGCACCTGCTGGCCGAGGATTTTGGTCGCTAGACCATCAAGGCCCGGAATTTGGCTGCCGCCACCGGTCAACACGATCTGCTGGCTGGGCAAGTGTTCGAACCCTGCCGCGTCCAAACGCACGCGCACTTCTTCAAGAATTTCTTCAACGCGCGGGCGCATGATGCCGATCAATTCAGCGCGTGATACCGTGCGCCGGTCTCGTTCCCAATCGCCTGTGTTGCTGCCAACTTCGATCATCTCGCGGTCGTCCATCCCCGTTGCCAGCACGCCGCCGTAGAATGTTTTGATCCGTTCCGCCATAGCAGGCGCGACTTGCAAGCCCATGGAAATGTCAGACGTGACGTGGTCGCCCCCCATGCGCACAGAATCCGAATAGATCATATGTTTGCGCATAAAGATGGAAATGCCAGTCGACCCACCTCCCATGTCGATACACGCCGCACCGAGTTCTTGTTCGTCTTCAACCAGCGATGAAATGCCGGATGCATAGGCTGATGATGCAATGCCAGCCAATTCAAGATCACAGCGCTTGATACAATAGAGCAGGTTTTCAATGATGCTCGCTTCGACCGTCATCATGTGCATGTCGGTGGTCAGTGTCGCGCCGATTTGCCCACGTGGATCGGCAAGGCCGGAACGGTGATCAAGTGCAAAGTTGATCGGCTGCGCGTGTAGAACTTCGCGCCCCTCGCCTATATCCGGAATCTCACATTCGGCCAGCACGCGGCCAATATCGCCCTCGGTGACAACCTGCCCCTGCACATCAACCTGCCCGTCCAGCCCGTAGGACCGCGGACGCCCGCCTGACAAACACGCAATCACATGATCAACACGAACATTGGCCATTTTCTGTGCCGCTTGAACGGCGGTGCGCACCGCACGTTCCGTTTCGGCCATGGCCTCGACCTCACCAAAACGAACACCCCGCGAACGGGTCGTCGCGGCTCCAATGACGCGAAATGACGATTGACCCGCCATGGATCCAACCCCGTCGCCACCACTGTCCTTGGCACTAAACTGTTCGGGCCCATCAAAACGCAGCACGAGGCAGGCGATTTTTGAACTGCCCACATCTAGGATGGCAATGACGCCCCGTTGCATGGCCGCTTGGCGCATATTGCGCATGGCGCGTTGGGATTGGTACAGATCTCTCATGTTTTACACACCTATTCTTGTTCTTGGTCGGCGTTGATTTGGCGCAGGTTCGCGACGGCCTGTTCATTCAATCGGATTGTCGGGCGGGTGGGGTTGCGCATGTCTACGACAGCCACATCACGCTCCAAAAGGTCTTGCACTTGGTTCAATGCGACGACGCGCTCGAACGCCGCAATTGGGTTGTTGGTCGGCAGCAATATACGCTGACCAGTGTCTAGGATCACATCCCAACGGCGTTCACCCATGCGCACAACGCCACGCATGCGCGGGGCCAGCGGGCCAGCGCGGGAGTAAATCTCAAGCCCTTCGGCCAATGCTTCGCGCGCACCGTCCCCAGTGATCAACGGCAAATCAGATCGATCCGCGCGCACGATAATGTTGCGGATCAGCACACCACTTGCGTCGATCAGTTTCAATCCGGCTGGTGCGCGAAACACCGCCACCGGAATGCGTTGCGTCACATGGACCTGCAAAATTCCACCGGGCCGCACACGCAGCGTCGCGTCAGCGACAGCAGGCAAAGCGGCGACAACCTGGCGCATCCCTTCAAGGTCGAGATCAAAGCTGGACGCCGGAAATTCCAACGGCAGCACCGTGCGGATATCACCAGAAAGCGTGTCGTCCGCACCATCAATCGTCATCACTTTGACCATAAATTCATCACGCTGCTGAATTCGGGACTTGGTCGTATTATAGGCGTCAGCAATCATCAGGCGGTTCGGCTCGCGCACCGTCCAGCCCGCGATCAGACCAGCCACAACCAATAACGGCACACCGACTTTGACCAGTTTGCGAAAACCCGGCGTCAGCATTAGACGTTGATAGCGATAGCGCATCCGCGATGGCGCGGGATCGCGGATGCCGGTTGGTCGTTGTGCCCTTATCGGTTGCATGATGCGTCCTCTATCATCCAGGTCATCAAATCCGGAAAGCTGATGCCACAAGATGCGGCCTGTTCAGGGGCCAGCGATGTCGGCGTCATGCCCGGTTGGGTGTTGGTTTCCAGCAGGATCAACCCGTCAAGGCCACGGCTTTCGTCCCAACGGTAATCGGTGCGGCTTAACCCCCGACAGCCAAGGGCGTCATGCGCACGCACTGCGTAATCCATACAGGCTTGGAAGATGTCGTCCGGCAGGTTCGCGGGGATTACGTGGATCGACCCGTCTACCTCGTACTTCGACGCATAATCATACCAGCCATCAACGACTATATCAGTGACGGTCAGAGCGCGCGTGCCCAGCACAGCAGTCGTCAATTCACGTCCCGGCGCATAGGTTTCGACCATCATCAAGTCCGGCAAATCAGCTGCCAATGTGGGCGGGCTATCGCCCTCCATCACCATATAAATCCCAACGCTTGAGCCTTCGTCGTAGGGTTTCACCACATAGGGCGGAGGCAAGACATGCGCGGCTTCAATCTGGGATTTGCTCGCCAGAACGCTCTCTACGAATGGCAGCCCATGTGCGCGGTATATATCTTTGGTTTTCTGTTTGTCCATCGCCGTGGCCGACGCCAGAACGCCGGAATGAGTGTACGGGATGCGCAACCATTCCAACACGCCCTGCACGACGCCGTCTTCGCACCACCGACCATGCAACGCGTTAAACACCGCGTCCGGCTTTGCCAGTTTCAGGCGTTCGACAAGGTCCACGCCCGCATCAATTTCGACAACGTCGAACCCAGCGGTCCGCAACGCGGCCGCACATTCCCTGCCCGAACTGAGAGATACCTCACGTTCAGTTGACGGGCCGCCCAACAGGACGGCAATTTTTTTAGGTGTCCTGCTCGACACGCTGTCCTCTTTCGCGGGCCTTTATTGGTCCGTCATTTATGACAATTGTAAATCGTCATTTGTCGTATTTAGCGAACCCCTGCCTGATGGGGCTTTGACCTTTTTGCTTGTGCAAAGGCGGTCAACCTTGCGGGGTCGGTTCACCAACCCTCATAATTTCCCATTCTAGCGTTAGTCCACTGGTTTCGTAAACCTTTTTTCGAACGTCCTCGCCCAATCCGATCAGATCAGCGGCAGTTGCACCACCTGCATTGGTCAGAAAGTTGGAATGTTTGGTGTTCATGACGGCGCCGCCACGTGTCGCACCGCGCATGCCCGCGTCATCAATAACCTTCCACGCCTTCAGATCATGGGTGTCATCGGCTTGCCCTGTGCTGGAAAACCCCGCCGGATTGCGAAACGTGCTGCCTGCGGTGCGATCTTTGGTCGGTTGGGTTTCATCCCGCTTGGCCAATTGCGCAATCATGCGATCTTCAAGTGTCTGCACATCTTCACGCACAGCTTTTAGCGTGGCTGACACGATGACCGCCCCTTCGGGCAAGGTTGAAGACCGGTATTTCAGATCAAGATCAGCGACCGCCAGCGTTTGCACCGAACCGTCGCGCATCACGGCCCGAACATCTTGCAGCAAGTCTGCCATATAGTGACCATAACAGCCTGCGTTCATTGCCACAGCACCGCCAATTGATCCCGGAATCGTGCGCAGAAATGTCAGGTTCAACCCAAGTGCGGCCGCCTTGCGTGCCACATGTGCGTCCAGCGTCGCAGCCCCCGCCCGCACCAGATCGCCATCAAATTCGATGCCTTTGAACCCGCGCCCCAGCCGGATCACCACACCACGCACGCCACCATCGCGCACGATCAGGTTGGACCCAACCCCCATGACAAACACAGGCACGTCCAAGGGCAATGCGGTCAAAAAGCTGCGCAAATCATCTTCGTCCGCAGGCTGAAACAACACATCCGCAGGCCCGCCCACGCGCATCCATGTCAAACCAGACAGGTCACGGTTCGGGGTCAAAACCCCACGTACGATTGGTAAATCTCTCAACACCATGAACACCGTTTAGCGCGACATACCGTTGCTGCCAAGTCAGCGCAAAATCGCTCAGACCTCAACTGGCCCGACCAAATGCACCGCGCACCCGGCGCGCCAAATTTATCAACGGCCAGCGCAACAAACTACATCCCGCGCACAAGAACCCAAGTCCGATCCAAGGCCCGTTCGTGTAGGTAATATAGCCCAGCAACGGAATGCCAATCACGATCAAAAAATACGCCCGCGTCCACAGATTATCGCGGCTTGGCAGCATCGCCAGCACATTTGCCGCCACCAGCCATGCAAAACCCAAACCGATTGCAATCATTTTGGTATCTCCGGATTCTGGCCACGTACGCGAGCATAGATGTACTTTAGCGGATTGCGAAACATTGAAGCGAACGCAAGGAGGGAAATAATACTCCATCCCCAGCCAAAATCATAGCCAAGCCAGATAATCAGAACAGGGGCGAGCAGCAGCAACGTAATCCCCGGACCGTATTGCAACCGCATTGGCAACAGCGCAGTGGCAGTGGCCACAAACACCCAAATAATGGCAACAATAATTGACCAACTCATGCGGGGCTTCCATCGGTCTTTGTTTTAATAGTATCCCGAGGGGAGTCCGCAGGACGGGGGGCCGGCCCCCCGTTTGATCGGATTGGCGCAGCCAATTCGATCTTGCTCACAACAGCCCGCCAAGCACGATGCGCCGAACAGGCCGCGCAAACATCAACCCACCACTCATTACGCCCAAAGCCAATGTCGCTTCGCCGGGATTGTACTGCATATGGACCAACATCATGCCAACAAACGCGATAGAAAACGCCCACAAAAGCCGACGCAGCCATTTGATCATCGGCATCAGGGCCACGATTAAGATCGCGCCAAGGATCAGCCATTCATACGTCACGCCTTTAGCAGATCCGGCAACGCGTTGGCCCAACCCGATATTGATCCAGCACCAAGACAAACAACCATATCACCCGGTTTTGCCTGTTCTTTCACCAGCGCCACAAGATCGGCCTCATTGGTGATTGCGCGGGCATCACGGTGCCCCGCACGGATCAGACCCGCGACCAGATCATCGCGTGTTGCGCCTTCGATGACATCCTCTCCAGCGGCAAAAACCTCGGTGATCGCGACAACATCGGCGTCGTTGAAACACGCACAGAAGTCGGCGAAATGATGGTGCAGTCGGGTGTAGCGATGCGGTTGGTGCACCGCGATAATGCGCCCCTCTGACGCTTGCCGCGCGGCTTTTAGCACGGCGGTGATCTCAGTCGGGTGGTGGCCGTAATCGTCAATGATTGTAACGCCGTCAACTTCGCCTACGCGGGTAAATCGGCGTCCGACACCTTTGAACGCGGTCAATGCTGTGCGGATTTCTTCCGTCTTCATACCCAGATAACGCGCTACTGCGATGGCGGACAAGGCGTTGGACACGTTGTGATCGCCCGGCATCGGCAGTGCGCAGTCCACAATCGTCAGGCCTTCGTTCTGCAAAACCACATCAAAATGCGCGACTCCCTTTTTGTAGGTCAAATTGATCGCCCGCACGTCGGCCTGCGCATTAAAGCCATAGGTCACAACCCGTCGATCCGTGATTTTACCAACCAAAGTCTGCACATCGCTGTCATCGGTGCAGCACACCGCCAGCCCGTAGAACGGAATGTTGGACACGAAATCATAAAACCCGGCGTGCAGGTTTTCGATCGTGCCCCAGTGTTCCATGTGTTCGGGGTCGATGTTTGTCACAATCGCGATGGTGGCTGGCAGGCGGTTGAATGTGCCGTCGCTTTCATCCGCTTCGACAACCATCCATTCGCCGTCCCCGACCCGCGCGTTCGATCCATAGGCGTGGATAATACCGCCGTTCACCACAGTGGGATTGAATTTGCCTTCTTCCAGCAGTGCCGCGACCATTGTCGTTGTCGTGGTCTTGCCGTGGGTTCCGGCCACCGCGATGTTTGATTTCATCCGCATCAGTTCGGCCAACATTTCAGCGCGGCGCACGACGGGCAGACCACGCTGGCGGGCCGCATCCAGTTCGGGATTGCCAGGTTTAATCGCACTTGAAATCACAATGACTTCGGCATCCTCGATATTTTCGGCCTGCTGGCCTTCAAAGATGAACGCACCCAGCTTTTGCAACCGTTTGGTGATTGGTGTTTCTTTCAGATCAGACCCTTGGACAACGTAGCCATGGGACAAAAGCACCTCGGCGATACCCGACATTCCAATGCCACCGATCCCGACAAAATGGATCGGGCCAACGTCGAGGGAGA
The DNA here is from genome assembly GCF_000155735.2 of Octadecabacter arcticus 238. Classification (GTDB taxonomy): domain Bacteria; phylum Pseudomonadota; class Alphaproteobacteria; order Rhodobacterales; family Rhodobacteraceae; genus Octadecabacter; species Octadecabacter arcticus. The sequence continues at coordinate 2,734,156 of NC_020908.1, forward strand.
TTTTCGTTGCAGCGTTCATGTCAGGGCTCCCGTCCATCTTTTCGCCTTCGACTCACTATTTACCGTGTCGCTCTTAGGGGGGTCGCTTCACTCAACTCTAAGGTCAGCGCAACAAGAGTTTCTGTCGCATCCGGCTTACCACAGGCAAGCGCTGCTAGTGACATCTTCAACGCCCCGTTGGGATTGCTCAACAAAGCCGCAATTTGTTCCGATAGGCTTTCGACATGCAGATCAGCCTCTGCGATCATGATCGCGGCGCCCGCAGTCACCAATTGTTGCGCATTCGCCGTCTGGTGGTCTGCTGCAGCCAGCGCATAAGGCACAAGGATCGACGGGCGACCAATGACGCTTAAGTCGGCAATGGACGATGCGCCTGCGCGGGCAATCACTAGTTGGGCTTCGGACATGCGGGTCGGCACGTCGTTGAAAAATGTCTGTACATCAGCGGGGATGCCTTCGTCCGCGTAGTATTGCGCCACGCGGTCAAGGTCTTCGCTGCGGGCTTGATGACTGACACGGATGTTGCGGCGGATCGCACTTGGTAAGCCAGAAATCGCAGGCGGGACAACGTCGCTCAAGATGCGCGCGCCCTGCGATCCGCCCATGACCAAAATCGACATCGGGTAATCTCCAGGCGCTATATAGCCCGCACCTGCGCGCTCAAGGATCGCTCTGCGCACAGGGTTTCCGACTGGAACACCTGTCAAACCTTCGGGCATGTCGGTTGGCCACGTGCCGCATGCAACTTTGTTGACCCGTTTTGAAAAAATCCGATTCACACGGCCAAGCACGCCGTTTTGTTCATGGATCATTCGCGGGCTTCGCAGAACCCACGCGGCAGACATCGCCGGAATGGTCGGGTAGCCGCCAAATCCGACAACAACCGCAGGCCTATCGCGCAACATCTTATATATGGCCGACAGGATGCCCCCCATAATCGTAAACGGCGCCTTTAGTTTCGCCAGCACACCGCCGCGCGCGAACGTCGCCGACCCTACTTGCTCGATTTCAACCGCATGGGGAAAGCCGCCAGTATAGTGCGCACCGCGACTATCGGTCGACAATTTCACCCGCCAACCGCGCGCCAACATCGCCTCAGCTAAGGCCTGCGCCGGAAACATATGACCGCCCGTGCCGCCTGCCGCGATGATCAAAAGTGGATCAGCCATCGCTTATCGACCCCGCCGCAGCAAAATATCACCGATCTGGCCCTGTGGACGTGTGCGCGTAAACGCCAACAACATGCCCACGGCGATGCCGGACGCGATCACGGATGACCCGCCATAACTGATGAACGGCAACGTCATGCCCTTTGCAGGCAACAGTCGCACAGCCACACCCATATTGATCATCGCCTGAACGCCGACAATGCAGGCCAATCCGCTGCCCGCCAGCCGGATGAACGGGTCACGTTCTTTCATCAGGCGCATCAAGGATCGCACGACGACGATAGAATACAACGTGATCACGGCCAAGACACAGATCAGCCCGTATTCTTCTGCAGCCACGGCGATTATGAAATCTGTATGGGCATCGGGCAGCGACCATTTCACTTGGCCTTCACCGACGCCAACCCCAAAGAACCCACCCTCGCGTATCGCATTGGTGGCATAACCAAGCTGTGTGGTGGGGTCGACGTCAGGGTTCAAAAACCCGTCAATGCGGCGTGCAAAGTGTTCGGAGTTCGAATAGGCAAGCGATCCGCCAAAGGTCACTAGGCCCGCCAATCCAACCAACAACAGGATCGGCGCACCAGCGACAAAATACATCACACCCCAGCCAAACAAGACCAGCGCCGCTTGGCCAAAGTCTGGCTGCATAGCCAAGAAAAGCACGATCACAAGTGTCAGGATCAACGAATATGTTTTACCGGGTGGCCCGCCAACCTCTTTGCTCGCGGCCATAAACCATGCGGCCACAACGATAAATCCGGGCTTGAGGAATTCGGACGGCTGAAGTGATGCAAACCCAAGCGAATACCACCGCACCGCCCCTTTGCCAAAGTCCGTGCCAAAGAACGGCAGGCCCATCAACGCAACGAAGGACGCCACAAAGCCCAGTACGGCCAATCTGCGCACCAGCGTAGGTGACATCATCGATGTGAAAATCAACACCGCCATCGCAATGGAGCCAAAGAAGGCTTGGCGCTGCACATAGTGGAATGGCTCGAACCCGTTTTTGGCGGCTAATGGCGGCGACGCCGCCAGCCCCAAAAGCAACCCGATACCGAACAGTGCAAGGACGCAGGACAGCGTCCATTTATCCACCGTCCGCCACCAACGTGGAAGAACAGGATCACCCGATTGTACGGGGATCGCTCCGAAAACCATTTCTGTCATGGCGACTGCCTTACTGCCTCAATACGCCCGTTTTCCGGGTCTGATGCTAAGTGTAGCGGCAAATGCCCCGCGTTTCCAGTGAAATGACAGCGCTATTTCGCCCCCTTGCGCTAGAGGGCGTTTCAAGGCACCTCAATGGGATGCATGTGAACACCCTTATCCTTGGCGCAGGCGCCGCCGGACTGCACTGCGCGGCCTTTTCAGGGCCGGACACTTTGGTCGTCGATCACGCCAAAGCGCCCGCAGAAAAGATCCGTATTTCGGGCGGCGGGCGCTGCAATTTTACCAACCTTGGCACGACACCCGCAAATTTTATCAGCCAGAACCTGCATTTCGCGAAATCGGCGCTGGCGCGCTATACACAGTGGGATTTTATCGACCTTGTGGATCGTCATAACATTGCGTGGCATGAAAAGACCTTGGGCCAATTGTTCTGCGATGAAACTGCCAAAGACATCATCGCGATGCTGCTCTCTGAGATGGCCCCAACAGCCGAGTTGTGGTTGCAAACCGAGGTCGGCAATATTCGCCACGACGGCACACACTATCAGGTCGCCCTGAAACGCCACGGGCAGGTCACGCTGGTTCAGGCCGTCAATCTGGTCGTTGCGACGGGTGGTAAATCGATCCCGAAAATGGGCGCGACGGGGCTGGCCTATCAAATCGCGGAACAGTTTGGGCTGGCCATCACCGACACGCGCCCTGCCCTCGTGCCGTTCACGTTTTCGGATGACAGGTTCAAACCGATTGCCGGCACCGCCACGCCAGCCCGAGTAATCACTGCGGATGGCACAGCATTTGATGAATCTCTGCTGTTCACCCACCGCGGGTTGTCTGGCCCTGCTGTTCTGCAAGCGTCGAGCTATTGGCACATGGGTGAGGACGTGCGCGTCGCCCTTGCGCCTGATTTTGACATCGAAGCGGCATTAAAAATACAACGCGCACAAGACGGGCGAAAGGCGGTGAGCACAGCACTCGCCGTGCACCTGCCCGCCCGCCTCGTGGACTTTCTGGGCGATGAACTGGACCTGACAGGAAACGTCGGTGATCTGGCCGATGCGCGCATCGCCGACCTAGCCACGTCATTGCAAAACTGGTCCCTCAAACCCTCTGGCACCGAAGGCTACCGCACAGCAGAAGTCACCGTTGGCGGTGTGGATACCAACGGGTTATCGTCCAAGACCATGCAATCCAAAACCACGCCGCACCTTTATTTCATTGGCGAAGCCGTCGACGTCACAGGCTGGCTGGGGGGCTACAATTTCCAATGGGCGTGGTCGTCTGGCTATGCCGCAGGCGTTGCAATAGCGATGGGCGCACCATGACCAAAGTAGCGGCGGAGTTGCGGGTCGATTTTGTCAGCGGTGCTGTCGCCCATCGCTTGCGGTTCGGCGGCGGGCGCGGGCAATCACTGGCCAAGGCCATGGGGTTGCGCGCTGGCAAAACGCCGATGATTGTCGATGCGACCGCTGGTTTGGGGCGCGATGCGTTCTTATTGGCGTCGCTGGGTGCGCAGGTCACGATGATTGAACGCTCAGAAATAATGCACGCCTTGTTAGTCGATGGCATGGCCCGCGCGATCGCCGAGGGTGGCGAATTTCGCGACATCATTGGTCGCATGACGCTGCTGAAAGGCGATGCCAAAGACCTTTTGGCGGACCTTGCGGGCGAGGCTGTTCTGATTGACCCCATGCATCCGCCTCGCAAAAATTCAGCCCTAGTAAAACGCGAATTGCGCCAAGTCCGTGAAATCGTAGGCACAGACGACGACGACGCAGATTTGGTGCGTGTCGCGCTTGACTGCGCCCGCAATCGCGTGGTTTTGAAATGGCCCGCCAAGGCTGATCCAATCGACGTAGGACGGTCCTGCTCCCACCAAATTCTTGGTAAATCAACGCGCTATGATGTGTTTATGGTTGGATGAAGGACCCGTTAGTCCGCCAATTCAGCCACGCAAGCCGCAAAATCATCTCCACGACGTTCAAAGTTGTCATATTGATCAAACGACGCCGCAGCGGGGGCCAGCAACACGGTGTCACCTGCCTCAGCCTCCGCGCCGGCCTTTGCCACCGCCGTCGCCATATCGCCGCAGACCTCGACATTCAGCCCTTTGAGCTTCATCGCAAATGCCGCCGCCTCACGCCCAATCACGTAAGCCTTCACGACCGTCGGCGCGGGTAGCAATGCATCCAGCCCGCCTTCTTTTTCCAAGCCACCACAAATCCAGCGCACCTTGCTGAACGCCGCCAATGCCTTGGCCGCTGCATCCACATTTGTCGCCTTGCTGTCGTTGACATACCGCACGCCAACCTTCTCGGCGATCAACTGGCTGCGATGCGGTAAGCCCTTGAAACTAATCAGCGCCGCCTCGATCACGCGCGGCCCGATGCCCAACGCGCGGCACGCGGCATAGGCGGCGCAGGCGTTCTGGTGATTGTGCACACCGGGCAATCCAGAAATTGCGCGCAGATCAATTGACCCGACCTGCCGCCACTTGCGATACTCGCTCAAGAACCCTTTGCGCGCGAAAACTGACCAGCCGATCCCGTCGATCTTTTGTCCAGCTGACACGCGGATCACGCGATCATCGCTCGGCCCCTCGGACAATTGATTGGCGATATAGCGCCCTTCCATCTCATCAACGCCAATCACTGCGCGGTCCGGCCCGCCTTCTGCGAACAGGCGGCGTTTGGCGGCGAAGTAGCCGCCCAAACCTGCGTGGCGATCCAGATGATCGGGGCTGAGGTTGGTGAAAACGGCAACGTCCGGCGTCAGCGCGCGGGCAAGGTCGGTCTGGTAACTACTTAATTCTAATACAATAACTTCGCCGTCGTGGGCTTCGTCGAGGTCGAGGACGCCGCGCCCGATGTTGCCTGCCAACTGCGCGGGCCGCCCTGCGTGTTCCAAGATGTGATGGATCAAGGCCGACGTGGTGGATTTGCCGTTGGATCCTGTAACGGCGATGACTTTGGGGATGCTGTCAAATTCGTCCCATTCCGACGTGGCAAAGCTGCGAAAAAACAGGCCGATATCGTTGTCCACGGGGCAACCTTCGGCCAGCGCGCGCGCGATCACGGGGTGGGGTTCAGGATAGAGATGCGGGATACCGGGGGAAGTGATGAGGGTGGCTATATCTTTAAAAGAGCCATGTTTTGTCAGGTTTGTGAGCGTCACACCTGCATCGGCTGCCTTGGTTTCCGCGTCCGGCGAGTCGTCCCAAACGACCACCTCAGCACCGCCCGCCTGCAAGGCCGCGACGGCCGCGAGACCGGATCGGCCAAGCCCCAAAACGGCGACAGTTTTGCCGGAAAAGCCCTGTACTGGAATCATGATGTTGCCCCTTTGTTGCGCCGCGCATATTGGCGGTTTTGGCGGGGCTGGGCAAGGTGGGTTGACACGTGTTCCCGTGGGGCACAGGCCATACACAACCCGTACGCAGGCTGTACACACCCTGTATGTACAGCAGCTGGTTTGCAGGGTGGTTAATTTTGTTCGGTGGGCGGTGGTGGGAGGCTGGCGATGCACGTCTGGCACACAAAGCGTTGTCGGGGCGGATTAACAAATCCGATCAGGGCCCTTCTCGGCGATGCTTTGCATCTCCTGCCGGGCAATAGACGCTGAAGGACTGGCTCAGTTGGCGCGCTTCTCGTGCATTGCCGGGCAATGCACTGACGGCAGGCGATTGCAGGCAATCGCCGAGAGACGGGTTGGTTCACTCAGATCTATATCCGCAGCGAGGCATCGGAGCGCGTGCGCGTTCTCATTGGTGCCCGCGAGCGGTTGATCCGTATGCGTAAGGATCTTGAAGGTCATGTACGTGGCGTTCTCAAGGTGTTCGGTGTTTGCATGACGTCGGTTGGGACGGGAAAGTTGCGAAGGGACTTTCGAGATCAGCTCGCAGCTGCGGCGGATACGGATCCAGCGATCGAGATGATGTCAGAAACATTTATCCCTCTGCACAAGACACTCTGCATTGCCAGAGATGCGCTGGACGTAGACGTAAGGATGATGACGCGCGAAAATGATCTGGCGCGCCGACTGATGACTGTTCCCCCTTCTCGTGCATGTAAGCATGCCCTGCCGGTCAGCGGGTGTTGGTCCCATCGTGGCGTTGGCATATATCGCGACGCTGGATGATGAAAAGCGGTTCAGAAAATCGATTGATGTAGGCGCGTTCCTCGATCTCACACCAAAACGCCATCAATCCGGCGCGGTGGATTGGTCGGTTAAAATAACCAAATGTGGTGATTGTGATATGCGCCGATTATTACACTCAGCGGCGTTGACATTGATCAGTTGCACGAGAAAACCCTCTCGTTTGAAAGAATGGGCAACAAAGTTAGCCGAGCGCATGGTTTGGCGCGGGGCGCGTGATCTATCCATCACAGGCGGTTCGGATTGTTATTGCGACCAAGCCGGTGGATTTCCGCAAGGGCCATGATGGACTTGCTGCACTGCTCGAACGTGAACTGGACCTTGACCCGCACTCTGGCATCATTGTTGTGTTCCGCGCCAAACGTGGCGACCGGATTAAGGTGTTGCTTTGGGACGGGTCTGGCTTGGTGCTTTGCTACAAGCGGTTGGGACAGGGCAAGTTCGCTTGGCCGAAAGTTCAGGACGGGTTGATGCGCTTGTCCAAGGGGTAATTCGAGGCGTTGTTTGAAGGTTTAGACTGGCGACGAGTGATGGCACGACGGACCCGCAGACCGGGTGCGACAGAGTGAATCGGGGGCGTAGGTTTACGTGTAAACGTGGGCTGTTTCTGGTAGGGATTGCCCATGCTTGATGCAATCAAAACCCTTGATCTGAATGCCCTTCCTACGGATGTACGGACCGTTTTATTGGGCGTCGGCCAACGGAATGTTGAACTGGAAAAAAGCAACGCCGCCCTTTCCACGCAGAACGCCGAGCTTGAGGCGGTTAATGCGCGGCTGGAGCATTTTGTCAAAAAACTGAACCAGGTGATTTACGGCACACGCAGTGAGAAGCTGACGGAAGATGAGCGCCAGTTGGCGTTTGAGGATATTGAAGTTGCCCAGTTTGAAGCGGAAGAGCAGTCAGACACAATTGAGATGACCGCGCCGCGCAAGAAGCGCAAACCCGCACAGCGCAACCTTGGCAACCTGCCAGACCACCTTGAGCGTATAGAAGAAGTGATCGAGCCTGACAGCATCATCTGTCCTTGCGGGTGTGGCGATATGATCCGTATTGGTGAAGATCGCACCGAGCGGCTGGAGATCATTCCCGCCCAGCCTAAAGTGGTTGTGACGGTTCGCCCCAAATACGCCTGCCCAAAAAAACAGGGCGGCATTCTGCAAGCGCCTGCTCCTCAACACTTGATCGAAGGCGGGCTGCCCACAGAAGGAACACTGGCCCATATCGGCGCGTCCAAATACGCGGATCACTGCCCGCTGTTCCGCCAGTCCCAGATATACGCCCGATCAGGCCTAAACATTGATCGCTCCACACTGGCGGGTTGGATGGGCAAGGTCTCCTTCCATCTCGCTCCCGTCGTGGATCATCTGCTGAACGAACTGAAGTCATCCAGCAAACTCTTTATGGATGAGACCCGCTGTCCCGTGCTGGACCCTGGGCGCGGCAAGACCAAAACCGGCTATCTCTGGGCCATTGCCCGCGATGAGCGCCCCTTTGGCGGCACGGCCCCGCCGGGCGTGGTGTTCTGCTATGCAGATGGGCGCGGCGGCAAACATGCAACTGAGTTCCTGATGGGCTTCACCGGCACGCTGCAGGTGGACGGCTATACGGGCTACAACGCCCTGACCCAACCAAGGCGCAACTCAGGGCCGGTCAAGCTGGCGTACTGTTGGGCGCACGCACGTCGTAAGCTCAAAGAAGTCCATGACCGTGATGGCTCGCCCATTGCCGGTGAAGGGCTCAAGCGTATTGCGAAGTTCTACAAGATCGAAGAGGCCATCAGAGGACAATCAGCTGAACAGCGCAAGGCCGCACGCCAAGAGCAAACCAGGCCGTTGGTCGATGACTTCGAGGCCTGGCTCAAAACCCAGAGATCCCGCATTTCCGCAAAATCCCGCCTTGGCGAGAAGCTCAGTTACATTGCAAAATACATGGACGGCCTGAAGCTGTTTCTTGATGACGGTACTGTCGAGATGGACAGCAACATTGTCGAGCGCGCAATCCGCCCCATTGCATTGAACAGGAAAAAACGCGCTCTTTGCTGGACACGACGAGGGCGGCCGAACCTGGGCGCGCATCCCTGCGCTGTAGCGACAGACACGCCTCCAACTAACAGGGTAATGGCGAGTACGAGGGAATGCAGGTGGTTCATGGCTTGGTCCTTCATAATGCTTTTTGGAACCTAACCATCCTAATGCCCAGTTGTGAAGGTGGGGGGGGATTCGTCATGGAGGGGCTTTGTTGCACAAATCGGCTTGAGGTCAGGCTTCCCCTTACCAAGAACGCATTTGCCCTACAGCCTCAGTCTTGAGGTACCAAAACAAGGCACTTGCGTCGTGTTTGCAGGCCGCTAACATATTGTTATTGCAATGATTGCACTCGGACCAAGGTCCTTGGTAAGGCATCGAACCCCTCTTATCGGCACCATTTTTACCTATATCCGTGGATCAAGTACCTGATTTGCAAGGAACACGGACCGTGGTCCACGGATTTCGCTGCAAGACACTGCAACAATGCTGCTTACGGCCCAAAGCCGACCTCCAACCATTTTCGGCGATGCTGCGGTGCGGCCCGTCAGAGCGGACTTTCGCTGCACGTGCGAAATTCGATGATGGGCGAACTCACAGTGTGCGGACTTTGCCGCCGTTCGCTGCAAGCGCGATTTTCCAACCATTCCGGAGAGCACAACGACACCAAGGGCGGTAGCAGCCATTCGCTGACAGGCTCCGAGGAGCGATGGCTCGCCCCGTAAATGAACGCTACAGATTGTTCGCACTAGGAACAGATTTGGCCCGACGTTCGCTGCTAAACCCCAAAAAGGGCTTATTCAACAGGTACGTGTGCATTCGAATTGGCAATGGCATCTGGATGAGATTTCCGTAAAGATCAACAGCGAGACGCACTCGCTCTGACGGGCAGTTGATCATGAAGGTGGAGTGCCCGAAAGTTATGTGACGAAGCGCCGTGATCGCAAAGCGACATCGAAATTCCTGAGAGAGACTTTCCAAAATGCCTAAAGCTAACGTTGACCCGGACTTAGTAGCTGAACTTGCGCCAGCTGGAATTCTGCGCGCCGGAATAAACCTGAGCAATTTTCTCCTTGTGACGAGCAAGGCCGAGAATGGTGATCCTGTTGGCGTATCCCCAGATATAGCAGCAGAGATTGCACGGCGGCTGGCGGTGGCCGTTGAATACGTTTCCTATCCCGATCCCGGTTCGTTGGCGGACGCCGCCGAGCGAGGCGAGTGGGATATCGGAAATATTGGTGCAGAACCTCAGCGCGCAAAGACAATCGAATTCACTGCTGCTTACTGTGAGATCGAGTCGACTTATCTTGTGCCTGCCGGATCGCCTATTTATTCTATCGATGAGGTTGACCGACCGGGTATCCGCATCTCGACCAAGGGTCGTGCAGCCTATGGGCTTTGGCTTGAGAGTAATCTTATCCATGCTGAACTGGTGAGTACAGACAGCATCGACGACTCCTTTAAAGTGTTTTTGGAACAGGGGCTTGATGCGCTTGCCGGGTTGCGCCCACGCTTAATTCAGGATGTAGCACGTTTGCCGGGAGCCCGTGTGCTTGATGGTCAATTTAGCAAGGTGCAGCAAGCTATTGGGACGCCGCTTGGGAATACAGCGGCGGCATCATGGCTCTACGACGTGGTTGAAGAGCTCAAGGCATCTGGATTTGTAGCCGGGTTAATCGCAAAGCATGAAGTCAAGGGACTGAGCGTCGCGTCGTGTTCCTGAAGGCGCAAAAGTACTGACTTGGCGTTATTATTTTGGCAGTATTCCAGTCCTTAAGGAGTGTCTGATTAACGTATTCGGTTATTCGTGGGATTGCTCGTCCTCGCAAACTACCAATCTGGAATCAGAACGTGAATCCTTATCAGGGGATCGTCTGTATAACAAAATCAACTCAATCCGTAATCCGTTCAAGTTGAACCGCGCGGCTGCTCTGACCGAGTGGAGAGGTATTTTTCAGAAATAAGGGCCAGTAGCACTGTCTTAGCCAGGGCAATCGCGTTTGGCTCATGTTGTTGCCAAGTCACTGAGAATGCTGCGTAAGAAGGTGGTGTCCCAGCCTGCACGTTTGATTTTTATGGAGAGAGAGCCCTTGGATGTGTCACGCCGGAGGACGTCGAGTGCGCGGCGACGTAGAACGGCGATGTTGCCGGGACCGTTGTCTTTCCGATTGCGTGCGGCGTCCTCGCGGAAAGACACATCCAACTGCCAATGAAGGGCATTTTCGATGGCCCAATGGTCGCGGACAGCGGCCAACAGCACCTCAGGTGTGGGAACCCAAGACAGCGCGAAGTAGCGGGTCTCTGAGGTCACCTTTCCGCCCATCTCTCTGGTCGCCTCGATGCGACCGAACCCCTTGAGGCCAGGGAATTCGTGGTATTCTGCCAATGCCTTAGCCGATACCACGACCGCCTTACGGGTTTCTTTTCTTCCATGGCCGGTATTTTCCGTAACGGCTGTTGGATCGCTTTTGTGCCCCTTGCTGAAACATCCACGGGCGTCAGACAACAGGGATTCCTGGTTACCCTTGAGGGCGAGGCACCAATCACCGCCGCCTGCGTTGATTGCGGCAACCGTGCGGCGGTTGCAATGTAATGCATCACCGGTGACCACCTTGCCCCGCAGATCGATCAACTCAAGCGCCTCTATGGCCGCGCTGAGTTCTGTGCCTCGGTCGGCAGGTACTGTCGCCAACGTCAGGCGCAGCCGCGAGGCATAGGCTGAGACCATCATGCGGGTCCGTGCGCTTTCGCCCGGGTCGCGCGCACCCCGTAACGCTTTGCCGTCAATCGCGATGATATCACCGTCTTTGAGGAGCTTGGTCACATCGGCAAGTACCTTACTGAAGGCCGCATCGAGTGCCTTCGGGTCGATGATCCGGAAGACCTCCGAGAAGGTATCATGCGATGGAATGGCATGCTTGAGTTTCAGGAAGTTCCTGAAAAGGCTCTCTTTTGCACGGCCAAATGCGGCCATCTCGGCGCAGGAGGTCGATCCACATAAGACCGACACGAAGGCGATAACGAGCAGTTCACCAAGGTCGTGGCGCACGTTACTGGCGCGCGGATCAGGAACTTCGTCGAAGGCGGATAGAAAAATATGCATGGCGATGAGCACCCGATGAGAACAACCACCCATCCAGAATCCATCCCGCCATCACCTGCAAGAGCAATCCTTTACTCACTCAGTTCCAAACGCGATTCCCCTGCTGTCTTAGCGGAGAAGGGTTTTAGTTCCTTTGACGCCACCCGCAATCAATTTCTTCAACAAAAAAATGAAGGGGGCTTTAGCTGTAGCGTTCCGATTCCTGAAGAAGAGCCGCAAGGCCGACGACGTCGTTGAGGCCATCAAAATCCGTCATCCGATCGCGGAACGCCGCATTGGATCCCGTGGTCATCAGACTTTCATAATAGATGCGAGCATGATGGCTGAGCGCGCGGGCGATACCACCGGGGAAGATCACGATACGAAAGCCGAGTGCGAACAGATCGTCGGCAGAGGCAAGCGGGGTTTGCCCACCTTCTACCATGTTCGCCACAAGCGGCACACGCTTTCCGAAATGCTGACCGATCTCGGCCAATTGGGCCCTGTCGGCTGGCGCCTCGATGAACAGGATATCGGCCCCGGCCTCGAGATAGCCTTCGGCGCGCAGCATGGCCGCCTCGAACCCCTCGACAGCGATTGCGTCCGTGCGGGCGATGACTAGCGGGCCATCGGCGGAACGCGCTGCACACGCCGCAGTGATCTTGCCCTGCATTTCGGCCTTCGAGACAAGGCGTTTGCCTGCCAGATGGCCACACCGTTTCGGGAATTCCTGGTCTTCTAGCTGGATCGCAGCCACGCCGGCACGCTCGTAAAGCCGCATCGTGCGCTGCGTGTTTAGCGCATTGCCAAAGCCGGTATCGCCATCCGCTATCAAAGGCACCTGCAAGCGGTCCGCAATGCAGGAAATCGTCTCGGCCATCTCAGTTACGGACACGAGCCCGAGATCGGGTCGGCCAAGTCGCGAATAGGCCACGGCAGCGCCCGAGACATACAGGCATGAAAACCCTGCCTGACTGGCAATCAGCGCGGTCAGCGCATCATATACACCAGGGGCGACAACACCTTGGCCGGGCTTCTGAATCATGTCGGCAAATGATCTGTTTCTAGGGGTCTCGGTCATCCGATTAGCTCCTCCATACACGTCGGCCGTCGAAATCAGTGCGCTGTATGTCCATCTTGTGTTCGTAAGTGTCCGGACGGTAATTTGCTGTCACCATTTCGATGCAGCGTCCGGTGCGATCGCGCACGATGCGGTTGATGCCAAGCAGCGCGTCGCCCGGTTCGATCCCGAGAAGGTGCGCCACATCTGGCTCTGCAAGGCGTGCCGTGATCGTCTGCTCGGCCGATACGGCCTCGTGGCCTGCGCGCTCCAGCAAAAGCAAGAGCGGCGTCTCGGTTAGGTCCTCGGCAGTGTATGCGTGCCCGATCTCGTCGGGGACATGGGTGATGAGGTACGAAAATGGACGCCCTGAATAGTAACGCACCCGTGCGACGCGCTGCACAATCGCACGCTCGTGCAATTCCATCTGTGCTGCGACGGGAACCGGCGCGGGAACATATTCAAACGAGATTACCTCGACTTGCGTGCGCAGGCCCATCGCGATTAGGTTCTCGATCGTGCCGGACAGGGAGGCCGACACCATCGGATCAGCGGCCCGTGAGTTCACGAAAGTACCCCGACCCGGCTGGCGATCGATTACGCCCTCACGCTCAAAACGATCCAGCGCCCTGCGCACAGTGATACGTGAGACGCCAAATTCGCGTGTCAGCGCTTCCTCTGTGGGAAAGTCTCGGTCGTACATAAATACGCCGTCCCGGATGCGCTGTTGGAGCACCAAATATATTTGGTGATACTTAGGCTGTAGCGAGCGCGCAGCCAACGACGCCCCGACAATCCCCACCTGACTTTCATTACCTGTCACTGCACATTTCCCGCAATATATCAGTTGCCTTCCTAAAGGGTTCAGACGCTCCGTTCAAGTGAAATGTATTATTGACATGACAATAAGTCTATGCTTCGATCTTAATGTCATGCGGCAGAGAAGTCGCAGTTTCAGATTGGGAGGAATAGAATGAATATTTTTGATGGAATGCTTGGGGGCGCGACCGGTAAAATGCGCCGGATCGCAGCCATGAGCTTGTTTGCCACCCTTGCTCTAGGGGCGGCACCTGTTGTCGCGCAGGACGGCTGGCCAGATCAGCCAATCACGATTGTAGTGCCCTTTAATGCGGGCGGCAGTGCCGACCGCATGGCACGCACGCTGGCCGGTCCACTTGGTGAACAACTGGGTCAGCCGGTCACGGTGGAGAACCGTCCCGGCGGCTCGGGCGGGCTCGGTGCCACTTGGGTGGCGCAGCAGCCGGTAGACGGAAACACGTTGCTGCTGATGCAAGCCACACCTTATCTCGCCAACGCGATCTTGGTCGGCGGCGCGCCGATTGTGTGGGAGGATTTCAGTTTCCTCAATGCGCAATGGGACGACTACGCCATTGTCGCCGTTCACCAAGACAGCGCCTATCAAGATTTCGGTGATCTGGTCGAGGGGATGCGCCAGCCCGGCGAGGTATCTTCGGGCATTATTTACGGAAATGGTGGCCACCTACAGACAATTTTGTTCATGGATGCACTCGAGATACCGCGCGACAACGTGCGCTTCGTCACCTACGATGGCGGGTCTCCGCTGCGTGCTGCTCTTGCGGGCAACCAGGTTGATTTCGAAGTGCTTGCCGCACGTGGGGCTGCCAGCATCATGGACAGTTTGCGCGTGCTTGCGATCGTCGCAACAGGTGATCCCGATGGGATGGGGGCACCGCCGCTGAATGATGCGCTGGCAGAGTTGGGTGGCGATAGCCTGCCGTTGATCGGTGGCAACGTGTCTGGACTGCTGGTTCACAGCGCCCTGCGCACGGATCATCCGGACCGCTTTGATGCAATCGTGGCCGCCTATGAAGCAGTCGTGACCAGCGAGGCCTACCAAGCCGCTGCGGCAGAAGCGGGCGTTGGAGCGGATTGGCGCGGGCCTGAGCAAAGCCAGGCCATGGCTGATGATGCCTACTTGGCGCTTGAGGCCCTGGCCGGCGCAATCGACTGACTTACACAGTTCTGAGCGGGGCGACTGTCATAGCCGCCCCGCTCCCATCTGGTCTGTCGCCCAAAGATGCGGCCTCACCTTTGATCAGGATCACGAACATGAATTTGCGCCAAACCGCTGACACAGACGCCAATACAGACCCAAAGACACCGCGCAGCCGCATCCCCGTAGGGGCGCTGTTTTTTGGAGTGTTTCTTGCCCTCGCGATGGGCGCCTATGCCTGGAGCATATTGGACGCTGCGCGCCGGACGACCGACTGGATTTTAATCCTGCCCGTGGCCGGGATCGGGATTCTTGCCCTCGCTTTTGCGATCATCGACGACCTGCGACAGGGTCGGCGAGGGCGAGAGCCCACAATCGGCGAAGGCGACGCCCGCATTGGGGCTGCACTTGTCGTCCTTGTTTTGGGGTTTGCAGGCGCATCACCTTGGCTGGGGTTCGACATCGCCACGGCTGTTTTCATCGCGCTGGCCCTGATCCTTCAGGGTGAACGTCGTCCCTTGGTCGTGGTGCCCATGGCGGTGCTGACCGCGGGTGTGCTTGTCTACCTTTTCAAGAGTGTCCTGGGCGTCCCCATCCCCTCCAGCATAATTTGAGGCCGACATGATAGACTACGACGCATTTTGGAGCGCAATCAGCCTGCTGTCGGGGGATCCGATGGCGTGGCTGGTGGTGGTGCCCGGCATAATCATCGGCCTGGTCTTCGGCTCTGTGCCGGGCCTATCCATTTCCATCGCTATGGCCGTTTTTCTGCCTGCAACGCTCTACATGGACTTTCTGCCTGCGATCTTGTTCCTGACGGCCATTTTCACCGGCGGTGGGTTTGGCGGAGCGATCCCCGCCATCCTCATGAACATTCCCGGCACGTCTGCGGCCGTGGCGACCGCGTTCGACGGCTACCCGATGTCGCAACAGGGCAAACACGGCGAGGCGCTTGGGATTGGACTTGTCGCATCCGTCGTAGGCACGTTTATTGGCTACGCCTTTCTGATTGTCATCGTCGACTCGGTCGCTGACTTGGTCCTGCGCCTTGGCCCGACTGAGATGCTGGTGATCGCAACTTGGGGATTGCTGCTGATCGCGATCCTGAACGATTCCACATTCGCCAAAGGGCTTGCCGCTGGTGCGCTTGGTCTGCTGGTCTCCACGGTTGGCTATTCTAATACCGGAATGATGCGCGGGACGTTCGATAGTTTCTATCTTCTTGATGGCATTCCCGCGATTCCGGCTTTGATCGGGCTATTTGCGGCGGCGGAGCTGTTCGGTCTTGCGGGGCGCGATTACATTATCCGAGACGCGGATCTGCGCCGGGTGCGCATGAGCTCGATCCTGAAGGGTGTTGTTTTTGCCTTGCGTCAACCACTGGCGATCCTGCGCGGCAGTGCCATTGGCACGATGATCGGCATCGTTCCCGGAGTGGGCGCTAGTGTGGCGAACCTAGCATCATATGCCATTGCCCGTCGCAAGACGCCCGAGCGGTTTGGCAAGGGCGAGCCGCTGGGTGTCATAGCTTCGGAATCGGCCAATTCCAGTTCTGAGGGCGGCGGCATGGTCACGTTGCTGGCGCTTGGAATTCCGGGCGGTGCGGGCACGGCGATCCTGCTGGGGGCCTTCGCGATGCACAATGTGGCAGGCGGACCGCGCTTCATTGCCGAGCAGACTGATGTGGTCTATGCCCTGATCCTTGGCAACATGGCGCAAACGCTTGTTCTAATGATTGTTGGGCTGGGGTTCATATTTCTGTCAGGCTACATCGTACGGACCCCATTGCGCTTCCTCATTCCCATCGTGATTGCGATCTCGATGATGGGGGCCTTCGCGCTCACCGGAAGCATGGTCGGACCGCTGACTGTCGCAGGTGCCGGAGCGTTGGGCTGGCTGATGAAACGCTACCGCTACCCAGTGACCGCGACGGTCGTCGGCCTGTTGGTCGGAGGGCTGGCCGAGGGAGAGCTAGTAAGGTCTTGGCAGATCTCAGGCGGCGATCCGACTTTTGTGCTCGAACGCCCGATAACACTAGCCCTTTTGGCTATCATGGCCGTGTCGATGTTGCCCGCACTCATACGCTGGGCACGGCGACGCAGTGGCCCGAAAACGGAAACAGCGAAATGACAGCGCAGACACTCGTCGAAAAGATTCGCCATGCGCACCTTGTCCTTCACGAGGATGGTATGGATCTCCTGGCAGTCGATCGGCACTACCTACACGAAGGGTCTCACCATGCCTTCGCAAGACTGGCCGAGATGAGCCTGTCGGTGCGTCGGCCTGACCTTACCTTCGGTGTGGCGGACCATTACGTACCCACATCGGGCGCCCCGGCGACAGATGTAATCGCGGGCATGATCGAAAAGCTCGACCGTAATGGCGCTGCTCATGGTCTGAGTGTCTTTGGACGCGGCGACCCCAGGCAGGGGATCGTGCATGTCGCTATGCCCGAACAGGGGCTGACCTTGCCGGGCAACATCATCGTATGCGGTGACAGCCATACGGCCACTCATGGTGCGCTTGGGGCGTGGGCGTTCGGTATAGGCGCCTCGGAGGTCGCGCATGTTCTTGCGACCCAAACCTTGTGGCAAGCTCCCCCCAAACCGATGCGCATCACCGTAACCGGGCGCCTCGCTGAGGGTGTGACGGCCAAGGATCTCTCACTGCACATCATCGCAACGATCCGGACTGACGGAGCGGCAGGCCACGCGGTTGAATATGCTGGTGGAGCCATAACCGCTCTTAGCGTCGAGTCGCGCATGACGCTGTGCAACATGACGATCGAAATGGGCGCCCGCGCGGGCATCGTGCCACCTGACGCGACCACAGCCGAATGGCTGCTGGACCGGCCGTATGCTCCCAAGGGCGCGGCGCGTGTCCAGGCTGAGTCCGATTGGGCCATACTCGCCTCAGATGAGGGCGCGCGCTACGCCCGCGAGGTCACGATTGCCGCCGCAGAAGTCGCTCCGATGGTGACATGGGGCACCAGCCCCGACGAGGCGGTGGCCGTCACCGGCATCGTGCCGCTTGGCGAAGATACTGCTGAGTCACGCACCTATATGGATCTTGAAGGCGGCCAACCCATTGAGGGGGTGCCGGTGGACATGGTGTTCATCGGCTCCTGCACCAACGCGCGTCTGTCCGACCTGCATGAGGCCGCTCGCGTGCTGAAAGGCGGACGCACGCAGGTGCCGCTTCTGGTCTCTCCCGGCTCAACCGCCATCGCGATGGAAGCCGAGCGCATCGGGCTGGCCGATGTGTTCCGCGCGGCGGGGGCCCGGTGGGGTGCGTCAGGCTGTTCGTTGTGTGTTGGCATGAACGGCGATCTTGTGGCACCGGGCACGCGGTGTGCCTCCACCTCAAACCGGAATTTCCGCGGGCGTCAGGGACCGGGGGCACGCACCCATTTGATGAGCCCTGCCATGGCTGCCGCAGCCGCACTGACCGGACGGATCACCGATGTGCGAAGGCTGGACGTGGAGGTGCGGTCATGATCCCGTTTCGCAACGTCTCGGGTCCCGTTGCGTGCCTGCCGCTCGACAATATTGACACCGACCAACTGATCCCAGCACGCTTCATGACTCGGACCCGGTCTGAGGGCTATGGCGACGCACTTCTTCGTGACTTGCGGATGGATGCCAATGGGAAACCCGTCCCCGATTTCCCGCTGCATGCGGAAACAGGGCCAGTGTTTCTGGTGGCAGGGGCCAATTTTGGATGCGGCTCATCCCGCGAGGCGGCGGTTTATGCGCTGGCTGATTTCGGTATCCGTGCTGTATTGGCTCTGGGTTTTGGAGACATTTTCCACAGCAATGCAATGAAGAACGGCCTGCTGCCGATCGTGCTTTCGCTCACTGATAATGCGCGCGCCATGAAAGCTGGACAGATGACCATCGATCTCGAGGCGCAAACCGTCACGGTACAGGATGGAGGGCCGCCTCTAAGCTTTGAGGTCCCAGCGGCAGCGCGACGGCGCATGCTGGAAGGCCTTGACGAAATCTCCGACACGCTGACTCGGCTCACAAGCATCGAGGCCCATGAAGCAGTTGCGCACCGGGCGCGCCCCTGGCTGCTTCCAGACATATCACCAACCTGAAGGATGAACCGCATGAACGACAGCACACCTACTTATACGCGTCACACCGGCCCCTCGCTCGCCCCGTTTGATTGGGCGGACCCGTTTCATCTGGTCGACCAGTTGGCTGAGGGCGAGCGTATGATCGCCGACAGTGCCCGCGCCTATGCGCAGGACAAACTGCTGCCACGCGCCACCGATGCTTACCTAAATGAGCATGTCACGCCTGAGATTTTTGCCGAGATGGGCGAGATGGGCCTTCTTGGGACCACGATCCCTGAGGAGTATGGTGGCCTCGGCGCGGGCTACGTGTCCTACGGTCTTGTCGCGCGTGAAGTTGAGCGTGTGGACAGCGGCTATCGTTCCATGATGTCAGTGCAATCCAGCCTCGTGATGTATCCAATCTACGCCTACGGAACCGAAGAACAGCGGCAAAAGTACTTGCCCGGCCTAGCCGCAGGCACGTTGATCGGATGCTTTGGCCTGACGGAGCCTGAAGCGGGGTCCGACCCGGCCGGGATGAAGACGACTGCAAAAAAGGTGGACGGCGGCTACGTGTTGAACGGCGCGAAGATGTGGATTTCCAACTCCCCCATCGCCGATGTGTTCGTGATCTGGGCGAAGTCTGAGGCGCATGGCGGCAAGATCCGTGGGTTCGTGCTAGAAAAAGGCATGAAGGGCCTCAGCGCACCGAAAATTGGCGGTAAACTCAGCCTCCGCGCTTCCGTGACTGGTGAAATTGTGATGGAGAATGTCGAGGTCAGCGATGACGCATTGCTGCCCGGCGTTGAGGGTCTAAAAGGCCCCTTCGGATGCCTCAACCGCGCGCGCTTCGGCATCGCGTGGGGCGTGATGGGCGCGGCAGAAGACTGCTGGCACCGGGCGCGCGACTATGGATTGAACCGCGTGCAATTCGGTAAGCCACTCGCGCAAACGCAGCTGTTCCAAAAGAAGCTGGCCGACATGCAAACTGAGATTTCACTCGGCCTCCAAGGTGCCCTCCGCACAGGTCGGATGCTGGAAGACGGCACCTGCGGACCAGAACTTATCTCGTTGATTAAACGCAACAATTGCGGAAAGGCGCTTGATATTGCGCGACATGCACGCGACATGCACGGCGGCAACGGCATCATGGCGGAATACCACGTCATGCGCCACGCCCAGAACCTTGAGACGGTCAACACCTACGAGGGCACCCACGACGTCCACGCCTTGATCCTAGGCCGCGCGCAGACAGGACTGCAGGCGTTTTTCTGATGTCACAGGCCCCACACGACGGCCTCAAGGTCCTTGAATTGGCCCGAATTCTCGCAGGGCCTCTAGTCGGCCAGACACTGGCTGATCTCGGCGCGACCGTGGTCAAGGTCGAAAGCCCCGCGGGCGATGACACCCGCGGCTGGGGGCCGCCCTTCATCGATCGGGAAGATGATCGCTCAGCCGCCTATTATTACGGCTGTAATCGCGGCAAATACAGCGTCACAGCCGACCTCACGACTGAGAATGGTCGCGCCTTTGTTCAGGACCTCGCCCGTAACGCTGACGTGGTGATCGAGAACTTCAAGGTCGGCGGCCTCGTCAAATACGGGCTCGACTATGCCAGTCTGGCGGCGCTCAATCCCGGATTGATCTATTGCTCGATTACCGGTTTTGGGCAGACTGGGCCCTACGCAGCGCGCGCAGGCTACGACTACTTAGTGCAAGGTATGTCGGGGCTGATGTCAATCACCGGCGATCCCGACGGTGAGCCGCAAAAGGTCGGTGTTGCGGTCACGGACATCTGCACCGGCCTCTACTCGGTCATTGCCATTCAGGCCGCCCTGACGGTTCGGAGTACAACAGGCCAAGGCCAGCATATCGATATGAGCCTCTTTGATGCGGGCACCGCATCGCTGGCAAATCAGGCGATGAACTTCCTCGCGACCGGGGTGTCGCCGCAGCGCATGGGCAACCAGCACCCCAATATCGTGCCCTACGAGGTCTTTCCGGTTGCCGATGGAGACATCATCATTGCGGCGGGCAATGACGGCCAGTTTCAACGCCTTTGCGCGCTTCTCGACCGCCCGGATATCGCACAAGACCCAAAGTATCAAACCAATGCGCAACGTGTGGCGAAGCGCTCCGAGTTGGTGAGGATTCTGAAAGCGGTTACCCGGACCAAGTCGAAATCCGAGTTGCTGGCCGGTTTGGAGGCCAGCAAGGTTCCTGCGTCTCCTATTAATACCGTTGGAGAGGTATTCTCCGATCCGCAGATCATTGACCGGGAAATTGAGATTTGCCCGGAAGGCGTCCCCGGGGTCCGCGCGCCGATCAGGTTTGGAACATCGAGCCTCTCACTCGACCGGACGGCGCCGATGCTGGGTGAACACAATGACCTGGTTCAAACCAATGGCTGGTCGATCTCTGCAGGTGAACCGGACGATTGAGGATCAGTCTTCTGGCCCAAGTTTGGAGATTGATGTTGGTGCGGCGTGTCGAATGCGTCTCACAGGTGCTGTCCGCCGGATGCGAACCAGTCTTTAAAGGACAGTGAAGCGGCCCTTTCTGCCGCACCGAGGCCGCTAGGGGCCGATCCTGTCGTCTCGCAGTTTCTGCAAGTGCAAAATGCTGCGGTTGCAGTACCGGTAAGTATGGGCTCACTGCCGCCATTAGATCGTTTGCAGCATTTGTGGATTTGACCTCTCATTGAACGGCCGCTTTCGCCAGATTGCCCCAGAGCCCGCGCACTTGCAGCGAAGGTCTGCAATCCGCCCTTCGTGTCGAAATCTGCATGGCGCAGCAATCTGACCGCTTCTCTATCTCATCATTGTCGTGATCGGCCCATTGCGGACACTGTCCGCCTAATCAACATGCTGCGGTGCAGCCTATCATTGCGGCAATTCGTGCATGGCTCAGCATTTTTATTGGCTGAAACGTTTGTGTGCGGGCCAGATCCGCCTTTTGCCTACGTAGAGGATGCAGATGCAGAAAGCTTAGGTAAGCGCAGCGTCCGGTGTTCGGCGGCGCAGCAAACATTCCCAAACCGATCATTCGAATAAATCGAAGTCAGCAGAATATAAACCGACTTTTTGCGCATTTACGCCAAGCAACGCCTTTGACAATTCAATCGTTTGTAAGTTGCTGCGTCTGTCGTAGGTGGTCGGGCACGCTATTGGGTTCTCGAGGTCAAGGCTGCGGCCAATTCAGCCATCTTCGTTTTGGCGGCTTTTCTCTCAGCGCTGTCGCCAAAAAGGCTCTCGACGACCCGTTCGATCTGCGCTGTCGCCTCTTGCCTGTTCAAACCGCCTATCCGCAGGCCGCAACGCAGCCAAAGGCCGTCAATCAACAGACTGATCGTTTCGGCTCCGCTATCGGCGGCTACCCGGTCAATGCCGGTGGCAAGAAGGGCGGTCAATAGATTGCAGTGAAGTCTGCTGTAAATGACCGCCTGGATCCTTTGGAACTGAGCGACGTGCGGCACTTCTGCGCACATCGCAATCCAGCCATGGGCGATTTCCGGCTGGAAAGTCGTTGGTGAAAAGTTCGCTTCGATGATCGCGTAAAATCTTTCCCACGGGGTCGTCGCAAGGTTCATAAGCGCAACCGCTTCCTTTCGGAGCGTCGCGTTTGACTGCCGAAGAGCTGTTTCGATCAAGCTTTGTTTGTTCGAGAAATAATGCAGCACACTAGCCTTCGATGCGCCCGTGTGATCGGCAACCCGCTGCAAGGTAGTGCCTTGCATACCGTGAATGGCTAGCACTTCAAATGCAGCACGTGCGAATTCTTCGCGTCGAATGTGAGCGATGCTTCGTCGTCCCATGTGAGGCCCTCCGGAGACCAAGAGTATAATTTATTGACTCTGCGGTCAATTAAACCTTACGGTCTATTTATCGACCATTGGGTCAATCTACTGAACAAGGGAGAAACTGAAAATGACTGGAAAACTGATATTCACAACGACTGCGCTGGCGCTGTGCGCCCACCAGGCCACTGCGAACTGCGACACGGTGCGGATGGCAGAGCCTGGCTGGACTGATCTGGCATTGACGACAGGGGTCGCCAGCGTGGTTCTGGAAGGTTTGGGCTATACAACAGAAAGCTACGTTTTGGGTATTCCAGTGATATATGAATCCATGGTTGGCGGCGATCTTGACGTCTTTCTTGGCTACTGGGACCCGGCGATGGAGAGCTATTTTCAGGCGTATCGCGAGGCTGGCGATATCGAGACGGTTCACCAAAACCTTGAGGGCGCAAAGTTTACCTTTGCTGTGCCAAAATATGTCTATGACGCTGGTGTTACTGACTTCGCCGATCTAGCCACCCATGCTGACAAGTTCGGCAGGCAGATGTACGGGATCGAGCCGGGATCGAATGACATCATGCTCGGGATTGTGGAGGCGGACGCTTTTGGACTGAGCGGCTGGAAGGTCGTGGAAAGCTCAGAGCAGGGAATGCTGGCTCAGGTCAAACGCAACGCCCGTGGGGAAGAGTGGATCGTTTTTCTCGGCTGGGCTCCGCATCCGATGAACACATCGTTCGACATTGAATATCTGACTGGCGGTGACAACCATTATGGTCCCAACTTCGGAGGTGCCACCGTCCATACTCAGGTGCGCAAAGGCTATCTCGAAGAATGTCCCAACGTTGGTAAATTGCTGACCCAGATGACCTTTGATGTGCCTATGGAAAGCGCGGGTATGGCCTATATTCTCGACGATGGGAATGATCCAAAAGAGGCTGGCGCGCGTCTGTTGAAAGAGCAACCTCAATACCTTGAGGCATGGCTTGACGGCGTCGAGGCGAAAGACGGCGGCAACGGTCTGGACGCCGTTCGCGCGCACCTGGGCGAATAAGCTTCGAGGAAGGAAGATGGGAATGCATCCAACCATCGAAAGTGTCTGTCCCATCCATATAGAGATACACGGCGACAAAAATGCGCCGTGTATCGTTCTGGTCCTGGGGCTGGGTATGCAAGTGGCTGAGTGGCCACTCAACTTTATCAGGAAGTTGTCAGAGCAGTTTTACGTGGTTTGTATCGAAAACCGCGATATGGGCCGGTCGGGGCGATGCGGACCTGACCTTGAGCCAGGGCTTGCGCGTTTGTTGGCGGAGAAGCCGTGCGGTTATGATGCGGGGATCCCGTATACCTTGTTTGACATGCGTGATGACGTGTTGCGCGCGGTTGACACCCTTGGGGTGGAAAAATTTGCCATCGTCGGATTTTCAATGGGCGGTATGATCGCTCAGTTGGTTGCTGCGCGCCCAGACAAGCGCGTCACGGCCTTTGCACAGATTTGTAGTTCTGGTGGCGAGGCATCGGCACCATTTCCGCCTGCTGCCTATGCACGACTTCTTGCCGTGGCACAGGTCGGCAACAGTAATGCAGAGCTGATCGACATGCTGGCACTTGATCTGATATGGTTCTTGTCACCTTCGCGCCTAACTGAGGATGACGCAAAAGACCTTGCGGCAAAGATGCTGGAAGCCGGATTCACACCAGGCGGATACGCACGACAACTTTTGGCAATACAATGTTCAGGCGACCGCAGCGATGACCTGCGCAGCATTCAGGCCCCGACCATCATTATCGGCGCAAGACAGGACAGATGCCTGAGCCTGGATGGGTCAAACCGGGCCCGTGAACTGATCCCTCACGCAGAATTCAAGGTGTTCGATGGCATAGGACACAGTCTTGAGCCGGTGGCGCTCGACTATTTGACAACATGGCTTTGCAATGTAGCGACAGCAGCGGCTCAAAAAGATAACTGGAGGACAGACCATGGAATGGCTTGAGGCAAACAAGATCCCGATTGGAGTGTTGGTGGAACGCTTTGTGGATTGGCTCACCGATAGTTACTATTGGGCTTTTGACAGCTTGTCCGACGTGTTGGAGGCCGTAATTCTTGCAATCCTCTGGCTTCTGCAGGCTCCGAACGTGTTTGTCGTTGTCGCTGGGATTACCTTGCTCGCCTGGGTATCCCAGCGTTCTATCGGGTTTACTGTGTTCACAGCACTTGGCCTACTTTTGATCATCAATCAGGGGTATTGGGTGGAAACCACAGAAACACTGGCCCTCGTCCTCGCAGCGGCGACAGTCTGTATGGGGCTGGGCGTGCCGCTGGGGATCGCGGCAGCGCACCGTCCGTGGCTCTACAAAGCGATGGAACCTGTGTTGGATCTCATGCAGACGATCCCGACTTTTGTCTACCTGATCCCTGCTTTGATCCTTTTTGGTCTCGGCATGGTGCCCGGGCTGATCGCGACGGTGATTTTCGCCCTTCCCGCACCAATCCGGCTGACCCAGCTTGGTATCACGTCGACACCCACAGCACTGATCGAGGCGGGCAAATCCTTTGGGTCCACTCCGATGCAACTTTTGTGGAAGGTTGAGCTGCCCTATGCCCTGCCGCAGATCATGGCGGGGCTGACACAGACCATCATGCTGTCTTTGTCGATGGTGGTGATTGCAGCCTTGGTGGGAGCAGATGGCTTGGGCGTCCCGACCCTGCGCGCACTTAATTCCGTCAACATCGCGCAAGGATTTGAGGTTGGCATTACCATCGTCCTTGTAGCGATCATCTCTGATCGCATGTTCAGACGGCGGAGGGTGTAACAATGTCCGATACAATGGTTCGGTTCGATAACGTTAACATAGTGTTCGGGAAAAAGCCCACAGAAGCACTGCCTCTTATGGATGACGGACTATCCCGTTCTGAGATAAAAGAGCGAACCGGGCAGGTGTTGGGTGTCCACAATTGCTCGCTCGACGTCAGAAACGGTGAAATCCTCGTCTTGATGGGGCTATCAGGCTCTGGCAAGTCGACGCTCCTGCGCGCCGTCAACGGGCTGAATCCGGTGGTACGCGGTACAGTCAAGGTCAATTCAGGCGCTGGTCTGGTGGATGTCGTGGGCGCCCCCCCCCGCGCTCTGCGCAAGCTGCGCATCGAGCGAGTCGCAATGGTGTTTCAGCAGTTCGGACTGCTGCCATGGCGGACGGTGATCGACAACGTGGCTTATGGGCTGGAGGTGGCGGGCGTTGCAGCGCCCGAACGCTACGCCCGCGCACGTGCGCAGCTCGATCTGGTGCATTTGTCAGAATGGGCAGATCGCAAGGTTGACGAACTGTCCGGGGGCATGCAGCAACGCGTCGGACTTGCGCGAGCCTTTGCAACCGACGCCCCGATCCTGTTGATGGACGAGCCATTTTCCGCACTTGACCCTCTGATCCGTAACAAGCTTCAGGACGAGCTCCTTGAACTGCAGGAGAAATTGGGGCGCACGATCATATTCGTTAGTCACGATCTGGATGAAGCGCTGAAAATTGGTACTCGTATCGCAATCATGGAGGGTGGCCGGATCGTACAATGTGCTGAGCCACAAGATATCGTTCTGAACCCTGCGACGCCCTACGTTGCCGAATTCGTGGCACATATGAACCCGCTGAATGTGTTGCGGGCAATGGAGATCATGATCCCGCTAAATCAGCAGATCGCAGCTGATGCACGTGCGATACCAGAGACAACACCGCTTCGGGACATCATTGCGATGTTGTTGGATGACTTGAGTGACATCGTGGTCACTGGATGCAACGGACCAGTTGGTCTGATCGACACGAAGGCTGCTCTTTCCTGTTTGCTTCGAACCCAAAAAGTCTAACAGCCCATCAGTCGGAGCTGTGAACAGAAGCATCTCGCCAAAAACCTGATTCATTGGTTTTGGCGAGATGCTCTAAAAAATCGATCAGTGAGTATGTTCATAACGGCATCGCTTGGCGTCATTGCCGAGGCTGCCGTTGGCTGCGTCACTGAACAGCCGCAGTTTGGGCTTCTAGCTGCCTTTCGCCGCGTTTGCGCAATAGAAAAAACTGGCTGATGCCCTGAGCGTCCGCTTTCTTCACGCTGCCCTTTCGATTTCGCGCTTGCAGCGAATGGCCGCTCCCCGCCCTTCATGTCGAAATGTGCATAGCGCAGCATCTGTCACTATCGCCCTAAGCAGCACCCGCCAATGCTGACTGGTTATAACTTCCTCATCCACGGGGACTTCTGGCTCAACTCAAACCCATCACCATAGCTGCTGCCCAAACCAGCGGTGCTCCAACTCTCCAAGTGAGTCTATGATGTCTGCACCCTCCGTGCCAATAAGCGTGAGACAATTGACTGGCTAAAGTTTACACTTGAGGGCGTAGGAGAACGAACCCATGGTTATGCCTTCACAATCACCACTTTCGCCAGATGCTGGATCTGGAGCCGTTTTGGCCCCAACGTCGCCTCCCCGCGTTGTTAATGCGCCGTTGGCTCCCACAGCGGAACTGACGAGCATCCCAAAGCGACGCAACTTCACAGCCAAATACAAACTGCGCATTCTGGATGAGACGGACCAAGTGGCAGACACTGGCGGGGTTTCCGCCATTCTACGGCGGGAGGGGCTTTATTCCTCTGCACTGACCGATTGGCGCCGTGCGCGGGCGGCCGGCACATTGGGTGCATTGCAGCCAATGCGCCGTGGCCCACAAAAGGCACCTGCCAATCCATTGCAAGCTGAGCTGACCAAGGCCAACCGTGAGGTGACAGCCTTGCGGCGCCGTCTGGATCAGGCGGAAGCCATCATTGCCATCCCAAAAAAAGTGGCGGGACTTCTGGACGAGATGGAGCAGACGCAAGAGCGCAGCGGCAAATCATGATGGCCGTCGCGATTGCATTGCCCACCGGCAGCGGCTTGACCTCGGCTGTCTGCGCCGCGCTATCATTATCGCGCGCGAGCGTTCTTCGACAGCGTGCGGCGCTGACGGCACCACCACGCACACGCCCACCGCGCGCAGCGTCTTCGCGGGCTCTACCGGAAAGGGAAAGAGACCAGGTATTGCACCACCTGCGCGAACCCCGCTTTGCGGATCAGACGCCCACAGAGGTCTTTGCCACCTTGCTGGATGAAGGCACCTATCTGTGTTCAATCCGCACGATGTATCGGATATTGGCCGCGCAGGGCGAAGTTGGCGAACGCCGCCGACAGCGCACACATCCCGTCTATCAAAAGCCTGAACTTCTAGCTGAAGCCCCCAATCAGGTCTGGTCTTGGGACATCACCAAGCTGAGGGGCCCGGTGAAATGGTCCTACTTCTATCTCTATGTCATCCTCGACATCTTCAGCCGCCGCGTTGTTGGCTGGCGCGTCGAGCACGCGGAGAGCGCCAGCCAGTTCAAAGAGCTGTTCATCGACGCGATGGAAAAACACGAGGTTCCACGCGATCAGCTGACATTGCATGCAGATCGCGGTGGGCCCATGAAGGCAAAGATGACAGCCCTGATGCTGGTTGATCTTGGTGTGCTCAAGTCCCACAGTCGGCCCCACACCTCAAACGACAACCCGTTCTCCGAAGCCCACTTCAAAACACTGAAATATCAGCCAGAGTTCCCCAAGAACTTTGAAACCATCGAGCAGGCTCGCGCATTCTGCCGCAGGTTCTTTGCATGGTATAACCAAGACCATCATCACGCCGGGATTGGTCTGATGACGCCCGACCAAATCCATTTTGGGCAGACCTTTCTGGACTCATTATCTGGTGTCAGCGCTTGAGAGGTTCTTTGATTTCCACCCACGTTTTTTTGAATGGATCATTGGATGATAGCTCGCACATGCCAAAGCTAACTCAAACAGCTATTCGATTGGATATGCCTGCTCTCTTTTGGCCCACCTTCTTACTCTTACTGGACTATTACAGACTCAACAGCTTCAGCTACATTTTAGGCATAGTAGTGGAGCTGAACCAGACATTAGAGCGAGTGGCATGTTGCGTTACGGCCAGTGCCATTCAATCCAAACCGGTAAAGTGAAGAAGCTACTAAGCGAGAACCGTCAGTTGAGTGTACCGACTTTAGGGGAGACTTTAGGGAAGGAGCCTCGCTGACGGTTCTTTAGCGTGTTCCAGTTGTCTGTCTCATGTCCCACTCCTCAGTGGTTAATGATGAGCCTAACAACACCCTCTTATCAAATACCGCTATTTGGACGTCAGACATTTCAACATCGACTATGAGGTTCCATCGAAAATTTCGGTCGGGGCTTACTGTCGTTACTTGGGGTGTCGAAAGGTCGACAGTAAGTCCCTTCTAAATACATTCTACCTTAGATTTCCTGTCATCAGTGAGGGGTATATCACTGGCTGTGATCTAGGCGTTTAGCATCCAGATATGTCATCCATAGCATTTTAGATTGCTTTGACCTAACGATTTTTCTGATGGCTTATAAACGTGCTTTGACCGCCCTCCGACTGCCCCCTCCTACATAAGGGTAGAGATAGCAGCTAAGAGGGCCTGTATGAGCGTCCTGTGGGTCATTCTAAGCTAGACAACACGCACCCTTTTAAGCCCCATGGTCTTATGGCCCCCCCCAGCGAAAACTCAAGTGCTTCAACAGCATCTCGGCAAGGGCGTTGGCCGGAATATCAGGTAGTTTGCTAATGTTATATAAACCCTAGACACCCACATCATCCTCATGCTGGAATACAACATAACTACAATCACTTAGGTCATAATTACTGACTTATATTATCGGGATTTGGTATTGGCTACACTGCGTTGAATAACATCAGCTTATGGCGCTGCGTGAAAAAAAATGTATATCTAAAGGTATGACCAACATGGCTGATCTACCCGAAATCGATGTATGGCACTCTAAACCCTTGGACGTTCACATTTGGTCAGAGCATCCTAAAATCAATCAGGTTGTAGATACGGTCTATGAAAGCCTTACAGAGGAAAATAGGGTCCTGATCAGTGGCAAGAGTAATAATCAAGGCAAGGCATCTGGTAGGACTCACCTGAAAGTTGTTCTGGTCGATTTGTATGTAGCTTGTAAGACTGACCCGCAGCTCTGCATAGGTGTTGCTCTTGGCAATGACGCGTACAAGGTTGGCAGTAGATATAACGCCCTACATATATCCTCTAGAATGCGTAAAGTTATTGAGGCGCTTACCGATGAAGGCTTCATAGACTTTAAACAAGGTAGCAACAACAGATCAGGTGGAGGCGTCGGCAACCATACGTCTAGGATTAGGGCCACGACGAAATTAACAGAGTTATTCTCACCACTTGTCTGGAGGAGTTATTGTCAAATCTGGTGTTTGAGTATTGTTGGTCATGCGGTGATCTGGTCGGGGTTTGTGGTTTCGATTCCGTCTTTGAACGTGACGCCTGTGATGACTTTTGCGAGGTAGTCAAAGCCGCGTAGCTTCCTCCAATTTTGCTCAGCACATTGCCCCAGTTTGAACATCATGTGCAGCATGCCATCGCGTGACAGGCAGCCCTTTGAACGCTTGGTACGATGCCGGATCGTCGCGAAGGCCGATTCAATTGGATTGCTAGTGCGGATGCTTTGCCAATGCTGCGCCGGGAAGTCGAAGAATGCCATGAGTTCCTCACGATCTTTTTGCAGGCATAGTGTGGCCTTGGGATATTTGGGTTCGTAGGTTTTGATGAACAGATCGAACGCCTTTTCTGCATCGACTTTGGTCTCGGCCTGCCAGATGTCGTGCAGCGCGGCCTTGGCTTTTGGCTGAGACAGCTTGGGTAAACAATTGAGCACGTTCACCGTTTTGTGTTGCCAACAGCGTTGATGGCGGGTCTCAGGATAGACTTCGTCCATGGCCGCCCAAAACCCCATGGCACCGTCCCCGATGGCCAGTTTGGGCGCATTCATGCCTCGGCTTTTGAGGTTAAGCAGAACCTCGCGCCAGCTCTGCGTGGCCTCGCGCACCCCATCTTCAATTGCCAGAAATCGCTTCTTGCCACGGGCAGTTACCCCAATAATAACAA
This sequence comes from Octadecabacter arcticus 238, assembly GCF_000155735.2. GTDB lineage: Bacteria > Pseudomonadota > Alphaproteobacteria > Rhodobacterales > Rhodobacteraceae > Octadecabacter > Octadecabacter arcticus. The sequence goes on from NC_020908.1 coordinate 2,764,655, forward strand.
GGGCACAGAGCTTGTCATCCTCGCCCCGAAGGCCGCTGTGAACGCCGTCGGCCCAGATATAGACGATGGGCTCGTCATCTAACTCAGCGCCTTTCCAAGCCTCGTATTCATTGGCCCAATCGCGTTTTAAACGCGAAACCGTATTAGCCGACAAGCCAACGGCATCTGGGCCCAGAAGAACCTTGAGGGCGGGAGCCATCTCGCCGCTGGAGATCCCTTTGAGGTAAAGCCATGGCAAGGCCGCTTCCAGCGTCTTCGTGCGGCGCACATAGGGCGGCACCAGGGCAGACCGGAATGTCACCGGTGTGCCGTCCTTGGACCGAACCTTTGGAATGCGCACGCTCACAGGGCCAATGCCCGTTTGAAACGGGCGGGCCGGATGATGTCCGTTACGCACGACTGCCGCGTGACCGGCATCGGTGCGTAAGCCGGTAAATTGCGCCAAATAACTGACAAGCTCAGCCTCAACTGCTGTCGCGATCAATTGTTGTGCTCCCGTTTTCAGCAACTCCGTCAACGCGTCCGTCATCTCGTCTCGACGCGCAAAATCAACAATGTTAGTAGTTCCCATGGTGGTGTATCTCCTTTGGTTGGGCTGCTGTCTTCCAACAACAATTCAACCAGATACGCCGCCAACCTTCAAACCACTCAAACACCAGATTCAGTCATAGCTCATATTTCAAGCATTCAGGAAGGATCAACCAGCAGGATCACTAGAGAAGAAGCTGACTAATGTTGAGCTATCAAAGCTACTAGAAGCATTCCTAAAGAGGCTACCACATCTAGGAGATGACCTATGTTCTGATAAAGGCATCAAATTAATGTTTATTGATAGCCAAATTACAGAGAGCATCATTAAGACCTTTGTAGAGCACAACGTCCCAATTCTATCAGTTCATGATTCTTATATCGTGGAAACAAACAGAGTTGATCTTCTTAGAGGTGCAATGTCTAAAGCAACCAAAAACCTTGTAGGAAGAGACCTAGCAGTAGAACAAGAAGTTCCTAGCTATAATGGTATCATGGCCATGCAGTCAGGAGTTATTGTCAAATCTGGTGTTTGAGTATTGTTGGTCATGCGGTGATCTGGTCGGGGTTTGTGGTTTCGATTCCGTCTTTGAACGTGACGCCTGTGATGACTTTTGCGAGGTAGTCAAAGCCGCGTAGCTTCCTCCAATTTTGCTCAGCACATTGCCCCAGTTTGAACATCATGTGCAGCATGCCATCGCGTGACAGGCAGCCCTTTGAACGCTTGGTACGATGCCGGATCGTCGCGAAGGCCGATTCAATTGGATTGCTAGTGCGGATGCTTTGCCAATGCTGCGCCGGGAAGTCGAAGAATGCCATGAGTTCCTCACGATCTTTTTGCAGGCATAGTGTGGCCTTGGGGTATTTGGGTTCGTAGGTTTTGATGAACAGATCGAACGCCTTTTCTGCATCGACTTTGGTCTCGGCCTGCCAGATGTCGTGCAGCGCGGCCTTGGCTTTTGGCTGAGACAGCTTGGGTAAACAATTGAGCACGTTCATCGTTTTGTGTTGCCAACAGCGTTGATGGCGGGTCTCAGGATAGACTTCGTCCATGGCCGCCCAAAACCCCATGGCACCGTCCCCGATGGCCAGTTTGGGCGCATTCATGCCTCGGCTTTTGAGGTTAAGCAGAACCTCGCGCCAGCTCTGCGTGGACTCGCGCACCCCATCCTCAATTGCCAGAAATCGCTTCTTGCCACGGGCAGTTACCCCAATAATAACAAGGGCACAGAGCTTGTCATCCTCGCCCCGAAGGCCGCTGTGAACGCCGTCGGCCCAGATATAGACGATGGGCTCGTCATCTAACTCAGCGCCTTTCCAAGCCTCGTATTCATTGGCCCAATCGCGTTTTAAACGCGAAACCGTATTAGCCGACAAGCCAACGGCATCTGGGCCCAGAAGAACCTTGAGGGCGGGAGCCATCTCGCCGCTGGAGATCCCTTTGAGGTAAAGCCATGGCAAGGCCGCTTCCAGCGTCTTCGTGCGGCGCACATAGGGCGGCACCAGGGCAGACCGGAATGTCACCAGTGTGCCGTCCTTGGACCGAACCTTTGGAATGCGCACGCTCACAGGGCCAATGCCCGTTTGAAACGGGCGGGCCGGATGATGTCCATTACGCACGACTGCCGCGTGACCGGCATCGGTGCGTAAGCCGGTAAATTGCGCCAAATAACTGACAAGCTCAGCCTCAACTGCTGTCGCGATCAATTGTTGTGCTCCCGTTTTCAGCAACTCCGTCAACGCGTCCGTCATCTCGTCTCGACGCGCAAAATCAACAATGTTAGTAGTTCCCATGGTGGTGTATCTCCTTTGGTTGGGCTGCTGTCTTCCAACAACAATTCAACCAGATACGCCGCCAACCTTCAAACCACTCAAACACCAGATTCAGTCATAGCTCTGCAGTCAGTTGATAGAAGTAGATATCTTGAGACCTTTAACGATGTTCTAGCTATGACCAACCAGACAGAACAATACTCAGATAGAATACTCAAATTTATGAACTTCAGGAGGGACAACTTCCATGAGACATACTGGATTGGTAAGACACCTGGAGAGCAGTAACAGTAGCCCCCTACCTGAGAACAGCAACAGTAGCCCTCTATCATTACTAGGATGAGTTGAGTTTAAGCTTGGCTATAGGCTTGCTAGATGACCTTAACGTTCACTTGCTGGTACTGGTTGCCAAAATTAGCTAATGGCCCTGAGTGAAGCCCTTTCGGCCTGTGAGGGGTTAATGAGGGCCTGTGCGTGCTATTCTTCGTGAGATAAGCTGGCATATAGTCTGGTGAAGCCACCATAACATTGTTCTGTCCAGATTCCCTAACATAGAACTCCACCTGTCGTTGTAGTCAGCATACATACGTCTCAGCAAGTTCTCTTTGGCAATCTGGCCCAAAGGTAGCGTCAGAGGAATAATTCCAACAAGGCAATCATACTAGAAAAAACCTCCAAAAAGGGTATGGACTCTCGATCAGTTCGCTTACACATTTTTCATTCGATTATCTATAAAATAAGAAGGATCACGCCATGTCAGAGCCAGTAGTTGCGCAAAAATCGCCATACGCCATAGAAGTTGAAGCTGGGAAAAGTTACTTCTGGTGCGCCTGTGGGCAGAGCAGCAAGCAGCCGTTCTGTGATGGAAGCCATAAAGGTACGAATTTTACACCCGTTAAGTACACATCAGAAACGGACAGTAAGGTCTTCTTTTGTGGCTGTAAGGCTTCGGGAAAGGCACCAGTTTGCGATGGCAGTCACTCCAAGCTCTAATTTGAAGCTGAGCAATTCTGTAGATGGTATGCAGATGGTATGCAGATGGTATGCAGATGGTATGCAGATGGTATGCAGATGGTATGCAGATGGTATATGGGCGCGATGTTGACTGTCAGTTGGATAATCACCCCACCGCTATAGCAAATGAGCCAAATATATTCTACTGTTGTCACCCATAAAATACTACAAATAAAGAATTTGGAGATCAAATGTCGATTTATGATAAATTAACCAAAGCACTGTCTGACCGAGACATCGATGCGTATGCGGAAATCGTTCACAAAGATGCTGTCATCGTCTTTCATAAATCAGGAAAAACATTTTCCAAGACTGAGTGGATATCTATGGTTTCAAGTATAATAGACAATCCAAAATTTATATATGATTCATCACGCTGTGTTTATGAAAATGATGAAATCTTAGTTTCACATGATTTTATGTCTTACCCAGACGATACTAAAGAAGCTGTCATGCACGTTTACACTTTAAAAGACGGAAAAATGATCCGTATAGAAACTGGTGCTACGCCTCTGGATTGAAGGCGTAAATAGATCATACCGTACGTTAACTTATTAATTCCCATAAAGCCGATAGAGCATGACAAATAACAATGCGCTGGGCCCCGTAGGATAAGACACCTGAGGCCTAGCGCGAATAGATCATTAGGTGATCGTTGTGTTGACTTGCTGGGTTGGGTGGGTAAAATGTACAAAGGTAACTGTGCGGCGCTTTTTCGGCCTGTGAGGGGTCGCTGAGGGCCTGTTTTGCTATTCTTCGTAATACCACCAATCAGTCACAGCGAAAATCTTGAGCATATCGTCTAGCAATGACGTTAGAGGTCTTGATTATCAATTCCCGCAATGCAGATCGAGTATGACAAGTAAAAATGCGCTGGGCTACGTAGCGGTGTTTGTCAAAGGTGTTGTCCGCCAATTTCATGCAGCGTCTCTGATTTCAGAGGCGCTGATTTCGTTTTCTGGGTTCAGCCAGACGGGTCCTGCTGGTTGCCAGTTTCGGGTTTTTCCTGACCAGCGTTGCGGGTTTTGCGCGCGAGCAGTGGCATAGAGATTGGCACGATTTGTGAGCGTTGCACGATCATGACCTGCGTGGCGCGCATTCGGCGTGACGAAGCGGATGGCGCTGTGCAGGTGTTCACTATTGTACCAACCAGCGAAGGTTTGGACCCAGGTTTGAGCATCCGCCTTGGTGGCAAAGCCCTTGGTCGGCCAGTCCGGGCGGTATTTGCAGGTTCGGAACAACGCCTCTGAGAAAGGGTTGTCGTTGCTTACGCGAGGGCGACTGTAGGAGGCCGTGATCCCTAGTTTTTCCATCGTCACCTTCATCGTGGCGCCCTTCATAGGACTGCCGTTGTCAGCGTGCAGAACCAAGGGGCGCAACTGACAGCCCTCCGCTAGCACTGCTTGCCGGATCAGAATGGCAGCCAGATCCGCACTTTCACGCTCATGGACCTCCCAGCACACGATCTTCCGGCTGAAGATGTCCACGATCAGATACAGATAGAAGAACATGCCTGCGACAGGTCCCGGCATCCAGGTAATGTCCCAGGTCCAGACCTCACAGGGCGCACTGGCCTGATAGCTTGTGGGCTTCTTACGCTTGACTGGGGACTTGGCTCGACCCCGGTGATGCTGCAATCCATTGGCGCGCAAAATGCGGTAGAAACTCGATTCCGAGGCCAGATATCGACCCTGATCGGCTAGCTTTGGCACAATCTGACTTGGGGGAAGGCTAGAGAACTCCTTTGAATTACAGACATCTAGAACAGCCGCGCGTTCTGCCGTACTCAACGCGTTTGCTGGTTCCGCACGCGGCACGAGGGGGCGCTTATCAGGGCGAACCTCGCCGTCTTTTGTCCAGCGCCGCAGAGTGCGTTCGCTGATTTCCAACTCGGAACAGGCTTTGGCGCGCCGCGCTCCTGCGGTGACGGCCTCATTGATCAGAGCAACTGCGGTTTGGCGATCTGGGGTGCTGATCATGCGTCCTCTCCGTCCCCCCAGATCGCTGAGGCCTTTTTTCGCAGAACAAGCAGTGCTGCAGTTTCGGCCAGTGCGCGATCCTTGCGAGCAAGCTCACGTTCCAAATCTTTCATCCGTTTCTTGTCTTCCTTGGTCGCACGCACAAGACGTGCTGCACTCGTGCGGTCCCAGTCGTTGGCCTGCTCGCAAGCAACTCGCCACATGGCAATCTGCGCCGGGTAAAGGCCGCGTTTGCGGCAGTATTCGGCTAGGTCAGCCTCGTTCAGCGCAGCAGTTTCCAACACCGCCGCAAACTTGTCACGTGAAGACCAGCCCTCAGGGCTCGCATCAGCGTCAGGCAAAAGCTGCCCCTTGTTGCGCGCCTGAGCACGCCAAGAGAAAAGCGTCGCCTCCGAAATCCCTTCCTCCTGCGAAAGCTGCCGAATGGCCACGTTGTTCGGCGGAAGCATCCGTTTCAGCACAGCTGCTTTTCGTTCCAGTGAATATCCCATGTCATTGTCCTAATCCGCCCACCTGAAAATTAGAGAAAAATAGAGCAGCGGACAACATCCCTGACAGAGGGGGGGGGTAGGGATTATACACCTGAAGTCCAGCGCAAATAGCTAGGAATCGGATCAACCACCATGAGCGCCTCAAACAGTGCCTTTAAGTTCATCAAAACATGTCTGCGGGAAACGTGTGAGTTAGACGTGTGAGTTAAACGTGTGAGTAAGCTCTTTCAACTCACACCACCATACCCCTTATTTTACTAGTGATTATAGCAATAATGGTATGATGGCGGAGGCTCAGTCCCCCGTACTATTATCTGCAGAAATACGACAACCTCTTATTTGGTTGGCTAAAACAGCATATTTCATGCACTTGATACATTATCAGACCTATTCAGACCTGCTGTAATCTGCTACTTTGTTGTGGGTAGCGTTGTGGGTAGGGATAGATCATCATGGCTTTTCTGAAATCGGCACGGGGCGTAGAGACAGTCACTGACGTTGGCTATCACCGCTGTGACCCGGGCCTATATCTACAGGTTGCCAGTGGCGGCACCAAATCCTGGCTGTTTCGTTACAAATCGCCGGTTACTGCCAAGCAGCGTGAGATGGGTTTGGGGGCGCTTAGTTTGGTATCACTAGCGGTGGCACGGGACATGGCCTTGGAATGCCGCAGGCAAGTTCTAAGCGGTTTAGATCCACTAGAAGAACGCGAGAAGGTCAAGCGCGCAAGGCAGTTGGAACAAGCACGGTCAATAACGTTTCAGGAAGCCGCAGAACAATGCATCGCCAGTAAAAAGCCTGAGTGGAAAAATGCCAAACATGCTCAGCAATGGGCTAACTCGCTCACGACTTATGCATACCCGGTCTTTGGTAACCTATCCGTTTCCGATTTAGATACGGATCTCGTCTTGAAGGCTATCGAACCAATATGGATATCCAAGGCTGAGACTGCCAGTCGCGTTAGACAACGTATTGAAACCGTCTGGTATTGGGCACGCGCACGGAAGTATGTCGAAGGTGAGAACCCTGCCCGACTACGCGGCCACCTTGATAAAATCCTTGCCAAGACTGCCAAAGTAAAACGGGTCAAGCATCACGCAGCGGTGCCATACAAACAGATAGCTACGTTCATAATAAAGCTGAGAGGCCGCAAGGGAAGCTCAGCTTTAGCGATGGAGTTTATGATATTGACTGCAGCACGAACAGGCGAGGTCCGTGGTGCGAGATGGCAGGAGATTGACCTCACCACCAAAGTATGGACCATTCCAGCAGATCGCATGAAAGCAGGCAGGGAACATCGAGTGCCGCTCTGCAATCGTGCAATGGAAATCCTTAACAGCATGAAATCTAACCGAAACCCAGACGATTTTGTATTTTCCGGTTGGAAGGCTGGGACCGGGCTAAGCGATGGGGCCATGCTCGCCCTATTGAGGAAGATGGATGTGGGGCCATACACACCACATGGCTTTCGCAGTACCTTCAGAGACTGGGCGGCGGAGGAAGCTCATCAGTTCTCAAACGAGACAATTGAGCTAGCACTCGCCCATACTATCAGGAACAAAGCTGAGGCCGCCTACCGGCGAGGAGATCAGTTGGAGCGACGCAGAGAGCTTATGGGCGCTTGGAGTGAGTACATTGGTTGAACACGCCGGCGCCAATAAAGTCCACCTGGTTTTGGTGAACAAAAAGTCTGGGAAAGTTGCGTCTTCCAACACATGGCTCTTAGCTCTCGCAGCACATGCTCAAATTCTTAATGATACAAGTGGCATTGCCGGCTTATTACCTCAAAAAGAAGCACTGAAATCACTAGAGAAAAATACAATATCCGTAAAAACTATCAGAGGATTGAAGGGTGGAAAGCTAACTGAAGACGTTAGGAATCAGGCGAAAGCGTTTCTTCCTAGACTGGCCGATTTATTCATAGAGAACCCCCAAAAAAACAAATCTGTCACTCGGACCTACTTCTGTTCTTGGATAACACAGCAGTTAGCTGAGCCTTCATCAGAAGCGTATAACGCAGCTATTTCGAATGGGTTAGAAGACCTCATATTCAGTCCACGATCAGTTAGGTGGTGGATGGGTCAGTTAGAAAAAACGCAGAGTTAAGCACCACAAGCTCCAATGTCTCCAGAACGACTGTGGATATCATAGGAGTTATTCAGATATGCAAACCGTTTCAAATATCCGCACACTGCGTATGAAAGACCTTCCCTCAAAAGTAGGGTTTCAACCTTCCACAATCTACGGGCTGGTTGCACAAGGCAAATTCCCCAAACCCTATAAGTTAGCTCCAGGCGGCCGTGCTGCGGGATGGCAAGAGACTGAAATCGACGCATGGATTACTGCGCGCGTGGAGGAATGCAAATGACATGTCAGGCACAAAATGAAGATGTCGCATTGGCTGCTGCTAGCTGGAGCGCGATGGGCGTCGAAATAGTACTTATGCATAATGGCAAAAGAGCAGTTGATCCTCGCACAAAAACAGAGCGTGGGGACGCATACGCTACATATCAGGCCATTTTGAAGCACCCCCAAAAGTTGGGTATCGCGGTAAAAACTGGCCCCAAATCTGGATTAGTAGCCCTGACAGCTTACACATATGAGCCTGGTGTTGGCATGCATACTTTAGAAGACCAGGGCTACTTCTGCCCATGTTGCGACACTCTTATCAGACATGAAATTATTGTTAATGGAGTGTCAGAAGGGCGTTTCCACACATGTCTGTTCTACTCCGGAAAAGACCAGTTTCTTGAAGGTGGTTTGGATCTGTTTCCTGGCGTTTTCGTCCGGAGGTCCGGTGAACTGATTTCCATCCCACCTACGGTTGATAAGTTTGTTTTAGATGAACAGCAGCATATGAGGTCGTGCTACGAACAGCAGGACGTATTGGCTCCAGCCGGGATCACAATAATCCCAGACGGTTTACGCAAGATAATCCGGGCGGCAGAGCGCCAGTCCCTTACAGCTAAACGTCAAACGCAAGGGAACGGTGGCGTTCGCAAAGAACTTTATGACACCGTAACCGAGGGAGGTAGAAATAATGCCCTTGCTAGAAGAGCCGGGTTTCTGATTCGCGTTCATAAGCTCACTGAAGAACAGCTTCTTGAAGAGCTTATGATAATCAACCAACGCTGTTGTAAGCCTCCGCTTGGCTTCTGTGAAGTTCGGAACACTGCCCGTTCCATCTTTAAAAAGCATAGCCGCCATGGTTGAGGGGACATCAATCACTGCACGTCTTGAAGCGGACAGCAATGCAGCGCGGGAGGCGGCCGATCTTGCGGCGGCTAATCTTGAAATGTCGCGGCAGTATGCAGACTTTGGGGGCGCTTTTCACCTGTTGAAGTTTGACAGGAAGGGAGAAGCTAAGCCAATCCGGCTATGTAATTTTACCGCAGAGATTGAACGTGAGGTCGTCAAAAATGACGGCCTGACTACATCCCGCCACTTTAAGGTATCGGGCAGACTGGAGACAGGTGAGGCAATGCCCACCATTGATGTTCCTGCATCTGAGTTTGACCGCTTAGACTGGCTTCCCACTTCGTGGGGAGCTAGCGCACAGATTACCGTGGGCAGTCGCTTCAGGGACCATGTCGTAGCCGCCATCAAAGAACGGTCCAATCCGGAGATATTGCAACTTTGCCAACACGCCGGCTGGTCCCAATTCAATGATGAGCTGTTATACTTAACCCACACAGGCGGAATCGGCACAAAAGGTCTTAATCTCGATGCGAGTTGCGAGCTACAGGGACCACTGGGTGATTTCAGTCTACCCGCGCCCGTTGATCCTCGGACCTTGGATCTCGAAGGAATACTGGAAGCATTTTGTCACTTGCAACGAGATGGCGTGGCACTTGTGCTACTTGGCGCTGTCATGCGGGCAACCCTGTGCCACTTTCAACCGGCGACCTGTTCAGTTTACCTACAAGGCACGACAGGAACGTTCAAATCCGCTGCAGCTGGCGTGCTACAGGGTTTTTGGGGCCCAAAGTTCGACGGAGCACATCTCCCTGCGAATTGGTCAAGCACTGGAAACGCTCTTGAGAAGACAGCCTTCTTAGCAAAAGACTGTCTCCTAGTTGTCGATGACTTCGTAGCACGTGGGACAAAACAAGAAGTGGCCAAAACCCATACAAATGCTGAGCGGCTACTCCGAGCCCAGGGCAACCAATCGGGCCGAAGCCGAATGACCTCCACGGCCGAAATCAGAAATGCATTTTATCCGAGGGGCATTATTCTAGCGACTGGTGAAGATATTCCAAACGGTCATTCACTTCAGGCACGGTTAGTTATCATCAATATCGCCCGAGGAGATATAGACACCAAAGTTTTGAGCAGACTGCAAAAACTTGTTCGTGACGGTACTCTGGCCACGGTCATGGCCACCTTTGTCCAATGGCTGGCAGCAGAGGCCAAGGCTAATAGGCTACTTGAGCTTATTGAAATCACATCGGAGTGCAATCGTGCAAACATAGGCACTGGTGGACATGCAAGGATGCAAGATAATCTCGCCAATCTTTTAACTGGGCTGCGCGCGTTTCTCGATTTTGCTGGGAAGGCTGGCGAGGTTAGCTCATCAAAAACCGCGGCCTTTATGACACTCGGTACAAAAGCGGCAGGCAATTTGGCATCCTTGCAAACATCTATCGACAAGGAAGCGTCAGACGCACAACGTTTTGTAGAGCTCATACGTGTAGCTGTCTCTAGCGGAAAGGCGCACATCGAAGGCAAGCATGGCGGTGAGCCTTCAAATTCGCGGACTTTGGGCTGGCGGCGGGTGGAAACTCATACAGGGTTCCGCAGCGAAGCTATGGGAAGCAGGATTGGCTGGATCGATCAGGATACCATTTATATTGAGCCAGGCGCATCATTAAGCGTTGTCAAAGCTATTGCTTCATCTCTGGACAACCATCTCGGCTCCAGTCAGCTAGCGATCGGGAAAAGCCTACGTGAGGCGGGCCTCCTCACTAATTGTGATAAGGGACGCAACACTGCAAAAGTCAGTCTGCTTGGCGCTAGACGCAATGTTTACGCTCTAAGTCTATCACATGTCTTCGATACCGACGAAGGAGTGGTTGAGCCCAGTAGCTACCCGGCTGATGACATCCCCTTTTGACTTCTGACTGTCCCAGTGTCCCGGCTGTCACAGGAGTGTAACAACACCCCTCCTAAAACTGTTTACCCGTAAAGACAGATTTATAGGTAGGTTAGTTATACAACTGTGACACCTGTGACACCTAGCGTTAAGTCATTTCACCAAAAGCATTTTATAGGATTTGCAGAGGTGAGACAGGTTGGGACACCTGGGACTTCCAGCCATCCGCGGGCGAAGAAGAAAGGTTGGTCTGAACGCTGGACTTATTTGAACTGGTCCCGCCAGTCCTTGTCCAAGGTCCCCGCTGCGATGGCATCCTGCTCGATGTCTCGCAGCTCGGCTCGGATCTCCCGTCCAACCTGAGCTCTCAGACGGGCCTCCACCCGCTTTTCCTTCGTCAGTCGTCCGTGCGTAGTGTGAAGGACCGCGATCCGCGCCCTGCCTTCCTCGGTCCTTGGGCCAGTGGAAGCCCCTCCATGGAGTTTACAGCGCCCCACAGGCAGCCTAGCAGGCCGCTGGCATGGCGTACCCTTACGTGTTTTTGCGCCGCACCGTTGGCCAGGCCAATTAGGACCAAACCGCCATGGAATGCCATTTTCGAGGTTGGTGTTTGTCATGTTAAAATCTCCACCATTTATGGGGTTTTATAATACCCCATTTTGGATGGTGTGACTAGGCATGCGTGGCTTGGTCCACGGACCGCGGTCCGAGCAAAATCATCCAACGCCAACTGAGTCCAAGCAGCGCTGAACGCGGACGTGGATGCGTACTCAATTGTCCGGGGCCCAAGGTTCTTGGTTCCCAGTCCATGGGTCTAGACAAGATGGTGCAGCAACCCCGGGCCAGGTTTGATGTAGCGAGATGAGGAGTGTTTTGTCATTCGACGAGGTTACAAAGTCGCTCTATCCGCTTCAAGCGAGTTTTACCTGGCAGAGCCACGTAGACAGTTGCGGCTGCGCTATCCCAGCGCGACAGGTTCACCGTGGGGCGTTGAAAGATAGGCCTGCTCCCACGCATCGCGCATCTGTACGACGTCCTTTGGCAACGCGGCACCTGTTTCGGATAAATACGCCTCTAACGTTTCAAGCCATGCGCTAAAGTAATCGTCACCGCCATTCAGATCTTTATCCACGCCTTGACGCTTCAGGGTTGCGCTAAAGCGATCCGCCCAATCAGGCCACGCAAAGTACCCCGCCTCGTTCAAATGAACAGTCAGGGCAAACAACTGTACGTGCCACGGAGCCTCAAACACAGGTTCGCGGGCGCTCAAGATGCACCACTAAGATAACTTTGCCACAAATCCAAGACGACCTCGTCTTTAGGGTGCTCAGGGTTAGCCCACAACTCCGACGCCGAAAAGGCGACCGCATAAAGTGGCTCCGCAGCGTCACCCAAACGGTGTGCACTGCTGTCTGGTAATATATGTGTGCCATGGATCATCACGATACGCCCCACTGCCCCAGCGACATATGTGGGCAGCCGCGTGTGCCCACCGTTCACATGGCGGTTGCCATTGATCTTACGGGTGCGGACCGTCTCGCCAACGTTGTAAAAAACAGGCACATCACTGGGACGATCAGCAGGACCACCAGAGGCCAAAACCCCTGCAACCTTATCCGCGTCCATCCGCTTAGCTGTCAGATTACTTGATCCAATCGCACGGCCTTTCTCCAATTCTTCACGACTTAGGATATTAGTGTCCACCAACAGCCCAGCCAAACCCGCCATCCATTTTTCGTAATATGACATGGATGCGTAATCGACAGGCGAAAGGCATTCTCGACCATGACGGCTAATATCGATATTCCATTTTCCTAAGGCACCAGCGGCCAAAGTTATGGCCAGCGCGCGGCCATGCCACTTTTCATGAAAAACGGGATCATCTTCAGTCTCGGGCACAATCATACCATCGCCAAAGCGGCCACCCATATCGTGAACGCGGCTCATGGCGCGATCGCCAATCCTGTGCCAATCATGCTATCGCGGGTGATCAGGCCCATCAACGCGACCTTATCCATTCCATCCGTGCCCTTAGGACGCTGTGGCAGCACCAAATAACGAATCTCAGCAGTGGAATCCCAAACGCGCACAGCCTTTTCACTGGGCAAGGTCACGCCAAATTCAGCCAACACCCTGCGCGGCTCTCGGACAGCGCGGGCGCGATAAGCATCTGATTTATACCATGCAGGCGGGATGCCGAGCAAAGGCCACGGGTAACAGCTGCACAACGTACACACGACGATATTGTGCACCTCGTCTGTATTCTCTACCACCACCATATGTTCGCCTTGCCGGCCATAATAGCCCAACTCAGACACCACAGACGTCGCATCACTTAGCAATGCGGCCTTGAAGGTAGGGTCAGTCCAAGCGTTTGCGACCACACGGGCGCCATTGCGCGGCCCAATCTTGGTCTCGTAGGCTTCAATGATTTTGTCCAACGCCGCGGGGTCAATCAACCCTTTTTGGGTCAGGATGGTTTCAAGCGCCTTGACCCGAAGAGCAGGGTCAGAGGGTAGCAATGTGTGCGGGTGATCGTGATCAGTATGGTCATGAGGCATAGGCTGTTCATAAAAGGCACGCTGCCTTCTGTCTAGTGGGATGCTCTCAGACTAATGAGAACAAGCATCAAATTGCTGCCACAGCCTAAATCTATGCGCTCAATAATTGACACCACTCAGCAAGAGCAGCGGCACGGGTTGGCTTGAAATTGGTACGTGACTATCCATGGCATAGGCATCCAAACAAAACCCCCACCCAATGAATCCACCACTCTAATACTAAAGGCCCAGTGTCCAAGGCGCAGGGTCCCTGATCCGGGGTCCCCGGTCCTATGTCCTGCGGCTCAACTGTAGCAATTAGGCACATTAACCCCTGCCGTTAATTCTTGCTCCACGGTCCTTGGACCGTGGTACCGCTGGGTGTACCAAAACAAGGCCCTTGCGTCGTGCTTGCGGGCTGCTAACATACTGTTATTGCAATGATTGCACTCGGACCAAGGTCCCTGGCAAGGCATCGAACCCCTCTTCTGGGCACCATTTTACCAAGATCCGTGGATCAAGTACCTGATTTGCAAGGAACACGGACCGTGGTCCACGGATATCGCTGCAAGACATTGCAACAAAGCGGCTTACGGCCTAAAGCCGCCGTTAGCCGCCCTGTTCGGATGCTGCTGTTGCAGCCCGCATTGCGGCCATTCGTGGTGGCTGCACAATCATGACTCAGCCGACTACTGCGGAGCGCCTGTTACATTGGGTGAACAACTGATTGAATTCACCTGAAGCATGTTTTGTACAGCCAATGTTTAAGAGTGGGAGACTTTAACGTTTCGTATCATTGTTCCAACTGATGGAGTCCCACCTCTTCGCGGTTTCCCACCACGCTCCTTCAGAACGCCGCCAACAGCTTTGGTCATTATTCCCACTAGGCCATGTGTTGCGCTCTGCGATTAGAAGCCAAATCGGCGTGACCCCCTCTCGTTTGCAATAGTCCAAGAGCGCTCCTTCGCGGATCAAGACAGCAGATTTGTCTTCAACTGGCTTCAAAGCCTTGATTAGCTCATGCCCGTCGTTGTCAATCCAGCCCCTTACTCCATTGCTTTCAAGCCTAATACCCAAGTCCTCTGCCAACCAACGCTGTGGTACATAGACGCCAAAACCATCAGGCAGCGTCTTGTCCATATGGCTTTCCCAATAATATCTGGCCACAGGATTCGAGTATCTGTAGCTCTCTGACGAGCCCCGAATGACCTCGCTGAACTTTTCAGAAGTCCATGTGTCTCGCCAAAACGCTTCCAATAGGAATGGCCCATCGATGACTTCGCGGGGATTGAAATCCGAGACATCTAGGGACCGGCACTCATCTAGTTCAGAAATGAACTTCTCGGCATCGCCGTTCTTTACAAAGACACAATAGATGAAGCGAAATTCTTCGTATCTTGCGCCATGTCCTGGGCTTGGGTTTGCGTACCTCTGTCGTTCACAGTTGAACTCGTACAGAACTCTCCACCTTGCGCCATCGCTATCAGAACGAACCAACTTGCCTTCCAAACCCTCTGTCGGGTCTTCTTCGAACGGCCAAGCTTTCAAATCTGCCTCTGATACCTCTGGCAAACGTACAATTGGCTCTATCATCCAATCCTCATCACCGCCTGACGTAGTTACAAAACGCGAATTGGTTGGTAGGATAGTCGGCTCGATGTCGCGATAATAGTTCTGGTGGGTATATCTATACCTGACCGGTGTCTCGGGCCACTCGTTCAGATGCCAGAAATTGTCAGAGAGGCGCGCGGCAATTTCGTCCAGCGCAATCCACTGGTATTTCTTCCCAATCCTTTCCAGATCGTTTTCGTGCCGAGAACCATACGTTCCTTGTCCATCATTGGGAAATAGTTCCTTTGTCCAACCAAGTTCATAGGCCCGTCTTGTTATCCACAGTCGGCACTTTTGAACATCAACGCATTCAAATTGGGAATGGTCGAGCCCCTCCCGCAGGAATTCTCGGGAAAACCTCTTTTTCTCAGTATCTGACAACAAGCCCTCGAACGCTTGTCTTGCTTCAAGAAGTTCTTTTTTAAGCGTTTCGCCCTCTAGTTCAGCCTCCGACTCGCCGTCTTCTTCGCCGCCCAGGAATCTGATCATCCAAAGGGCCGGATTGATGCGCTGCTTTTCGAAGACCCCAAGCGCTGCCTCTCGTTCGGGAAACGGTGTAACCACTTCTAGTACGAACAAGTCCTTGACTTGATCTTTGGAAATTGGTGCTGGGCCATCCAACCTGGCTGCAAGAAAGGGCCTCACGCGACCAGGAATTGTGTACTTTCCGAAGTCGCCCCATTCGTCGTGGGCCGACCGTAGAATTTCTTCCGACCCACGCTCTTCAGCAATCGCTTTCAAGTCATCAACCGCAATCTCAAGTTCTGGAGGCGACGCCCCAAACGGCGGTTTGCAGGCGTCCAAATCGACGTCTGTGCTAAGCGCATTCCTTTTCTCCGCGAGTTCAACAATTCCGAGCGCATAGTCCCTGGTCAACAGAGCGACCGGTGGCTCGCAGTCTTTGAAGACCGCTTTCCACACGGCGCTGGAATACGAACTCAACCGCTCCGCAGATTGGTCCATACAACACGCGCCAAAGGCCGATGAATAAAGGCGCTCAATTAGATAAGGGTCATCGCAGTCCGCCAGCTTGTCCAAGACAAACTGGAAAACGGTCGATTGGCGCAAAAATATCGAGGTCAAAGCCTTCGATGCCAGATCTCGTGTTGTTCGCCGCGAACTCGTCAACATCCAACACAGAACCAGCCCAGCAAGTTCCAGATGGCGTATGTCCGTCTTTGCTGCCCCATTCGACCATGAAACTAGCCGATCAATCTGATTGCCTTGCTCTGCTTCCGCCCAGTTGACCCAATTGGTCCAGTAGCTGTCTCGCTCTGGCATTGGCTGGTCGATCAACCATTTATGCAAGAATGTAGCATTCCAAGGATGATCAATCGTCATCGACACCTCAACCAGAAGCGCCAAATCGTCGACCCAGTGTTCTTCTGCGGCATTCAAGAGCTCTAGGCTTCGATCTGTGAACGAGTCTAATTGACGCCACTTGCAGCTAGTCTCGAATGCTTCTTGAAGTATGTGATCTCTAGACCAATGGTCTGCACCTTCGGGCAGCGTATCCGCGAATTCAATGCCAAACCGTTCGGGATAAATGGTCGATAACGCACCCAAGAGGCCTGCGTAAGAGTACGAAAAACCTTGTTTGATGTCTTGATCGAAGAAAAGGAAAGCTAGCTCTCCATCCACCTCTAACGCTTCGGTCAGACTATCGGCATTGAGCTGGCCGACCACAGCTTGTGCCATAAGATGATCTTGGAAGCGCTGGAAGGCAAAACGAATTCGATCTTGTTTTGGATTCAGCGGATCGCCTTCTTTTTCGAATGGCGGCGGGTCTCTGCGTAGAATGCTAGATCGCGTCAAAACGCTTAGCCAAGTAGCTCTTTGAGGGCTCGGTAGCTGTGAAAAATTTTCGTTCGTTATGTGGTCGGCTGAATCCAAATCCACGAAGTCATTACCAGATTCGACCATCTTTGCGGCGATTGCTTTCAGCGCTCGCTTGATGGCGGTCGCTAGGAGATCATGATCGACGCCTTCAACGCCCGTTCGAAGAGAGAGAGAGTCGAGATAAAACGCCATCACTTGTGAAATTCCATGCAGGCCTTTCGGGAATTCGATCTCGCCTTTCGCCTGCAGTGCTTCGCTGGTGCTCTTCAAGAAAAGGGGGTTTCGAAACTCAGGCGATAACCAAGGAGTATTTGGCCGGGAAATGCCCTTTGCGTCCAAGTAAGACACCGTGGCTGCTTCCATTTCTTCCAGAGTTTCAAATCCGCGCACGCGAAACACGGTAGCCGCTTCAAGCACCGCTTTCGGAAAAGCGAACTTGAGATACTCTTCGCGACAAGAGAAAACAAAAGCTAGGTCAGGGTAGTCTTTGGCCTGAGCCAACAGACCGGAAATGCGATCCCGCCAGTAGTTCGCGCCTACACCCTCGTTGATCGCGTCAATCAGCACCAATGCACGCTTTCCCTGCCTCTCGGCGGCGGCGCTCAGCAAACCCAATATCTCGCCAGAAGTGCGTTCAGCGATATCGAGAAATGCGCCAATTTGCCCCCAAATCTCCGCCTCTGAGAAACTTTGACCAACCAAAAGAACAGTGGGTTCTTCGTTGGATAAACGCTGATCGGCGATGTGTGCCAACAAATGTGATTTACCTGCACCTGCGGGGCCAGTGACAATTGCAAATCGAGCTCGCTCCGCCTGAAGATTCTTACTCCTCAACAGAGACCTAAGGCGATAAATCGCGTCCAGCGTTCCTGATAGACTGCTGTTAATATCCGATATGTCTTTCCGCTTGGCGTCAGCGTCGTCCGCTTGCCTTGCGCGTGTAAGCGTGGCCTCTAGAGGACGCAGCGCTTCTCGGTAAACATCCAATGCCTTTTTTACGGCCTCGGTGTGCCATTCGTCCCAGTAATTAGATGAAAACGAGGTTTCCGTCGCAACTAAGTCCGACCATGCTTGTTCCGCAATCTGGAGATCTTTTTTGCTAGGCTGTTGAGCTATCTTCTTAAAATCAATTGAAGGAAAACGCTTTTTGGATAGCTCATGGTAGCAACCCCTGACTTCGGCCATGGTCGAAGGGCCGCGAACCAGTGCATCAAACAACTTTTCGAGGGAGGTGTTGACATGTTCTGAGGGGCTATACCTATCGTCCAAGAGGCTCCTGGAAGTGTTGAATGCATTGTTGAACCAACCGACGCCCAGCACCTGCTCGCCAAACCAGTGTTGTACGAGGCCATGGTTTTCTTCCCGCAAGAGTAGCTCATTTAGATCTGAAGCGGTCCATGGTTCAAAAACCACTTCCAGCCCTTTTACGGACGCCCAGTTGGTCCACTTGGCAACCCTAGCTTGCCACTTTTCCCAAGCGGATTGTCCATACCCAAAGTACCACCTTTTGTGCGTCAGATTTATCGGAATTGCGACGACATAACGCTTTAATTCGGGGTGAACCTCTAGCGCTCGTTTGACGGATTCGTCAATTTGCGACCACTGACTCGAGCCCAAACTCGAGAAGAATTTTGCCTGATAGCCTGTCTTTGCCCCGTCCTCAGATATCCAAAGCGCCTCAACACCTCCATCGCCACCAGCACCTTCAACTCTTTGATAGTAGACGTCACCAGAGAGTTTTTCCCGTTTGGCCAAAACGCAAACCAATTCTTCGAACGACTCTCGTTGGCCTTTTTCAAAGCCATTTATTTTTAAGAATTCAAACAAATCAATAATCCAATAATTCTCTCGCACACTAACCTGAAAACAATCCAGGAAGGAACAGCTCGACCTGGGACGCGATCACAAACTGGATTTATCATCGACATCAAAAACCGCCGCTGGGCTCGTCGAGGTCTAAAACTTCTAAATTTGTGAATGTCAGCTTTTGAGAAGCAACGCTCTTACCTGCGCGCTGCAGCGAACAGCAGCTTTCCGCCCTTAATGTAGAAATGTGCATGGCGCAGCATCTGTCACTATCGGCCCAGGCACTAAATCGCTTCGCGATAGGGGCGCTTGCTGCGGGTGTAGCGTTGAGTAGGGATTTGTTTCGCGTTTTGTGCTGTTGGGTGTGTGCTGTTGGTTGAGGTGATTTTGCCTCGATTGACAGAGGGTTTTCCGATGAACATTCAACAATCGACACCAACGACGCCCCTTCGTGCGCGCATGATTTCCGATATGCCAGGGCGCAATCTCGGCCCTGCATCACAGAGTAGTCACCTGCGCGCCTGTAAGCGTTTTGCGGCTTGGTTAGGGCGCTCTCCAGAGACGGCCACGCCAGACGATGTGAAGTATTTCCAACAATATCTGATCGAGAGCGGCGTCAGCATCTGCACCCGAAACCAAACGATGACAGGGGTCAAGTTTCTGCTCCGCGTGACCCTTCGACGGCATGATCTTGTGGCCGAGATCTTCCATTTGAAGGAACCGGTGAAAGTGCCACTGGTGCTGAGCAAAAAGGAGATTAAACGCATTCTGGCCATGGCTCCGAGCCTGAAGGCGCGCGTGATGTTGTCGCTTGCCTATGGCTGCGGGATGCGCGCAGGCGAGGTCGTGCGGCTCAAGGTTGGTGATATTGATAGCGATCAGGGAATCATCCGCATCGTGCAATCGAAGGGGCGCAAGGATCGCATCGTCATGCTGCCTGTCGATATTTTGAGCCTGCTGCGCGACTGGTGGAAAGAACGGCCGACCGGTCAGGACAAGGATGTTCCTGCACCCGAGCGGGTCCTCTTTCCCGGCTATCGCGGCAAACACCTCTCAGCGCGACAGATATCGCGGCTATTTAAAGAGACCGCGCGGGAAGCCGGGATCACCAAACCGGTCACGCTGCACACGTTGAGGCACAGTTTTGCAACCCATCTGTTGGAGCGCGGCGTGGATATCCGCGTCATTCAGGCCCTTTTGGGGCATAGTAAACTGACGACCACAGCACGCTATGCCAGCGTTGCCACCGGTATGATCGCAGCAGTGGACAGTCCGCTGGATGATCTGAATGGAGCCAAGCGGAAGAAGGGCAAGCCTAAGCCTTCATAGGCCACCATGCCCAGTCGATCACTGGAGGTCGCGGATATCTTCCGTGACCATGGTGCTGTCTGGCGTGCCGTAAACGCAGGACACATCAGCCTGAACCAGTTCAAAGTCATGAGTGCGATTGAGCGCTGTCGAACCGCGGCGCTTGGCGGTCATGTCGCGCGCTGCGCCGACTGCGCGCATGAGCATATCGCCTACAACTCATGCCGCAACCGTCACTGCCCAAAATGCCAGGCGGCTGCGGCGAAGACATGGCTTGCGGCACGTGAGGCTGAACTACTGCCTGTGCGGTATTTCCATCTGGTCTTCACCTTGCCAAAGCAGATTGCCGACATCGCATATCAGAACAAACGCGAGATCTATAATCTTCTGATGCGGGCAAGCGCGGACACTGTGGTCAGAATCGCCGCTGATCCTAAACATCTGGGGGCAAAGGTTGGCATAACGTCGGTCCTTCACACTTGGGGCTCGGCGATGACCCACCACCCCCATGTCCATATGATCGTGCCGGGGGGAGGGCTTTCGACAGATGGCTCAAAATGGATCGCCTGCCGCAAGAACTTCTTCCTGTCTGTCCACGTTCTATCCCGCTTGTATCGGCGGCTCATTCTGGAAGGGCTGGCCAAGCTGCATAAGGCCGGGAAACTGCAATTTTTCGGCGATCTCGCAAACCTTGCAGATCGAAATGCCTTTGACACTTTCCTGCAACCGCTGCGTAAAATCGAATGGGTGGTCTACGCCAAAGAACCCTTCACCGGGCCAAAAGCGGTGCTGGCATACCTATCGCGTTACACCCACCACTGACCGGCAGTGGTTTGCAAAGCAAACCATGAGAGGGGGGATCGCCATCTCGAACAGTCGCCTGATCCGTTTTGATGAACGCAGCGTCACCTTCAAGGTCAAGGACTACCGTCTTAAAGGCGCGGGCCGCCACACAACCATGACGCTGGCAACGTCAGAGTTCATCCGCAGGTTCCTGCTCCATGTTCTACCAAGGGGCCAACACCGCATCCGACATTATGGGTTCTATGGGAATAGCAACCGCGCAGCCAATATCGCGAGGATCAGGCAGTTGCTCGGAGCCAAAACACCTCACAATGAGCACGATAAAGGCGACACCATCGACAATGACGAACAGCCGCCCCGTGTTCTGGGGCTGCCTTGCCCATGTTGTGGCGGGCAGTTGATCATCGTCGAGACAATCGCACCAGCCCAACATCCCAGAGCACCGCCGGCAAAAGAAAAGGCCGCTGCATGAAGCACTGGTCGTACATCACAAACCCCAGTCCCAATTGCAGGCGATATCTTCTGCGAACCAATAGGCATGCTTGTTTCTTGCGATCAACATGGCCAAACATGATGACGCCGACAAAATGTCACCAGTATCAAGCCAACGAAGGCAAAACCGGCGCTGTGCTTAAGTCAATGTGCCCCGCCAAACTGGCCTGTCAGCTCCGGGCGAAAACACACGCATTGCGCAAATCCCCATAGCAACAATCGATCCACCCAGACCAACCCCACGATTTCCCGCTTGAGCGCTTCTCCGACGCCAGGCAACGATCTGTGTCACACAAGCGGCGCGCCTGTGGCGTCCGAGAAACCTACACCAAACCGGCCTTTCGCCGACTGTCTCAACGCTGCGAGGCAGCTTTCGCATTGCGGCCATTCGTGCATTGCGCAGCATTTTGGAGGGTCAAACGTCGGTCAGCGGACAAAACCACCATTCGCTGCATGATGGACAAGGGTCTGCTTTTTACAGAAAGCCTGATAGTAACCGGCGAGCTGGGCGCATCTCTGAGACGCTGGGTGGGTTTCATGGGGCATGACCATGCATCATTGCCACGAATGGCAGCACTGCATCCGTGAAGCCTAAAAAGTAACCAGAACAAAAATGGAATGTGCACACATCAGCGGTATTCATGCAAATGCTGCATGACAGCATTGCCAAAAGGGTCATTGTGCAACTGCAGCATGATCATACATCCTGATCACAATTAAACTTCAAAAAATGCTTCAATAACTAAAGAGGTCGGCAACGTCATGACAACATTAACAACAACAGTCTTTGCCCGCACATCACTGAGAGATCGTTTTGAGACAATCCGCACGCAGATGGCTGAAAATGCTTCCAAGCGTAAGGTCTATCTCACCACACTATCCGAACTGGAGCGGACGTCCGCACGTGACCTGCAAGATCTCGGAATTGCCCCTTCATCGATCCGCCAGATTGCCCACAAGGCCGCTTACGGTTTTTAGGACTTAAAGGCTGGATCTACCCCCGCCTCACTCGAACATTCAGATCTTGTTAAGACCGACGCACAACCTCTTTCCTGAAGCAATGCTTCAAACACCAGTTTCGGAACCGCTCACCTACTCCCGAGTGGAACCGAAAATACCGCTGACGGCGCTCACCTCCTCCCGAGCAATGTTGGCGAAGGCGCGCCTTGCTTCTTCTCCTCCCGAGACGCACCGAGGCGCGGATATATAAGAACGGTCATGTTCACCTCCTCCCGAGCATGACCGTTTTTTGGTCTCGAAAGGCAACAGGGTTTTCATCCGTGCAAGATCGGTTGTTTGTTTCGCCAGACACGCCGAGCTTTGTGCCCCTGCAGCATTTTCACTTAAACTTTCAGGATTAACAAACAAAACGACAAATTTTCCATAATTTACAACGACGTCGCAAATGAAAACTCATGCGGCGCTGCAGCATAGGCTCAGGTCGTTTGCCCGTATAAACTCATAATCAGCATAGAAGTAACATAGAGAGCGAAAGGGTATTTAATGATTAGAGTGCTGTCCGGAGTCTGGGCTCTTCTGCTTGGTATCGTGCTCATCATGTTGGGCAACGGCATGCATTTCACCCTGGTTGGTCTACGTGGCGGCATAGAGGGGTTCTCATCGACAGAATTGGCAATTGTCACCTCAGGTTATTTTTTGGGCTTCCTGTCAGGTGCGAGGATTACCCCGTTGATGATACAGCGGGTGGGTCATGTGCGGGTTTTTGCAGCTCTCGGGAGCTTCATGTCGGCTGGACTGATTGCCTTGCCGCTCTTGACTGAGCCTTGGGCCTGGACGGTCCTGAGGGTCATCATCGGATTTTGCATGTCGGGAATTTATGTTGCGGCTGAAAGCTGGCTGAATGCAGCCGCTACAAATGAGACGCGCGGCAAAGTGCTCTCAGCTTATATGATCGCACAGACGTTGGGGATCATCGGGGCGCAAGGGCTGCTAATACTGGGTGATGCAGGGACGTCTGTTCTGTTCATCTGCGCTTCAATCCTCGTGTCGATCTCATTTGCGCCTATTCTTTTGTCCGCCACACCGGTTCCCGCGGTCGAGGTTGCACGGCCAATGCCATTGCACCACCTTTTTACAGGATCGCCATTGGGCACAGTTGGTATTTTATTGTTGGGCAGTATTTACGCGACACAATTGGGTATGGGTGCAGTCTTCGGAACCCAGATTGGCCTAACAACTAACCAAATCGCGCTGTTTATCGCTATGCTGTTTGCTGGCGCGCTCGTGCTACAATACCCAATTGGCTGGCTCTCGGATCGGATGGATAGGCGCATACTCATCTTTGGATTGTCCTTGCTCGGGGCCGCTTCTTGCCTATTGGGGTGGATCACTGGTGGTGGGCTATGGCCGTTGATGGCAGCGGCATTCTTTGCGGGAGGGGTCACACCACCACTTTATGCCCTGCTTTTGGCATTCACGAACGATGCTCTTTCAGCTGCAGATATGCCCGCTGCATCTGGGGGGCTTGTTTTTACCTTCGGGCTGGGTGCGATTGTGGGTCCTCTGGTGGCCGGCTGGGCGATGCAAGAACTTGGCCCATACGCTTTCTGGTTGGTGCTTGGCATAACTTTTGGCGCCATGGCGCTTTACGCACTCTATCGTATGACACAGCGCGCCGTAGTCCCCGCGAGCGAAACTGATAGCTATCTGAATGTCCTACCCACTGCCTCACCTGTCGCCGTGGAGGCGGCTGGCGATTGGGCTGTTGAAAACGCTGCGGCAGAAAGCGAAACAAATTCGACTTGAATAAACAATTACGGCGGCGGCCTCAACTGATCGACGAAACACACTCCGCAAACTTCTCCGCAGGGGTTTGGTATTGCAAGGTCTTACGGCGGCGTTAGAAACGACCTTGGATTGCGCGGATCGGGTGCATACCTCACTGCAAACGGAGGCCTCAATGCAGCACTTTTCGCTCCTCGACTTATCACCCGTGCCAGAAGGCAAGACCACGGCGGACGCCTTGGCCAATACGGTTGCTCTGGCGCGCGCTGCAGAAAACGCAGGATATCACCGCTATTGGCTGGCCGAGCATCACAACATGGCCGGCATCGCCAGCGCCGCGACGGCCCTGGTGATCGGCCACGTGGCAGCTGCGACCCGGACCATGCGGATAGGCGCCGGTGGGATCATGTTACCAAACCACGCGCCCTTGGTGATAGCAGAACAGTTCGGAACGCTGGCAACGCTGTACGGCGACCGGATCGATATCGGCCTGGGCCGCGCACCTGGCACCGATATGGCGACCGCTCGCGCCTTGCGCCGCCATATGGCGCCCGAGGATAGCTTTTCCCAGGATGTGCAAGAGCTGATCGGCTATTTCGGTGACATGCCCGAGGGTGCAGCTGTCCGCGCTATTCCTGGTGTTGGCACGCACGTTCCGGTCTGGATCCTCGGGTCGAGCCTTTACGGTGCCCAGCTGGCAGCCCATCTGGGCCTGCCTTACGCCTTTGCCTCGCATTTCGCACCGGCCATGCTCGAAGAGGCGCTGTCGATCTACAGAACAACTTTCAAAACATCCCGGTTCTTGTCAGAGCCCTATGCAATGGTCGCGGCAGGTGTCTGTGCCGCCGAGACCGACGAGGAGGCGCAGATGCTGCGATCCTCGCAAGAACTTGCATTTGCACGTTTAATATCCGGCCAGCCAGGTAAGCTGCCCCTGCCCGTCCAAGATGTCGAGGCACACGTCCCCGCGCCAGTCCTGGCGCAAGTCAGAAAGGCCTTATCGTGTTCCGCGACGGGTTCACCTTCGACGGTCAAGACGCAGTTAAGCGCGATCATCGAAAAGTACCGGCCCGACGAGATTTTGGTGACTGGCATGATCCATGACCACGCTGCACGAGTGAGATCGTTTGAAATTGCCGGCGATGTCTTGACCCAATTGATTGCACAAAAAAGGTAGACTGATCCTTCTGGCTGGCACCGACACTTCCGGCCCTTTGCCGCCATTGGCCACCACCTCAAAATGCTGCAGCGCGGCCCACCATTGCAGCCATTCGTACAGAGCGCAGCATTTTTTCGGCTCTAAAGTCGGTCTGCGGACCATTTTGGCTGTTAAGCACCCTTGGCTATAAGAGCTTGCAGCTACCACATGGACCTATCGCGGTACGTTGACCTTATTTTGGAATCAAACGTTAGCCTGTGAAACACGGCGTTAATTCCTCACCCTGCCCGCAATACAACTCCACATTCCGAGTGCCGTCGCGGATCTTCCAAATCATCCAACATTAGTCACGAGCGGCTTTTCGCGCTACTGATTGCAATTGTTCAAATATCCTAAACCGATGGTCATGGAGATTACGGGTTTCGCCGATGTCGGGTGTATAGCGTGCCCCAAACGATGACATATGTTCCATTGCAATGTGAATATTCGCCTCAAGACCCGCTGCCACGCTCCCCAAAATTGCAGCCCCTAGAAGAACGGGTTCTTCAGCAGAAGGTGCCGCTATTTCGATACCCGTTGCGTCTGCCAGAAGTTGGCGGACCATATCACTGCGGCCAGCGCCGCCGCTGATGACAATACGTTCGATCTTTGCACCGGCTTCATCCTGTGACTGCACAATCTGTCGTAACCCATACCCGATGCCGCAAAGCCCCGCGACGTAAAGTGAAACAAGGCTGTCGAGATCACGTTCCATCCCCAAACCAGCGATGACAGCACGAGTCTGGGGATCTGCGTGCGGTGCGCGGTTTCCTAAGAATTCCGGCACGACATGAACTTTTCCTGCAAGCGCGCTAACTTTAATGCCGTTTGTCACTTGTATTTGCACCTGATCAGCTAGCCAAACAGGCAACGATTGACCTTTTTTCACAGCAGAAGCGTGGGCTTTGGGTGCATAGGGATGAAAGTCCAACAATTGATCGATTGCAGCACCCGCAGCGGATTGACCGCCCTCGTTAAGCCAGAGGCCAGGTACCATTGCTGAATAATACGGCCCCCACACACCAGGAACAAAGACGGGCTCAGTTGTCGACGTCATCGTGCACGAGGACGTGCCAAAGACATACGCCAGATTGGCCTGCGCCCCACCACCACCCAGTGCGCCAACAGACCCAATTCCACCTGAATGGGCATCGATTAACCCAGCTGCAACAGGTGTGCCGACGATCAGGCCAAAATCCTCTGCTGCCCGTTTGCAAAGCCCCGTACCAAGCGCGGACCCTGCAGGAACGACGCTTGTGCCGATCCGTTTGAATCCTTCATCAGCGAGTTCACCCAACCCGATAGAGTTAAAATAATCTGCGTCCCAGCAATCCTCTTGCGCCATGTAGGTCCATTTACAGGTAACTGTGCAAGTCGAGCGCGCCAAATCACCAGATGCACGCCATGTCAAAAAGTCAGTAAGGTCCATAAATTGCCAGGCTTGCGCAAACACCTTGGGACGATTTTCTTTTAACCAAAGCAGTTTTGGCGTTTCCATTTCTGGTGAAATACGCCCGCCGACGTAATCGAGAACGCGGTGGCCGCCCGCGTTAATGCGCTCGGCTTGCTCAACTGCTCGGTGATCCATCCAGACCATAATGTTGCGTTCGGGATGCTTGGGGTCGCCGACAGGCAACGGCGCGCCGTCCTGGCCAAGCACAACAAGTGAACACGTCCCGGCGAAACCAATGCCTTTAATCTGGTCGGCTGAAACACCAGACGCAGCCATTGCACCGCGAACTGATGTTGCGACTGCGTGCCAGATTTCATCGCTGGATTGCTCAACAATGGTCCCACCCCCACGGTAAAGCGAGGTTGCGCATGTCGCCGTACCAACCATGCGCCCGTCCGTGCTAAAGACCCCCGCACGGGCGCTTCCCGTGCCGACATCTATTCCTATGACGTAGTTTTTTTCAGTCTGCATTTCAGCCATGATGCCCACTTTCCAACTTTTAAAGATCAACGCTGTTGGGAAGGATCACCAAATCGCGGATCACAACACCACGTGGGCGCGTCAACATAAACAAAACGGCCTCGGCCACCTCTCGGGGTTGCATCAACGATCCATTTGCAAGCGCTTCGTCCATTTTTTCTTTTGGCCAGTCGTCCAGCAAAGCTGTCACAACTGGCCCCGGAAGAACGGCACCCATACGGATGCCGTGTTCGCTAACTTGACGACGGGTCGCATGCAGGAACGCCTGTACCGCAAATTTCGACGCAGTATAAATCGGTTCCCAAACGACAGGCACAACGCCAGAAATCGAACTGGTAAAAATAACGTCCCCCGTCTTTCGCGCGATCATGGCTGGCAACACAGCCTGCACACAACGGAAAGATGCATTGATATTAAGATTCAACATACGGTCCCAGTCGTCGGGATTTCCTTCGGCGGCTGCACCGCCCACATACGCCCCCGCATTCGCGTGAAAAATATCGAGTGGACCGACCAAGTCCTCGATTAAAGGAAGCATCCCAGACACCTGTGGCCCGTTCAACAGGTCAAGGACCAAGGGCTTAGCATTTTCGCCAAGTTCGTTGCAGAGGAGGTTCAGCCGATCTTCAGCGCGGTCAATCAGAACAACCTTTGCACCCTCTTCGATCAGGATCTTCGCGCAGGCCAGCCCTATCCCTGACGCAGCACCTGTAATGGCGGCAGTCTTATTTTCCATCGTTTTGGTCATGATATTTCCCATTTTGGCTTAAGCACGGCCACTGTTCGCACGTGACCGTCTGGCGAGTGAATCTACGATGACAGCAATCGCAAGGACCGCGCCAGTAATCATATATCGCAGTGAAGAACTGAGGTTGAGCAATGTCAGACCATTCGAAATCGCCATAATTACGAGCACACCCAACAAGGCGGACCATGCAGATCCCCTGCCGCCAAATAAAGACGTTCCGCCGATGACAGCTGCCGCGATTGCGTTGAGGTTAACGTCGCCAGTCC
The DNA here is from genome assembly GCF_000155735.2 of Octadecabacter arcticus 238. Classification (GTDB taxonomy): domain Bacteria; phylum Pseudomonadota; class Alphaproteobacteria; order Rhodobacterales; family Rhodobacteraceae; genus Octadecabacter; species Octadecabacter arcticus. The sequence continues at coordinate 2,792,822 of NC_020908.1, forward strand.
CCGCCTGCTGACTTGCAGAGGCTAACCGCGCCGCTGCGAATACGCCGCCCAAGGCAGCAAACGACGAACAGACAACGAAGGCCGAAATGCGAATACGTTGAACATTGATACCGGAACGCCGCGCAGCCTCTGAGTTGCCACCGACAGCTAACATCGAGCGCCCCCATTTCGTGCGCACCAGTGCATAATCCAGCATCACGACAAAAAGAACAAAAATGCCGAACATCCACGGCACACCGCGGCCTTGCTCAAGGTAGAAAACAGCGAAAATCAATGCAAAGGTCAGAATTACAGCTTTTGAAATTGCCACGCTTAACCCATTCGCTGACAAATTTGCTGCACGTCGCTGTGTATTGGTGCGCATACTGCCAAACACGATCATCGCCCCAGGAACAACCGCAAGACAATAGGAAAGCCATGCGGGCATAATCAAAATCTGTCCGAACCGAACCAATGGCGACGTGAACGGCATATTAATAGAGCCAGTTGGTCCCAAAATATAAAGCTGCAGGCCCAAAAGTGCGAGCAAACCAGCCAAAGTGGCTACGAAACTTGGCATCTCGAACTGGTTGCGCAGAAAGCCATAAAGCGCGCCCACAAGTGCGCCCGTGACGACAACAAATAGGATCGCAAAGGGCAAGGGAATGCCGGAATTGACCCAAAGAACGCCCATCAACGCAGAACCAAGTCCGCTCATCGACCCAATGGACAGATCAATTTCGCCAAGCAACAAAACACATACCACACCGAGCGCGATCAAGCCGACGGCGGCGGCATCAAACAACAGATTTACGAGATTGTTCGGTGCGAGAAAAATAGGATTCAGGATACTAAAAACAGTAGAAATTAGCACCAACCCAATCACGACGGGTAACGTCCCCAGATTGCCAGAACGAACCTGATCCAAGAAGCCACGAAGTGCCCCCGACAATCCAGCATCGTGTCGGACACGCGTATCAGCGCGATCAAGCTGGGGGGAGGATGCGTTGTTCGATGTATTTTGTGTCATTGGTCTTCCCCAACTTCTGCGAGTTTACGTGCTGCCCTGCGAGAAACGGAATTTTCACTTGCTCCGGTGATGGCAGACACAAGATCTTGATGTGAAACGTCGGCGTCAAACGTGCCACTATTCTTGCCAAGGCGCAGCACAACAACCCGGTCGGCCACAGCACGCACATCTTCCATATTATGTGAAATCAAGATGACTCCGTGCCCACGATCTCGGACGCGTTCGATCAAATTCAAAACTTCTGCAGTTTGGGCAACGCCCAGTGCGGCTGTCGGTTCGTCCAGCATAATAATTTGCGGATCCAGCAGCAAAGAGCGCGCGATCGCCACTGTCTGGCGCTGACCACCAGACAGGGAAGCTACGGGCTCACGGACTGAAGGGATGCGCGCAGCAAGTTCTTTCAAAAGCGTCCAAGCACGGACTTCCATTTGCACTTCGTCCAATTTCCATGGTGAGATTTCTTGTCCCAAAAACAAGTTGGCAACGACGTCAAGGTTTTCGCACAGCGCGAGGTCCTGAAACACGGTTGCTATCCCCATCTTGAGCGCTTTGCTCGGGGTATCCAGCGAGACTTTTTCACCTAAGTATTCGATAGTCCCAGACGTTGGTTGGTGCACACCAGCCAGCACTTTCACCAGGGTGGATTTTCCCGCACCGTTGTCACCCACCAGCGCCACGACCTCGCCTGCATGAATGTCCAGCTCGATGTCCTCAAGGGCAGTCACGGCGCCAAACTGTTTTCCAACACCGCGTAGGCGCAGAAGTGGCTCTCTCTTGTCAGGGCCTGCGATGTTTTCAGCCATAATACATTCTTTCAATAAAACGGTATGCGGCGCAGGTAATCCGGCGCCGCATGTTTTAGGTTACTCGATGCCAAGTGCGTCGCACGCATCGGCATATTCCGCCGTGCAAACATCTGCAGCAGTTTGAATGCCAGCATCAAAGATTTCTGCTTTGATGTTTTGCTGCGTAACAACTGCTGGCACAAACAACTGTGACGGCGTGTTGTACAGAGTCGATGTCGCCTCAGGCGTTTCACCGTTGATCAGCATCATCGCAATGTCAGCCGCGGCGGCAGCAACGATTTCGGATGGCTTTGAAATCGTGTTGTACTGGTCACCCGCAATGATCAGCTGAAGTGCCGCAATCGTTGCATCGTTGCCTGTGATCGGTGGAACTGGGTCCACCCCTGCGGCTTTCATCGCTGCGATTGCGCCACCACCGGTGCCATCATTTGCAGCCACGACGCCGACGATATCACCACCAAAGCGGGTGATCTGACCTGCAGCCCATTCCTGCGCTTTTGGTGGAGCCCAATCTGGCGTGTCAAATTCGGACAGGGTCACGTACGGTGACGCGTCCAGCGCACGATCCACACCATCACGGATCAAACCAGCAGCAGCATCAGTTGGTGACCCGTTGATTTGCAAAACGCCCGCGCCTTCGGGAACGCCTTGGGCTTGCAAGTTGTCGATGAGCGATTGCGCAATGGCAAAGCCGATGCCCTCGTTGTCAAACGATACATAAAAATCCGCAGGCGAGTCTGGGATTGGTCGATCATATGCAATCACCTTAACATCTTGCGAGTGGGCAATTTCAACCAATGCGGCGGCCGCAGCGGAATCCACTGGGTCAAGCACAATTACAGTCGCACCCTGCGCGATAACAGAATTGAATTGTTGCTGTTGCAGTGCAACGTCCGCGTTGCCGTTCTGATAGATCAGCGTGCAGTCAGGGCAAAGTTCTCCCATCGCGGCCTCAAAGCCTGGCCAGTCATGATTTTCATATCGTGTAGACGCCTGATCCGGCATCAGAAAGGCTACGGTTTGCGCTGTGGCTGCAGTAGCAAACAAGGTTGCGACAAGCGTTGATGCCGCCGCCAGTGATGTTGTCGTTTTCATTATTGTTCCTCCAAACAAATTCGCGCCCGCCCATGCGGAGAGTGACATCCAAGAAGAGACGAACGACTAGTCGCAATCCGCCTCCACGGATCGAAAATGGCCAAATATTCAAACTCTTCCCAGCGCATCACGCAGAATACGCAGTCAACGGTGATATTTGCACCATCGATTGAGCAAGGTTGCTCCATCGGTTGAACTGCGTCAAGTTAATTTGAATGAACATTTAGATTGAACAATGGATCGCACAATAAAAGATGGACAAAGAGTCAAAGAGAACAACGATCTATGACATTGCAAAGCTTGCAAATGTTTCACCAAGTGCGGTGAGCTCCGTGCTCAACGGAACTTGGGAGAAGCGGCGAATCAGCCGAAAATTATTCGAGCGGGTCATGCAGATTGCAGAGGAACAAGGCTACTCCGTCAATGTTCCAGCCAGTCTGTTGCGACGGGAACGATCCAACATCGTAGGTATGATCGTCCCCAAATACGACAATCGTTATTTTGGTGAGATTGCAGAGCAGTTCGAGGCCATGGCGCGCGCGCGTGGTTTTTTCCCAGTTGTCACCTGTACACAGCGTGACCCCGACTTGGAGTTTCAGGCCGCAAAAGAACTCATCTCCTATCAAGCAGAATGTCTGATCTCGACCGGAACAACCGACCCAGATCGTATTTCGGCATTTTGCACAGCATCAAGCGTTCAGTCGATCAACCTTGATCTTCCCGGCAAAAATGCTCCTTCGGTGATTTCGGACAATCATGCTGCGGCATTGGAACTTACCCAACTCATCCTTGATCGTTGCGCACAGGATCTCGACTGGATTGGACCATTGCGTTTCGTCGGTGGACGGCTGTCAGACCACAACACGGCTGCGCGTTTAGCTGGCTTTATGGCAGCGCATCGGGATCGCGGAATTTCAGTTCCCGAAACCCATATCATGTCGACCGGCTATTCCGCTGAGAGCGCAGCAAAAGTATTAGAAAACTGTGTGCCAGAAGGACCGACAGGCCTATTCGTGAACTCGACAATTTCACTAGAGGGCATTGTGCGCTGGCACAGCAAGCTTGAAAGCAACTCTGAGTTGGTAAGATACGGGTGCTTTGACTGGGACCCTTTCGGATCTTTTTTACCAGGAAATGTAGGTATGATTGAACAAGACGTCACAACAATGCTGACCAAAGCCTTTGAATTGATAGGTAATCCCAACAGTACTAACCAGCAGATCTTGGTGCCCTGTAAGCTGCGCGTCTTTTAGGATAAAATGAAGTGCCGTCAGACGAATGCGAACGAGTCTCTGTTCTTCAGCAACCTCAATTCGTTAGGCTAACCCCTTCTTGGCTCGCGTTTGCAGCGAACGTCTGGTTCCCGCCCTTCACGTCGAAATGTGCATAGCGCAGCATCTGTCACTATCGCCCTAGGAAGTACCTGCTAATGCTGACTGGTCATAACTCGCTCATCCACGGGGACTTCTGGCTCAACTCAAACCCATCACCATAGCTGCTGCCAACACCGGCCGTGCTCCATCCTCCAAGTGCATCTATGATATCTGTAGGGCACTGAGCCGCTCACAAACGGTCCCGGAAGCTGTGCCTGAAGGAATGCATAACGCAGCCATCTGGCAGGGTTCCATGGTCCTGCTGTCTGACAGTTGGAAGGATTGGGTCAAGTCATACCGGACCGCGGTGCGCTGCGCGGGTGCCGTGGAACGGGACTGACGATCCATGTCATAGGCCTCAGAACAAAATTACCCCTGAATGAATTTACAAGGCTAATACTAAAGGGCCGTGGTCCGAGGGGCGGGGCCCTACGATAGGGGGGTCCCCTAGCGCCAATTGCAGCTGAACCGTAATGGTTGGGTACAGTAACCCCTGATTAACTCTGTTTTGATCTGATGTTTCATTGTGGGTAGTGTTGTGGGTATGGATTGGATCTTATCATAAAAATCAATAAAAACAAACACTTAACCTGCTTACGTGGCGGAGGCTCAGGGATACTACGCCATGTAGGTATATTAAGTTATAACCCTTATATTATGAGGAATAAGTCTGTATTGTAGGTGGTTTGCGTAGGTGGTAACGTCACTTCAGTGGAGGACTTGTATGCCCCGATATTTACTAAAGCAACGTCAGGGTTGGTATGCCGTTCTAGAGGTACCCAAAGCCCTTAAGGGTAAGCTAGGTAAGACACGCTTTAAGCAAACGCTAAGCACCCAAAGCCTGACGATTGCACAAGAGAGGGTTCTACCTCTAATTATCCAGTGGAAGCGCCTTTTTGTGGCTGTAAGGACTGGCGATGACAGCTCACTAGAGGGTGCGGTAGCTCTGCATAGAAGTCATATAGAATTTCATCGCAAAGATGGTTGGACTGAAAACGAAATCAAAGATATGTCGATTGATGTATTGCCTCATTGGAAACATGAGCCAGAAAAACATAAGGAGGCGGTACTAGTCCACGATATCGCCTTTGGCAAAAAGTTCCTTCTTACAGAGTACTTCGATGAGTGGCAGGAAAGCAGCAAACATCTTGCCCAGAAGACAAGGGACATGCAGCGACGCGACGTTATAGAGTTCTGCAAAGAATTTAGGTTTGCCTCAGATGCTACTTGGCACAAAGTTGTTAAATGGGTCGATACTGAACTCCTGCAAAAACGGGGCCTAAGTGAAGCCACTGCAAGACGTATAATCTCAGCCTGCAGAGCCTACTGGAAGTGGTTGATGAGGCATCGAGGGTTAGAGGATTCATCTCCATTTACAGATGTTGTTCCAAACAAAAAGACGGGACGTTCAGCCAAACCTAAGCGCAAAGGCTTCGAAGTGGAGGACTACAGGAGGCTTCTCGCGGCAGCATCTAAAAACAACAAGCACCTATCAGACCTTATCAGGCTTGGCGCGCATACTGGTTGTAGGATTGAAGAACTTTGCAGCCTTAAACTAGGCAATGTGAAGCAAGACAGGCTTGTGATTGAAGACGCTAAAACTCAAGCTGGCTGGCGAGAAATACCAATTCACAAAGATGTCTCTAAGCTTGTTGCAGATTTAGCTAGGGAATCTAGCGATGGATTTCTTATTTCTGGATTAACATTTAACAAATATGGAGACAGGTCCAATGCTATTGGAAAGAGGTTTGGACGACTGAAGCATAGTCTAAATTACGGCTCTGATTATGTATTTCATTCCTTTAGGAAGGGGCTGGCAAGGCAACTAGAGACCAATGGTGTACCAGAAAACATCTCTGCTAGATTGCTTGGCCATGAGATAAACACGATGACCTATGGTCTTTACTCTGGTGGCGTCGATTTCTCTGTCTTGGTGGGTGCCATAAGCAAGGTTTCTTGGCATTAAAGTTGCCCAGCGCACTGCTGTGATACTCTACCTGCAGGCTGTAATTGATATTCTTGGCTGGAGAAAATTAAACAATATATAGATGTATAATGCTGCATCACATACAACATATGGTATAATTAGTCTGATCAACTACTTAATGTGCAATCGCTCTTACTAAACCTCAAGACTAAACACCTACTCTAGTGCTGTAGAATACACAGTATTTTTACCAGTACTCGCTCCGAGTTCACTAAAATTCCTCTGTTTAGTAACAATGAGTTATTATGATAATTGTTGAAATATCTGATTAAGTTTACATTAAACTATTGTAATTTATGAACTCGCAATTATCTCAATTTGGCAGGCAGCGAATCTTTGTCGCTACTAAGACCTGTGCTTTCCAGCACCCTCACTGGATAAAATCCATATAACCTTATCGTTGCCAACCCTAATTGGTTGCAGTGTTATTGTTTTGTCGTGCCTACGGCTCTCTCAACGCGTCCCTACAGCGTCATTAGCGTCCCCATCCTACCCCATACTCATCCCAATATAGATCACGTCCTGAGCAACCTCATGTGGCCTGTGAGAGCCTGTGCGTGTCCACCCATAATCAAGGAAAACTAGTAAAATGACCAAAAAGAACAATACGTACACAGATGACACTCCATATTCGCACCTGTCAGACGGGATGAGCCTAGCATTTGACCGCTTGGATAATAAGTTCGGGAAGCAGTTGGATGGGGATACTATCAAAGCCTTAAGTGAGAAAACTTATCTTCAATCGGATGGGAATGGCCGCTCTGTTATCCGCCACGACACTGGACACCGTACTGTCACAACCACACCTCTCGAGGTCGAGCAGTCGCTGCTGTCAGCTTATGAAATGAGCTTTGGCTGGCAGGACAATCTACTTGCAATCCCACACCCTGTTTACGCTCCAAACCGACCTATCTGGCTCAAAGATGACAAATCCCTCTTTCGTAATACGTGGCGGAAGGCAGAAGTCTTATTCACTGTCCCAGAAATCCCCGAGGATGGTTCTGTTGTTAGTAAACCACCAGAATGGGCTGCATTTCTCCAGCGTGTCTTTCATGGTGAACTAGCGAGCGACCTCAGTGCTGTTCAAGAAGACCCAACCAATGAGTTCCTCCTTGATGGTATAGCCAATAGGACCCCAGACAGAGAACGGTTCATCAAGGAGTTTGAACTGTGGCTCGCCTTTAGTCTGTTTAGCGATCAGCGTCCTATGTGGGGCCCAGTGCTTCGTGGTGGTCACGGGACAGGTAAAGGAACTATTGCAAACCAGATACTTAAACCATTTGCTGGTGCATCTAACTACGTCCAAATCCTACCCCACAATCTCAAGGGCGATCATGCTGCACAACTTCTGACCGAACGCCTGATGATCGTATTTGATGAAGTAAATGACCGTGGACAAGTCTTTTATGATCGCCTGAAGAATATGACTACTGAGCCAACCCTAGCTGTAAATCCGAAGCATCTTGCTCCTTATACAGATGAGCCAGTATTTTCTGTTGTAGTGCTTTCCAATGAAGAAGTGCCCATGAGCTATCCTGAGGGAGAGCGACGATGGCTAGTATCGCCATACATGGTTCATGAAGTAGACGGTGAAGATACCGCAGGGTGGTTATACGATACATTCGTACCTTGGCTCAGAGATGGGGGCTATTCAGAGGTGGGTCAGTATCTCAAGTATTTGGTGGCTACAGAAGACCTGCCTGCACAAGCTTGGAAAAGCCCTTGGTTCTACGAGACCTGCAAGACCGATGCGAATGAAGATCACACAACAGCTATACTTACTTGGTTAGGGCAGCAGAATGAAAACCAAGGTTACACTATTTCTGGGCTGTCTAGTCACTTCAAGGCTGGGTCAGGTGTTGTGAAAAAGTGTCTGGCGGACTGTGGTTATAAGCGTGGTAAAACTAACGGAACGAACATTAACGTAATGAAGAAAAAAGGTAAAACGGGCCAATTGCACCCTATTTGCTCTAAGACTGATTAACCTACCATAATTCCCACTGTAGGGCTGCTGGCTTAAATGCTGGTGGCCTTATACCACTACCCAGTAATTTCTCACTTTTCTCAATGTCTTCTCACTCAAAGAGAAGTGGTATGTCTTTGTAAATAAGTGATATTGTAGTGATTTCTCAATTTCTCATTCTTCTCATCACCTATTTTCATTAAGACTGAGACTCCCTCCCGATTTATGCCTCAGGGCTTCTCATCAACTCAGACCAGACCGTGTTCCTGTTGTGGCAATGGCAGGGCTTAGACTACCAAAGCGATATTATCCCAATGCAATAACCAGTGGTCTAGTAAGGCTATTCCTCGGTTATTTGAGCCTAGAGATCATTACACGTAAGGGGTTTTTGTTGCCTTACTGCTCTCCGAGAACTCAAAATAGTTTTGGGAATCTACGACCTATAGGCATGGGCCTTTTTATGAGTTTATGCACCTATAAATTACTGTGACAGTTGAAGCGATAAAGCAATAGCAACTCCAAACACTGCATGTACTCCAAGCGCTGATAGGCAGGCCAAAACTGGGCGTGGTGTTTTACTGCCTAATACCCCAGCCCCCATAGTTGGCATAAAGAAAAACCAAGGCACGGCTACACTCACGATACCGAAGATCAAACCATCAAGAAAAGTAGGGGTCAATATTCCCACGTTTTTCCAGAGAGCTATGTATGCAATCACATACATCATCCCAATAAGATAATGGAAAACCCAGCCAATCATAGTCTCGCGCGGATACGGTGTAATTTTCTGCAATTGATGACCGAAGATTTTATGAGTGTTGACTGTAGCAAGTAACCAGCGCCCAACCATCGCCCAATTAGTAGGAGGTAAACCTCCCAAACGATGATATAAGCGTTGCCAAACATCCATAACAGCGACAGAAAAAATGCTTACTGTAATAATCGTTAAGGTTGTGCTCATCAGCATTTTTATCACCGTTTCAATAATTTATTAAAATCCATTATAGCGTTTAAGACAAAAGACAAGCGCTATTATGTAGGTTTAGCGTCAAACTTTTAAGTTCCACGGTAGCAGTTGGTCGATGTGTTCAATAGGACGTCTACTTAGACGATAATCAGTCAACATATGTTTCATTAGGGTTCTCGCCTTGAGAATAACTTACACAGACAAGCACCTGTAATATGAAGCCTTCGATATGTTCAGTTGCTCCTGTATCTTCAGACGATCAACACCAGCCTCAACCAACGCTTTCACCTTATCAGCTTTGTTCATCGCTGTTGGGACACGGCCCTTATATTTGCCTTCAGCCTTAGCTCTTTTGACGCCTTCGACCTGTCTTTCCTTCATCATCTCACGCTCAAATTGGGCGACAGACACCATCATGTTGAGTATGAGCTTGCCTGTTGCAGTTGATGTATCAACTCTCTCTGAGCCTAAGGACAAGATAACCAAGCCAGCGCCTTTGGCTTCAATCTCTTCTAGTATGTTTCCCATATGAGCGACTGATCTCGCCAGACGGTCCAGCTTCGTTACTACCAGCTTGTCACCAATGCGTAGGATATCAATAGCAGCATCAAGCTGGGTACGGGTAGCAACAGCAGACACTTGCTCCTGATACATACGCTCACAGCCGTATGCCTTCAGTTCGACTAGTTGAGCTTCAAACCCTGCCTGTTGATCAACGGTGCTGGTTCTGGCGTATCCGATTAACATCTACTGTCTCTCCATTTGACGAATCATTAGCCTCTTAAGCTTATCTGAGACTAACACTGTATCAGCCGTGGAGCAAGCTATTGAGACAGAACTGCCCAGAATACCTTCAATACAGGTGTCTCAGGTGTTGGATCACATGAGCAGGCTTTATTGAGGCTTGGCTATACTCAAATATGAGGCAAGGCTGCTAGAGTTTACAGGTTATTAATAAAGTAAATCAGGGCTAGGCGTCTAGGCGTCTAATCGCCTCTGAAAACAGCCTCATCACTCTTATTAATAAGGCTTAAACGCCTATACACATGTTGATTTAAGGCGTCTAATTGGTGTCCATTACGATGAACGCATTATCCTGAAACGCAGTAGCCGTATAACGCCCATCACTAGCCATTGCTGTACCAGCGGAAAACAAAAACGCTGCGGTTAAAACTAGTCTCATTACATAGTCCACGGAGTGCAAATGGTTTGACCCCCTGCGGCACGGCAGAAACGAACAGCACCCGTCTTGCTGTCTGTAATAAAGACGCCAGGGTGAGCAGGTGTTGCCGTAGTCACATAGCGTCCCTCTGCAATTGCTGCCCCAGAGGCTGCTGTCATCAAGAGCGCTGCGGTTAAAAGAAGTCTCATAATGTTACCTTTTTGTGTTGATACGAAAGACTAGCCGCAACCAATCCCCCAAAGGCTACATAATAGGAATGGTAACTGTAAATAACCCAAAGGGATACACGCCGTACTGCTCTCTATGAACTGAAGCGAGAGGCTTATGAAGTTGGAGCTAATGCTGTTGTTGGGGTGGACTTGGATTATGTAGAACTGAGCGGCGCAGGTTCCATGGTCATGCTGGTAGCGTCTGGAACTGCTGTAATCATTGAAGACTGATGAGCTTTCACCGACAACATCGTGGGACCCCCAGATCACAGCCAAACGATCTGCTCAGGGCAGGTATCCACATCGCGCGACAATATAAGCAAAACCCTATCTGGAAAAAAAATAAATTCCTGAGTTACCCAAGTAGCTTCTTCAGCCACCCTATAGGTTTAACCGTAAGCGCTGCTTTGATCCCACCACGCGGATGATGCAAATGCAAAACCTACCCATGTCGCGTTATTTCTAAAAATTAAGTTCACAATCCCAGTGGAGAACATCGTTTACGGGAAATTCTTGTTACTCAGACTTTCTGAATAACCGCATCATCCAAGTTCCAACCCAATAAAGTGGAAGTAAAAGAAGGAAAGCGGCTTTCTTCAAAAATAGCACAAGAGCAACCAGAATACCGGTCACAGCAGCTTTCCCGTATTTCACACCAACAAGCGATGCCAAAACGCCAACAGCTCCGACGGCTGCAACTTTATCTCCAGAGACAAAGGACGAGTACCCTTCCAGCAGGTTAGGCTCGTATTTGTCCAGAACATCGTTGATGGTGGTCACTATTTGTGTCTCGGACATATTTGAATCAACGGGCATAATAGAGAAGGTAATAAATCCATACCGATCAAAAACTACGGCTTTAACGTTGGTCACGGGTTCTCCACCCCAAGTAATATCGGTAGCATAGTACATGTAGTTTTTGGCAGTATTTAAGGTTGGGTATACCCTCCATCCGTCGAAGGTAATAATCTGTCCAATCCTTTCTCCCTGCTCCTCAACCGATGCTCGGAGGTAGTCTTCAATATCAGAAATAACTTCTTCGCGTTCATCTGAATCCCAATCGTCGAGTTTGACGTAACCAGACGCATCAGGCTTGTCTATTATCAGCGTATCTATCTGTGGTGTAAACAGAAACACCATGACATCTACCTCTTCGCATCCAGCCCATCCAAACTCTGTTTTGACCAGTTCGCACATCTCTTCTCTTGGCATCTTAATTGCCTCTTGGGATGAAGGCATAAGTCTTCCGCGTGATACGGTCAGCGGTTCTATAAAAGCATATGGATTTACCTCTTGAGCATAGAGGATGGCAGGTCCAGAACTGAAAGCCATAAATGAAACTACAAGGAAAATTATGTTTTCTCGTAGCAGCGTTTTGAGAAATCTGTTTGAAAGCATCTCACTTTGACCTTCGTTAATTAGTAAGTTTAAGCTAGCTGATCGCTGAAGCGGATTTATAAATTTCTTGTAATCGTCATTGTTGTTATTCTCACTTAGTTTTCAAGTATTAAGCGAATCATTCATAGACAAGCCCTCTTTTCAATCACCACGGTGAAGGGGATGGGAGCTGAGGTCAAACGGTTGCCGCCTACGAGACATCATGGCTGTAGTAACCGAGGACTTACAAACAACTCTCCAGACCCTGAACATAAAGCTGCTGGTATGGGTGCTATTGCACGGGCGCTGGGCATTGGTTGGGCAACTGTCTACAAGATATAGCACTCAAGTAATTAGAAGGTGAAACGACATGGCTCAATGCAAGAAGTGCAATAAGAAGATTGGTTTTTTAGACTACGCCGCGTCGGGAATATGCCTTACCTGCTACAAAATCGAGCACATGCCTCAAAGCGACGAAGATGTAGAACTGCATAAGCACAGGGTAGAACAGGACGCCAAGATTGACGCTATCATGCTAACCACCGAAACAGCACCCAACCTCAACATCACCAAGCGCATTGAGATTGTCACAGCAGAATGTGCGTTCGGTATGAATATGTTCAAAGACCTGTTCGCTGGGGTAAGAAATGTTGTTGGTGGACGCTCTGAGGCTGTTCAAAAGACTATGCGAGACTCACGCCGTACTGCACTCTATGAACTGAAGAGAGAAGCTTTTGAGGTAGGTGCTAACGCTGTTGTCGGTGTGGACCTTGATTATGTAGAACTCAGTGCCGCTGGTAATATGGTCATGTTGGTAGCATCTGGAACGGCTGTAGTGATCGAAGACTGACAGGGCTTAGCCATCACAGCCAAACGTTTTGCCGGACATAGATATCTAAATCGCGCGACAACATAAAAAAAATGGTTTTGCTCCTACGAATTCAGCACTTTGGGCGGGAACCAGACGTTCGCTGCAGTCGCGAATCTTAATTTCATCACGGGAGAAAGCAGACCTTCCGCTTTGCGATGCTGTGTCGGAGCAGCAAAGGGCTCGTTTCGAGTCCTCAACGGACGCCCGGAAATCACGTGCCAATAACAACCACGCCAGATCTTTGTCATCAACTAATTGTTCTTTTATCATGTACTTGAGGGTAGAACTTCAGGTTGATCTTGCGGTCGGCGATGCGGCTGACAGCGTAAAAAACTGAAGTTACGTAGTACGGGCGAAAGAAGACTAGAAGGGTCGTTCTCAGGGTTAACTATCTCGTTCAGCTATACCCTTGACCTTATTTTCAGGCAGTCCGTCGTACAGCTCGTTGATAAGCTTTTCTTCAGAGATCATCGCGTTCACAATTAGATTAAATACATTAAACAACTTCAGTGCGGTTTGGCTGTCATCCCGCATATCAAGTTCGCCGGGGTGCACGGACTCGTTTCCAACCACTCTAAGTACATCAAGTGCCCTTTGTATCTTTTGGCTCAATCCCTTCGCAACCAAAGCCTTTATATCTTTATCAATGGATTTCCCTTCTTGACCGAGTTCGCAGCAGAGTTTTTGGATGCAAAGACGAAGCAATGCCGCTGCGCCACGTGGTGATTGTATGAAGATCAGTGCTGCTTCTTCATAATCAGCCTTGATGTCACTTGGCGTGTCAGGGTTTACCATAGGCGCAGTTCGAGCCTCCGGATAGATCAGCGTGCTGTGTACCCAAATGGCGATGTCTTGGCACGATATGCATTGGCTTATATGAACATTCTCTAAAATGGTATCGTTCGCTTTTCCAAAAAATTTCCTCGATAGAGATGGCTTGCCAGACGATTGAATACGTGACTTGTCGTATTTTTTCCTGATCTCCGCAGCTTCTAATTCTGCTTCTGTTGGCGTGTGACCTCGTGTGGTCGGCTTTGGAGACGGTAATTTTTGCGCCTGTCTCACCAAGTCTTGAAATTCTGATTGGAGAAATACTTGAGGAATCGACCCGTCCATACTGCTAGCCTCAACGACACGCCAAGCGTGGTGCGAAAAGGCTCCGCAGTGAGGGCAGTCAAATGATTTCAGTTTTATCGATGCGGGTCTTGTTGTCATAAACTCATTCCAATCCACTCAGGGTAGTTAAACCTGATTATCGCGTTATGATTGCGTCGTCCATGTGGATGCGCAAACGGAGGGTGCCACCCCAGATATTAGCCCCGTAGAAGCGCGTAAGTCTCATTTGCTGACGTTGATCTAGAAAATACCCTATACGCACTGTATGACGCCCACAGGGCCTCTCAGAGCCATTCTAGGTTAATGTATCGGGTGTAAGTGACGCCATACAACAATTCAGAGGTATCTGAGAGCCACAGAGGGCGTCCCTGAGTGATGTTAAGGACTTCCCCTTGATAACCCAAGCAAACACCACTGTGAGGGGCTTAAGGCGGTTCCTAGGGTTACTTCCAACTTACATGACTGATGGCTTGCAGTAGTACATCCAAGGCTAAGCCGTCTGAGTAACGACCAAAGGTCTCGTTTTGGATTTCATGTCCCATAAGTCTTGCTGATACGTTTAACGGGATATTAGCGTTCTCTAGTTGAGTGGCAAAGCCCTTACTTATATTCTACTCCAAAACAGGCAATGCAAGAATATCGGCCATGAACGCATCCAGCGCCGATGGCTCACGTTGCGCCATGAACCGTTCAAACAGGATGGCTTCACGTTCCACAATGCCTTCTCGGATGACCATTTGCCTATTAATAGCAAATATCCACAATTTTAGTATGTCCATTTCAACTGCGTCCAGACCACATGGCCGTGTCATCCTATCAGCATACGTTCTTGAAGAAACTGAGGACATCATTGCGCCATTAGCAATGTTACCAAATGCAAGGTCAACTATTGCGCCAAGGGCTTTGAAGTCATCAAATGTCAACTCATTGCAGACTGCCGTTTGGGTAAAACCCTCAATGACCACACTGCGTTGATTGGAGGTCATATCTATCGCCTCAACTTCACCCTGCAAATAGCTCAACTCTGTCAATATCTCGGATGTACTTTGGTTCAGGAGGTCCTGAGCCTGTGCCGTGGTAGCAAACACTGCCAGTGTTGCAAGGGTTGTCATGGTTGTTCTTAGTGTCATTACTTTTTCTCCTTTGGAGTTACCTGCTGACGTTAGTCTGTACATTCACACCGTTCCCCTACCGAACTCAACAATAGCTGGCCCAGACTAGCTAGAAACACTTCTTGCCGGACTTACTAAAAGTAATGCACAAAATGAATTTCAAGTACTCGCTAACTTTAAAATGCTTCTGGATGAATTTCCCACCATGCTTTTAACAGAAGCTTTGGATGATCGCTATCAGTGCAATCAATAGGTCTTCCCTAAGAAGGGGCGTGGGACCCTCTCGAAAACACCCAAACGATTTTGATCAGGGGGGTATCCCGAGTCATCTACAAAATAAGAAAATATGTTAGCCACCAAGGATTGCTCCCCACGACTTCTCTAGATTTTTACAAAAAACAATTCAGGACAACGTTGGTGGTCAATGTAGGTGATAAGCGTAGGTGGTAGACATCCGCCAATCCCCTTATTTATATGACTTATAGGGTTGTGGCGGAGGCTCAGGGATTCGAACCCTGGGAGGACTTTCACCCTCGTCGGTTTTCAAGACCGGTGCATTCGACCACTCTGCCAAGCCTCCGCTTAGACATACCTTTAAGCAGGGCCAATTGATTCTAAAAGGACCTATGCACGCTCTTTTATCAAAGAGGAAATCCGCCGAAATGACACCAAAGCCTTTCAAAGGTGCGCGCGCGCAGCTAATGTCGCACAAAGGCCTGCGTTTGCAGGCAGATCTGACTGAGCAGAACAAGCCCGCAAAGGGCACAGCGCCGCAAAATACGGTGCAGATAAGAGGGCGAACAATGGCAAGAGAACTTTCAGGCAAATCATTGGTATCAAAAAAGAATTTCGGAATGGCATTGGCGATAACCACGGTACTGGCGCTGAGTGCTTGTGACGAAAACGGAGAATTTGCACTCCCAACTTTGGGCGGCGGTGCGGATGATGTCGTCACAGTCGCGCCCTCCCAAAGCGTACAACTGGTGGAACGTGACGTTGAAGCGCCCGACGCATTTCAAGTCACCGAAGCTGGTTTGTGGGACGGTCGCCCGTCGCTGGGCGGGGTATGGGTCGCCCATCCAGACGTCACAGAGCCTGAGCGCGTGATCATCCGCAACCAAGCCAACGGCACTTTCGTGATCGGGGCGCTTTTTAGCCGTGAACGCGACAATCCAGGTCCATCCTTACAGGTTTCATCTGATGCGGCCGCCACGCTGGAAATGCTCGCAGGATCGCCAACACAATTGCAAGTAACCGCGCTACGCCGTGAAGAAGTGGCCGACGCGCCGCAAGCCATGCCGACGGCTGATTTCGAAGCCCCAACAGACATTGCAGCCACACCTATCGACAGCACACCCCTAGATGCGCAGGACCCGATCGCAGCAGCTGCCGCAGCAATTGATGCCGCCGAAGCCGCAGCGCTGACCCCGGCCACTGCCCTGCCCGTTCCATCGCCGCGCCCAACCGCTGCCCCATCTGCCTCGGGTCTTGATCGCGCCTTTATTCAGATCGGCATCTTTTCGGTCGAAGACAATGCACGCGGCACAGCTGATCGGTTGCGTGGCACCGGAATTGTGCCCACAGTGCTTGAACAAACGAACCAAGGCCGCACATTCTGGCGCGTCATCGTTGGCCCTGCTTCTTCCGAGAACGAACGCGCCGAATTGCTGCGTCAGGTCAACGCGCAGGGTTTTGAGGACGCCTATTTTGTCACGAACTAATCCCCTCACCATCTAACCCACCGAGAGGCCCCATGATCCGCCACATCGCTGCCCCATTCGCCCTGTTTGCCCTGTTTATCGCCAGTGCTGCCCCCGTCGGCGCGCAGACGTTCGACACCCGCGCCTCGGCCGCCTATGTGCTGGATCATTCCACCGGCGTTGTCTTGCTGGCAAAAAACGCGGACGACCCGCTACCACCTGCATCTATGTTGAAACTGATGACGCTTTATATGGCGTTTGAGGCGATCAACCCGCTTAACGGGCAAGACCCGTTCCTGACGGTGGACGACGTGCTTCCTGTGTCCCAGCACTGCATGGATTATACCGGATCGACGATGTTTCTGGATACCACGGACCGCGTCAGGGTCGATGATCTGTTGCGCGGCATTATCGTGCTGTCGGGCAACGATGCGTCGTGCGTGATTGCAGAGGGTCTGTCGCGCAATGGCACCGAAGCGGGCTTTGCCCAGCAGATGACCGTGCGCGCGCAACAGCTTGGCATGCTGAATTCCAGCTTTGCCAATTCCAACGGTTGGCCAGCTGCAGGCCAGCGTATGTCCATGCGCGATCTGGGTCTGCTCGCCAATCGATTGATCACCGATTACCCGACCTTTTATCCACTCTTTGCTGAACAAGAATTCGACTATGACGGCGAACACCCTGCCAATACCCGAAACCGCAACCCGTTACTGTCGTTGGGCATCGGGGCGGATGGCCTTAAGACCGGCCATACAATCGAGGCGGGCTACGGGCTCGTCGGGTCAGCAAAACAAGGTGACCGCCGCATCATCTTCGTCGTCACCGGGCACGAAACAGTGCAAGAACGCGCCGAAGAAGCCGAGCGCATTGTCAATTGGGCCTTCCGCCAATTCACCCAACGCGACATTGCCCGCAGCGGTACCCGCATTGCGCAAGCCGAAGTGTGGCGTGGCGAGCAGCCCCTTGTGGGACTTTTGTTACAAGAAGATTTGTCTTTATTGGTCCCCACATCAGGTGGCAGCGAAATCAGCGCCGAAGTCGTCTATAACGGCCCGATCGAAGCACCAATTGCGCAAGGAGACACGATTGCCGAATTGGTGATCCACCTTGAAAACCTGCCCGAAACGCGCGTGCCGTTGGTTGCAGACGCATCTGTTGCATCCGGCGGGTTCAGTTCACGTCTGCGCACAGCGGCAGGTGTGTTGATTGAGAGGATCAACGCCACAGACTCCGACGCTGTTGAGGCGGAGTGATCATGGCCGAGCACGCCCATGACGGCCCCCCGCACGGGCTGTTTATCTCATTTGAGGGGATCGACGGGTCAGGCAAATCAACCCAGACCAAATTGCTCAAAGACCGCCTTCCAGATGCCGTGCTGACCCGCGAACCCGGTGGCAGCGCCGGTGCAGAAGAAATCCGCGCGCTCTTGCTGACGGGTGATCCGGATCGATGGTCGGCAGAAACTGAAATTCTGTTGTTTACGGCAGCGCGCCGCGACCATCTTGAAAAGACGATCCGCCCAGCTTTGGCAGCCGGAAAAACTGTGATTTGTGATCGGTTCGCCGACAGCACTCGCGTCTATCAGGGTGCCACGCGCGGCGCGTTGCGTGGTGCTGTGGACACGTTGCATGACGTCATGATTGGCCGCGAACCGGACCTGACGTTCATTATCGATATGGATCCGGCAGTGGCTTTGTCACGCGGATTGGCGCGCGGATCGGGCGAAGACCGGTTTGAAGACATGGGGCTGGCCTTTCAAGAAACCTTGCGCCACGGGTTCCTCGCCCTCGCAAAGGCCAATCCAGATCGCTGTGTGCTGATCGACGGCAACCGCGACCCCGTGGCTGTGGCCGCTGAAATCACAGTGCACGTGGCCGACCGAATGCCTGCCACCTGATGGCCATCGCGCCGCAAGACCTCCCTCGCCCCGACCAAATCGAAGGCGCGCCGCATCCGTCGGAGGCCGCGATCCTGTTTGGCCAATCCCGCGCTGAGGCCGATTTTCTTGACGCATTCACGTCTGGCCGGTTGCATTCCGGCTGGCTGATCAGCGGACCGCAAGGCGTCGGCAAAGCCACGCTCGCATGGCGCATGGCCGCGTTTTTGTTGTCCCAGCCCTTGGCGGCTGATGATGACATGTTCGGCGCACCGCCCGCGCCCATAAGCCTAGATGTCGACGATGATAATGGTGATCTGCGATTGCTGCGCGCCGGTGCACATCCACGTCTGTTTGTTGTTCGTCGCACGATGAATGTCACCGAAAGCGGCCTGCAAGACCAGATCACCATGGCGGCGCTGCGCGGTCATAAGGGTGGCCCCAACAAGCTGATGGAATTTTTGCATCAAAGTGCGGCGGATGGTGGTCGCCGTGTCGTCATCATTGATTGCGCAGACGAGATGAACCCCTCGGTCGCCAACTCCATCTTGAAGGTTCTTGAAGAGCCGCCAAAGAACACGTTCTTTCTGCTGGTGTCGCACCAACCGTCCCGTCTGCTGCCGACGATCCGGTCACGCTGCCGGATATTGCGCTGCGGGTTGTTGGGAGCAGATGATGTGACGGCAGCCCTTGCGCAGGCCGATATTGTGGTGGATCGCGGTGATGCGCTGACAGCACTTTCGGGCGGTTCTGTGGGCGAGGCGATTAGGCTGACCAACCTAGACGGGCTTTCGTTGTATTCAGATTTGATATTTCTGTTTAATGGCTTGCCTAACTTTGACCGACCCCGCGCCCTGAAACTCGCGGACAGCTGTATTGGCAAGGCGGGTGCCACACGTTTCGCGCTGACCCTCGATTTGATCGATAAATTTCTTGCCCGCGCCGCCCGCGCCGGATTGCAGGGGCCGCCAACAACGCAGGCCGCAACGGGTGAGGCATTGTTGTTGGCTAAACTCGCGCCTCATGACGCCGCCGCCCGCGCTTGGGCGACATTGGCGCAAGAGGTAACAGAACGCACGCGTCACGGCAAAGCGGTCAATCTTGACCCTGCCGCCCTCATCCTTGATACGCTATTTAAGATCGAAAAGGCTGCGCAGGACGTGGCCCCCGTTTAAAGGTCGCAAATGTCCCTACCCCAAATCGTCGACAGCCACTGCCACCTCGATTTTTCTGATTTTGACGCGGAACGCGCCGACGTAATTGCGCGTGCAGTGGACGCAGGCGTGACGCGGATGGTCACGATCTGCACGCGGCTGCGCCTGGAACCACAGGTGCGCAAAATCGCCGAAGACTTCGCACCTGTTTTCTACGCGGCTGGCACCCACCCGATGAGCGCGGCTGACGAACCTATGGCAACGCTTGACGAATTGATCGCGCTGACAGCGCATCCCAAAATGGTCGGCATCGGTGAAAGTGGGCTGGATTATCATTACACGGCGGAAACCGCGCAGGTGCAAAAACAATCCCTGCGGGTTCACATTCAAGCCGCACAAGAAACCGGTTTGCCGCTGATCATCCACAACCGCGCCTCCGATGACGATATGATCGACATCTTGAGCGTGGCGCACAAGGAAAAACCCTTTGCCTGCGTCATGCATTGTTTTTCCAGCAGCGCGGAGCTTGCACGCGTTGCAATCGACCTTGGCTTTTATCTGTCGATGTCGGGCATCGCAGCATTCCCTAAATCACAAGAGCTACGCGATATCTTTGCCAGCGCGCCCGTTGATCGCATTCTGGTCGAAACCGACAGTCCCTACCTCGCGCCGCCGCCCCATCGCGGGCGTCGCAATGAACCCGCCTATACTGCACACACCGCCAAAATCGGCGCCGAGGTGTTCGGATTGAGCTACGAAGACTTCGCCGCGCAAACATCGGCCAATTTCGACCGCCTGTTTGCCAAAGCTGCGGGGTGGTCATCATGACCATCACCCTGCGGATCCTTGGTTGCGGATCATCAGGCGGCGTGCCGCGATTGGGCGGACGCTGGGGGGACTGCGATCCGTCCAACCCCAAGAACATCCGCAAACGCTGCTCCCTTTTGGTGACGCGAACAACGCCGTCCGGCGTCACGCGTGTGTTGATCGACACCTCACCCGATCTGCGCCAACAGCTGTTGGACGCGGATGTCGGCGAACTTGACGCGGTGATCTACACCCACGCCCATGCAGATCATGTGCATGGCCTCGATGATATCCGGATGATCGTTTATAACATGCGCCAGCGCCTACAGGTTTGGGCCGACGGCGACACGGGCAACCAGTTATTGGCACGCTTTGGCTATGCATTCGTTCAGCCCAAAGGGTCAAATTACCCACCGATTTGTGACCTCAACACGATAGACGGCGACGTGACGATTGACGGCGCCGGTGGCCCGATCACGTTTATCCCGTTGGAGGTCGAACATGGCAGCATCGATGCGCTCGGCTTTCGCATCAACAATGCCGCCTATTTGCCCGACGTGTCCGACATTCCCGATGATGTCTGGCCGCTGTTGACAAACCTTGATCTATGGATCGTCGACGCACTGCGCCGCGACCCACATCCGACCCATGCGCATCTGGCAAAGACGCTGGAGTGGATCGATCGTGTTCAGCCAAAGCAAGCAGTGCTGACCAACATGCACATCGATCTGGACTATGCGACGCTGGCGGCTGAAACGGCGCCGAATATTGAGCCCGCTTTCGATGGCCTGACCCTAACCCTCGCCGACTAACGCCATGTCAAATATCTTTACCATCGTCCTGCCAGTTTTCATCGTGATGGGGTTTGGCTACCTTGCCGTGTGGCGCGGATTGTTTGCCGATAGCACGGTTGATGGACTGATGAAGTTCGCGCAAAACTTCGCCATTCCGTGCCTGTTGTTTCGCGCGATTTCAACGCTTGATCTGCAACAAAACTTTGATCTTCCGCTGCTTTTCAGCTTTTACAGCGGTGTGGTTGGGGCATTTGCTGTTGGGCTTTTGGGGGCGCGTTATCTATTTGGACGCCCGTGGGAAGATTGCGTCGCGATCTCGTTTTGTTGTCTGTTTTCAAATACTTTACTTCTGGGCCTGCCGATTACTGAACGCGCATATGGCGCGGATGCATTGCTGGGAAATTACGCGATCATCGCGTTTCACGCACCTTTTGGTTACGCGCTAGGCATCACCGCGATGGAACTTGTACGCGCCCAAGGGACGCCACTGCGCCATATCCCTGTGAAGGTCGGCAAGGCAATGTTCTCAAACGCCTTGGTGTTGGGGATCGCGCTGGGATTTGTCGTCAATCTTGGGCACATTCCATTGCCGGTGGTCTTTACAGATGCTGTGGATCTAATGGTACGCGCGGCCCTGCCCGCAGCGCTATTTGGTTTGGGCGGCGTACTGTATCGCTATCGCCCTGAAGGTGACATGCGCACCATTCTATTCGTTTGCGCGGTCTCGCTTGGTTTGTATCCGGCAATCGTCTGGACACTGGGCAGTGCCAGCGATCTCTCAACGGAGGCGTTCCGGTCGGCGGTTCTGACGGCTTCCGTCGCGCCGGGCATCAACGCCTATGTGTTCGCAAACATGTACGGTGTGGCCAAACGGGTGGTGGCATCAGCGGTGTTGGTTGGCACAGGATTGTCGATTTTGACGACCGCGCTCTGGCTTGGGATGCTGCCATAGCAACGTGTCCCGCAATCACGATATCAACCCGCGAGCAACGCACTTTGGACAGTCTCATCCCAGCCAAGATACAAGTTGTCACCATCGCGGATCACCGGACGGGTCATGACCTTTGGCTTGGCCGCAATCTGCGCCTCAGCCTCGGAATTTTTCAACCAATCGTTAAGCGCGCGGTAATCGTTTGAACTGCGATCCACCAAGCGATCGCCAAACTCCACAATCAGCTCGCCCAATTCAGCCTCATCAAGCGGTTCAGCACGGATATCGCGAAAATCGACGTCCTTGCCAGAGGCTTCAAGGTCTTTGCGGGCCCGCTGGCACACGGCACAAGTGCTCAATCCATAAATAATCATGTCGAAAATTCCCCTCGCGATGATCCCGCACCTTTATGCATCAGCCTGCCCAACGCAACAGATTTGGCGCAACAGCGTCGCAACTAACTATTGATCCAACCCCACACCCAGTTAACGGGTTTGGTCCGTTCGATCTAGAATGCATCAATCTCAGGAACGCTACCGAACCGTGCTAGAAACGTCGGCAAACTGATCTCACCAGACTCTTGATCTTCGATCACCATATAAGCGTCAGCGCCGACACACGCCTCAGACCTGGATTCGCGTTCTGCACGTTCTTGCGCGGGCGAAGCTGACGTATATTCAAATTGCTTGCCGATTTGCAGGCTGGCCTCCCCAGCGCCCTTCCCCATCTTTGCCACGTATGTCTGGCAGATATAATGCACTTTCGGCGCGATCTCGCTGGAATCAGTCATGTTGGTCCCTCAATCAATAATTAGGAACAAAATAGGAACTTTTACTAGGCTTGGCAAGCTGCTTTGGAAGGACCGAAATCTACGAACCACATGGGCGGCAATCGGAACCCGATAGGCTGAATCATGTTGTCGGATGGCGCATTGATGTCGTTAAAACGTGAGCGCTTCTTACGTCGATTTCCGTTGCAGTACGGTGAATGCCAACACGACCCACGCGCAGGCAAGGTAAAATAACTATACCTTGGAAAGGAGAAACTACGCTCAGCGTAAAGAGCTTTTGGTGCGGTCGGGGCGCACCACATCCTCCACTTTATATCAGCGCATGAGTCGAGTAAAACCCCATACAATATAGGCGATGGTATACTTGTGCGCTTTCCTTAGACGGGGTATCGATCTAAAAGTGGACCACAGAATGGACCACGGGATTCACCACGGAGACGATAGGGCGCGAGAGATTGGAGGATGCAGAATGCAGAGCTGCGACCAAGGATATGCAGGACGGCGGGGGATTGTTCCTGAAGGTCGATGGGCAGTCAAAAAGCTAGGTGTATCGATATCAGCTCAAAAAGAAGCGCCGCAAAATTGGCTTCGGCCCCTACCCTGTCATATCGCTCAAAGCGGCGCTTGAGCGCCACAGGGAGGCTCAGTTCTTGGTTAAGCAAGGCACACACACCCTTGGCCACTGGAGGGCGCTCACGCGCCGGGGAGGGCTCTCCAC
Source organism: Octadecabacter arcticus 238 (assembly GCF_000155735.2). GTDB lineage: Bacteria > Pseudomonadota > Alphaproteobacteria > Rhodobacterales > Rhodobacteraceae > Octadecabacter > Octadecabacter arcticus. Next base: position 2,816,660 of record NC_020908.1, read on the forward strand.
GAGATCGCCCAAGCCTACCTTGGAACGAAGCAGAAGTTGAAACGCGGCGGCGAGGCAGGACGATGGATGTCGCCACTTGAAACGCACATTTTCCCCACGCTCGGCGACTTGTCGGTAATTGACCTAACGGTCGATAATGTCAGCGACACACTTCAACCGATCTGGCAGGACAAACACCCCACGGCGGTTAAGGCGCTCACGCGCCTTGGACAGATTATCCGTTGGTCGGGAGGGAGGCCGGGACACTCGCATCGACGTAACGCTGTCCAACCGCGTGAATGAGAACCTTGGCGAGGTCGCCCAAAGCATGCATAATTGGGCTGCCCTCTGTTCTGAGGTCGAGCTCCCGTTAAGATCACAGGATAGCTGTGAACAAGGGAGATAGATGATGGAATACTTTGTTGGACTAGATGTTTCGCTTCGAAACTGTGCGCTTTGCATTGTTGATAGCAAGGGGACGATGCTGTTGGAGCGCGAACTGCCGTGTGAGATCAAGGATATTACAGAATGCCTTGCAAGTTTTCGGCATCCGATTGAGTGGGTCGGCTTTGAAGCGGGCACGATGAGCCAGCACCTTTTCTATGGCCTGAAGGCAGAAGGCTTTGATGTGGTCTGCATGGAGGCCCGTCAGGTCAATGCGGCGCTGTCAGCGATGCGCAACAAGACGGATAAGAATGATGCACGCGGCATTGCTCAAGTCCTGCGCACGGGTTGGTTCAGTCCTGTGTGTATAGGTTCAGGTGTTTTGAGACTCACACGACTTTGGCCTGAGTGATTCGAATTTACTCCATTGGTGTCTTGCCTTTCAAGGCATGATGAGGCCTGAATGTGTTGTATTTATCGACGGCTTTTCGAAGTTCAAACCGCATCGCTCCTATGCTGTCGGCAATGAGATCACGACATGCATAGAACTCTTCGCGGAAGGTGCGGTTACCGCGCTCGACACCACCGTTGTATTTTGGCCTTGCTGGCGGCAGCACAATGAGCGGGATCTCCATCTGTTCGCACGCTGTCTCAAAATCGGCCATAAACTCAGACCCGCCATCGACTTGAATTGAGATGATCTTATAGGGAGCTATTTCCACGAGTTCTTGCAAAAACCGTTTGGCAGAGCGTGCCGTGGCATTCGAATAAACTTGCGCGTGGATATGCTTGCTACACCTCTCCCAGGCTTGAAAGTGTTTGCACGTGACGCCGTTCTTCGTGGCAGTCATATGATCGATCTGCACACGCTCGCCAACCACAATATCTTTGTAATCCCTATATTTCCATCCCTTGGCATGCCCCTTGGAAAAATTACGCTTGCGCTTTTGGGGCGCAGATCTTGATCGTGTGATCAGGCCTTTTTTCCTTAGAAAGCTCAAAATGCGCCCCACGGTGCTATCGCTCATGGTTTGCTTTTTGTCGCGACGCAAGATGGCCCCTATTTTCTCCTTACCGTAGGTTTCATTGTCGCGGCGGGCCTCAAGCACCAATTGCTTTTCTGCCTCGCCCCACTGTGACTTGTTGCAGCGTTTGGGAGCCTTTGAAGGCGGTATGATTGCCTGCGCCAAATCCTTCAAAATACGCTTGTGACGGTAATATGTCGCGCGCGAGATGCCGACGAATTCAGCGCACTTTGATAGAGAAACGCCCTCTGTACGTAAGTCGTCCCATTGCCGAACCTGACATTCGTATTTGATACGGTACACGTCCAAACATTCTTGTGTCCGCGCCCAAGCATAAAGTTTATAAACGTTCTTGTGCAGTCCGATGATTTGCATATTGGCCTCGTGAGCTGGTTTCTTTCAATTCTCAGTCTCCGAGGTCGCCTAAATCTTGGCAACAAAATTTTATCTCACATCTATCTGAACTTATTCAGGTCATAGGATGTTGCGATGGACATACGAAGCAGGCACCACAGTAGCGAGGACCGTGGTGTGATATTAGCCGAGCATAATAGGGGCAGCAGTCAGCGGTCCATCGGGCAGATTTTGCAACGCCCAGTAAGCACGATTTGCCGTGAGTTGGCGCGGGGTCGGCAGGAAGACGGCAGCTATTGCCCGCAAGCAGCACGGCAGGCCTAAGAGACCACACAGTTCGGCCTTAAAAACTGCGTTTGTGACTTCTGGAATATGGCGCGTGGATGCTGCAAACGCGGCGAATGACCATTTCGCGTCATCCAAGATATTTGAAGTGGTCCTGGTTTTTAGGACAACACCTGCGTCCAGAACGCAAAAAGGCCCCACGCCATGAAGGGGCCTTCGCATCGCAATGGTACGACTTAGTTGATCGGAGACAACAGCGCTGGATAAAGCACAAGGTTGCGCACACCGTGCGCATGGCCTTCGTCAAAGATGTTGTCCGCATACCATGCGCCAACAGAGTTGATGTCTACCTTGATCACGTCAGGACGCACAGACCAACTGACCTGTAACGGAGATCCAGCTTCGTTGTAGCTTGGCCCAGTTGTCGACCCGTCATATGCGATTGGCGTGCCAGTGCCCAGTGTGTCAGGGATGTTGTCCGCTGCTCTATTTTTCTCTAATTTTCAGGTGGGCGGATTAGGACAATGACATGGGATATTCACTGGAACGAAAAGCAGCTGTGCTGAAACGGATGCTTCCGCCGAACAACGTGGCCATTCGGCAGCTTTCGCAGGAGGAAGGGATTTCGGAGGCGACGCTTTTCTCTTGGCGTGCTCAGGCGCGCAACAAGGGGCAGCTTTTGCCTGACGCTGATGCGAGCCCTGAGGGCTGGTCTTCACGTGACAAGTTTGCGGCGGTGTTGGAAACTGCTGCGCTGAACGAGGCTGACCTAGCCGAATACTGCCGCAAACGCGGCCTTTACCCGGCGCAGATTGCCATGTGGCGAGTTGCTTGCGAGCAGGCCAACGACTGGGACCGCACGAGTGCAGCACGTCTTGTGCGTGCGACCAAGGAAGACAAGAAACGGATGAAAGATTTGGAACGCGAGCTTGCTCGCAAGGATCGCGCACTGGCCGAAACTGCAGCACTGCTTGTTCTGCGAAAAAAGGCCTCAGCGATCTGGGGGGACGGAGAGGACGCATGATCAGCACCCCAGATCGCCAAACCGCAGTTGCTCTGATCAATGAGGCCGTCACCGCAGGAGCGCGGCGCGCCAAAGCCTGTTCCGAGTTGGAAATCAGCGAACGCACTCTGCGGCGCTGGACAAAAGACGGCGAGGTTCGCCCTGATAAGCGCCCCCTCGTGCCGCGTGCGGAACCAGCAAACGCGTTGAGTACGGCAGAACGCGCGGCTGTTCTAGATGTCTGTAATTCAAAGGAGTTCTCTAGCCTTCCCCCAAGTCAGATTGTGCCAAAGCTAGCCGATCAGGGTCGATATCTGGCCTCGGAATCGAGTTTCTACCGCATTTTGCGCGCCAATGGATTGCAGCATCACCGGGGTCGAGCCAAGTCCCCAGTCAAGCGTAAGAAGCCCACAAGCTATCAGGCCAGTGCGCCCTGTGAGGTCTGGACCTGGGACATTACCTGGATGCCGGGACCTGTCGCAGGCATGTTCTTCTATCTGTATCTGATCGTGGACATCTTCAGCCGGAAGATCGTGGGCTGTACATCCATGAGCGTGAAAGTGCGGATCTGGCTGCCATTCTGATCCGGCAAGCAGTGCTAGCGGAGGGCTGTCAGTTGCGCCCCTTGGTTCTGCACGCTGACAACGGCAGTCCTATGAAGGGCGCCACGATGAAGGTGACGATGGAAAAACTAGGGATCACGGCCTCCTACAGTCGCCCTCGCGTAAGCAACGACAACCCTTTCTCAGAGGCGTTGTTCCGAACCTGCAAATACCGCCCGGACTGGCCGACCAAGGGCTTTGCCACCAAGGCGGATGCTCAAACCTGGGTCCAAACCTTCGCTGGTTGGTACAATAGTGAACACCTGCACAGCGCCATCCGCTTCGTCACGCCGAATGCGTGCCACGCAGGTCATGATCGTGCAACGCTCACAAATCGTGCCAATCTCTATGCCACTGCTCGCGCGCAAAACCCGCAACGCTGGTCAAGAAAAACCCGAAACTGGCAACCAGCAGGACCCGTCTGGCTGAACCCAGAAAACGAAATCAGCGCCTCTGAAATCAGAGACGCTGCATGAAATCGGCGGACAACACCTTTGACAAACACCGAGTGTTGCTTGGCAGGTTTGGCGCTTGCCAGTATCCACTGACCTCTTCAACGGTCGCTAGCTCAACAAAATTGAATGCCGCTGCGTCGTTAATTAGCACCATCACCTGGGTCTCAACACGCAGCTGTGGGTTGGCGAGCGCTTCGGACAGGCAAGACCCAAGCGTAGGGCCATGTGTCACCTGTGCGGTCGTGTGGACGTAGTGCACTTCGATGGTCATGCCCGGCTCAAGTAAACCCTTTTCACCTGCGCCGATAGGGGCATCGACAGGTGCCAGTTCTGTATCTGCCAACTCGCCATCATAGCCAAAACCAGTGCCGTAGCCCTTGCCGTCGCCATTCCCAAGAGATGTGGTAAAACTACCGCCTTTGTGCTCTGCTCCTTCGTGGAGGTGGATGTTGCAAATGTTCATCTCTTCATAGGCGGGCGCGTCGTTAAAGCTACGCATGTTTTCACCCACAGCAGATGTCAGATCGCGCGGTGCCTGTGGACCAAAGCCCTGACCGTCCGTATTGGCGGCCAGTGCAGCACGGTGCGACGCGATGACATCATCACCCACTTCGGTTCTATTTTCGGCAATAACGGATGTTGCTGTCACTGTTGCCAGAATGCCGAAGGTGGCGAATCTTCTTCTGTACATTGTCATTTATTTCTCCAAATAGTCATACTTTACTCCTGCGCCTGAATTGACCTGACGATTTTGGGCCTGCGATTCACTTCGTCGCATGGCCAAAGGCGGTTCAGTCTGTATTTTGAGTTTATGAGCAAGCAATACAAAACAGTCTCCTTATCCGACGAGCAGCGCATAGCACTTGAAGCGCTTTGCCGCCGCCGCAAAGTTGACGCCCTTGTTTGGAAACGGGCGCGCGCGTTTTTTCTTTTGGACGCAGGAGAAGACGCCGGAACGGTTTGCCGGATTTTGGATATTGGCCCGACAGTTTTGACGGAGTGGCGATTAGCCTTTGCCGGTGCGGGACTATCGTTTTTCGGTCTGAAGGACTACAGCCAGCGTCAGGGTCATTTGTCCGTCGTGCAAGAGCAGGCGGTGAGAGCCCATTTCACCGCGCAGCCTGCCCGCAATGCCGATGAGGTCTGTGCCTATGTTCTAGCCGAGTGCGACCAAAACTACAGCACGTCGGGAGCCGCCAAGCTGATGCGCCGCCTGGGGTTCGCGTATAAGAAACCACAATTGCTGCCTGCACAGGCCGATGAAGCCAAGCAGGCTGCGTTTATTGCCAAATATGAGGCCCTGATGAACGGGTTGGCCGCAGATGAGATGGTTGTCTTTTCGGACGCTGTCCACCCCGAACACCAGAGCCGCCCCGCCCATGGTTGGTTCCCCAAGGGACAAAAGACGGCCCTGAAGGCGACATCAGGGCGCAAGCGGCTCAACATTCAGGGCGCGCTTGACCTTGAGACTTTCCAGGTCACCTTTGTGGAAGGCGAGAAGATCAATGCCCAGACAACCCGACAGATGCTGGAAAAGTTGGAACGCAACAACCAAACCAAGACGGCCATCCACGTCTTTGTCGACAATGCCCGCTATCATCATGCCAAGATACTACAGCCATGGCTGGACAGCCCAGAACGTCGGGTGAAGTTGCATTTCTTGCCAGCATATGCCCCGCACCTCAACCCGATCGAGCGTCTTTGGGGTGTTATGCACAAATGGGTCACCCACAATCGGCACTATGCAACGTTCAACCAATTCACAGAGGCCATTTTCGACTTCTTCCGCAAGACCCTGCCAGAAAAATGGCCAGAGTTCCGCGACACCGTCACCGACAACTTCCGCGTCATATCGCTCAAGGAATACAAAGTGATTTGAGGGGAAAACCTCAGGTCAATTCAGGCGCGGGAGTATAGATAGGATTCTAAATTGCGTGATGCAAAACGGACACAAGGAACAACCGCGGAATTTCCACAACCACTGGCTGCACAAATCTGGCAAGCGAAGTACCGATATGCGACGGCTGGGGGCATAGTTGACCAGACGTTGGACGAAACTTGGGCGCGGGTCGCGAACGGTTTGGCAGCCCACAAAGCCTTAGCGGTGCGGGACAAAGTGGTCACCGACTTCCATGCCGCGATGCACGATTTCAAGGTGCTTCCGGGGGGGCGGATTTTGTCGGGCTGCGGCACGGCGCGCCATGTGACCCTGTGCAATACCTTCGTGATGCGCACAATTCCCGATTCCGTTGACGGGATCATGGACACCCTCAAGGACGCGGCGTTAACGATGCAGATGGGCGGTGGCGTTGGCTTTGATTTCTCGATGTTGCGGCCGTCCGGCACCGTCGTGCGCGGTCTTGATTGCCGCGCGGCAGGGCCACTTGCAGCGATGGATATCTTTGACGCCACCTGCAAAATGATTGTCAGCGGGATGGGGCGCGGCGCGATGATGGCGACGATGCGGTGCGATCATCCCAACATAGAAGCCTTTATCAACGCCAAATCCGACCGCACGCGGCTGCGTAATTTCAACATGTCCGTCATGGCGACGAACGAATTCATGGCTGCAATCGCGGCCGATGAAACATGGGATCTGGTTTGGCAAGGAGCCGTGATGCGCCGCCTGCGGGCCCGTGATCTGTGGAATGCGATCATGAAACAGACCTACGCGGCAGCTGAACCCGGGGTTTTGTTCATCGACAGGATCAACGCGGTCAACCCGCTGCGCTATCTTGAAGTCATAGCGGCGACCAATTCGTGCGCCGAACAGCCCCTGCCCCCCAATGGCACCTGCCCGCTGGCGTCCATAAACCTCGCGCAGTTGGTAAGCGCGCCGTTCACCACTGACGCGCGACTGGATGTCACACAATTGCGCCAGCTGGTGCGGGTGGCGGTTCGCATGTTCGACAATTCGTTGGATGTGTCACGCTTCGCATTGGATGCACAAAGACAACAGGCGCAAGATCAGCGACGCATCGGAGTTGGTGTTACGGGTGTGGCGAATGCAATTGCAATGATGGGTGTGCGGTATGGGTCGTCAAAGGCGGTGTTTTTGCTCGGCAGTTGGATGCAAACGATCCAGAATGCGGCCTACGGCGCCTCCGCCCTTTTGGCGAATGAACGCGGGGCTTTCCCGCTCTATGACGCCGATAAACATTTGGCATCACGGGGCATTCAGGCCCTGAATCAAGACATTCGCGCGTTGGTGGAACAACACGGGCTTCGCAACGGCACGCTGACGACAATTGCACCCACGGGGACCACATCCATGTTTGCAGAAAATGTGTCATCGGGAATCGAGCCAATATTTTCGACCTCGTTCACGCGCACGATCACCAAAGCCAACGGTGAAAAATCAAGTGAGCGGGTCATGGATTATGCGGCGTGGCAGTTTGCACAGATATACGGGCCTAACGCGGCCCTTCCCGACAGTTTCGTGACCGTCGCGGACCTGTCACCCGATGATCACATCGCCATGCAAGCAGCCGCGCAGGAATGGATCGACAGCGGCATTTCTAGGACCGTGAATTGCCCCGAAGACATCCCGTTTGAGGCATTCAAAGGCATTTACCGCGCGGCTTATGATGCCGGCTGCAAGGGCTGCACGACCTATCGGCCCAATGCGACCACCGGATCGGTGTTGTCGCTGTGACCCGCTTAGCGTCCTTTTGGCGTCGCGTGATGCGGACGCAGGACTGGCAGCCGACACATCGCCACCACAAGGGAGGGCTTTACCGTTTGATCGGCCCCGCCGTTCTTGAGACCGATCGATCCGACGTGGTGATTTATGACGATGCAAACGGCGCGGTCTGGGTGCGCCCAGTGGAAGAGTTCAATGACGGGCGGTTCAGCCAGCTGTAATGGGCCAGATTACTTGACCACGGTCACGCCAACGGCTTGCGAATACAGTGTCATCGGGCCAAAACTGCTTAGAAACGACACCTCTGCTGCGTCCAAGCCAACGCCGATCCGCACAGTTTCGTCCGCGCGCGCCATGCCGGTCGGGTCCACAAGATGCCACGCGTCGTCCAGATAGACTTCGGCGACGGCGTGAAAATCCTGCGGTTTAACGTTTGGCGCATATGCGCTGACAAAGCGGGCTGGAATGGCCGCAGCGCGGGCCAGTGAAATCAGCACATGGGCATAATCACGACACACACCCTGGCGATTGGCATAGCTATCAACGGCCGTGGTTCGGGCATCACTGGACCCGATAACATATTCAAAATTATTGAAAATCATATCGCGTATAGCGGCGATCCGCGTGCCACCCGACAGGTGATCGAAACCAGCTCCAACAAGGTCCTGAACCTCATCGGGGAGGCAATAGCGCGACGGCATCAAATAGCGCACCACATCACCCGGTAATTTATGGGGGGCAACCGCGGCCAGCGTCGACATATCGTGAACGGGGCGGGTCACGTCGATCTGTGCGCTGTAGGAATAGGCCAGATTACCCGTGGTGCGCAGCAAGGTGCGCCGGCCGATGCCAGCCTCGGCGTCAACAGTTCTGATGTGTTCAATAGGTGACATCGTGACCGTTTCGTCAAGCACGCGCTGATCGGCAAGGTTTGGCGCCTGAACCTGCATAAAAACATCCGTCGGTTGAGCCATCCGGTACTCAAATTGAACGTCGATATTGAGGATCATGGCTGCAAGCTTTCTAGATGTGGCTTGGGTGCGACCTAGTCTGCAAGCCAAACGGCCGCAAGGTGGGCGTTGCGTACCAATATGTCGTATTTGCACCTCTAAATGTCCGTTCCCCAAAGGACGGTAGCAGATGGAAAGTCCAATGTGTGAGAAAGGGGATAAATCACATGCGCTATTCCGGTTTTCAGGTCATCAAACAGGCGCTGAGCGGTCACAAGGGCTGGACGCCTGCATGGAGCGATCCTGAACCGCAGCCGCACTATGACATCATCATTATTGGGGGCGGCGGGCACGGACTAGCCACGGCGTATTATCTTGCGAAAGAATTTGGCGGCAAGCGCATTGCCGTGCTGGAAAAGGGCTGGATTGGCGGCGGCAATGTTGGGCGGAATACGACCATTATCCGGTCCAACTACCTGCTTGATGGCAATGAGCCGTTCTATGAATTTTCGCTTAAGCTGTGGGAGGGATTGGAGCAGAATTTCAACTACAACGCGATGATTTCCCAGCGCGGCATCCTGAATCTGATCCATACCGACGCACAGCGCGATGCGTTTATCCGGCGGGGCAATGCGATGTTACTGAACGGTGCGGACGCCGAAATGCTGACCACCGCACAGATCAAGAAACGCTACCCCTATCTAAACACCGAAGATGCGCGGTTCCCGATCAAGGGTGGTTTGGCCCAACATCGCGGCGGCACCGTGCGCCACGACGCGGTGGCGTGGGGGTATGCCCGCGGGGCGGACAGCCGCGGCGTTGATATCATCCAGAACTGCGAAGTGACGGGGTTCAAAATCGAGAACGGCAAGGTTTTGGGCGTGGAAACGTCGCGCGGGTTCATCGGGGCGGGCAAGGTCGGCTGCGCCGTTGCGGGGTCATCGTCGCGATTGATGTCAAAGGCAAATATGCGCTTGCCGATGGAAAGCCACGTGTTGCAGGCGTTCGTCTCTGAGGGTCTGAAACCCGTCATGGCTGGCGTCGTGACGTTTGGTGCAGGGCATTTCTATTGCAGCCAGTCGGACAAGGGCGGGTTGGTGTTTGGCGGCGATCTGGACGGGTACAATTCCTATGCCCAGCGCGGCAACCTTCCTGTGGTTGAGGACGTCTGCGAGGGGGGCATGGCAATCTTTCCCGCCTTTGGGCGGGCGCGACTGTTGCGGATGTGGGGCGGCGTCATGGATATGTCGATGGACGGGTCCCCGATTATCGACAAAACCCATATCGACGGGCTCTATTTCAATGGGGGCTGGTGTTACGGCGGCTTTAAGGCGACCCCCGCGAGCGGGTATTGCTTTGCGCACTTGCTGGCGAAAGACGCGCCGCACCCGTTCGCGACGGACTACAGGTTTGATCGGTTCGAAAAAGGCCGGATGATCGACGAAAAAGGGGTGGGCAATCAGCCCAATCTGCATTGATCCACTCTCTTGCCCCTTCATCTTGCCCTTACAACTCAAATCCCACATCCACCCCACAAGGTGCCCTATGATTATTGATCACCCGCTTCTCGGCCCGCGCGACAGTTCGGAATTCACCTATCTGGGTGACGCAAAACTGATCGAACGCCCCGATCCTGACGCCGAAACCGCCACCCGTGATTTCTATGAATACGCCTACCTGCGCGACAACCCCGCGGGCTGGCACGAGGAACTATGGTTTCACGAGGCGGGCGATCGCAGCTGGCTTGTGGTGACGCGCAACACGCTAACCCATGAGATTTCCAAAGTTGAAATGGCGCGTGACGTGGCCCGCGGGAAGGGGCGGAGCAAATGACCCAAAAGAACAGGTTAGCCGGTGGGCAGATTAATACGGCCACACCGCTGAACTTCAAATTTGATGGCAAATCCTACACGGGGCATCAGGGCGACACTTTGGCGTCCGCGTTGCTCGCCAATGGGGTGCGGCTTATGGGGCGGTCGTTCAAATATCACCGTCCACGCGGGGTTCTCTCGGCGGGGTCTGAAGAGCCCAACGCTCTGGTGCAGTTGCGCAGTGGTGCGCGCCAGGAACCCAACACACGTGCGACGACGACTGAACTGTTCGACGGGTTGGTTGCCAAAAGCCAGAACCGTCTTGGATCGCTGCGCTTTGACGCGATGGCGATCAACGACCGGTTCTCGAACTTCCTGACAGCGGGCTTTTACTACAAAACATTCATGTGGCCCAAAGCGTTCTGGGAAAAGGTTTATGAGCCGATTATTCGCAAGGCTGCTGGCCTAGGATCGCTGTCTTTGCTCGACGATCCCGACGTCTATGACAAAGGGTTTTTGCACTGCGACTTGTTGGTGATCGGCGCTGGCCCTGCGGGTCTGATGGCGGCACTGACGGCGGGTCGATCAGGTGCCAATGTCATCCTCGCAGATGAAGATTTCACCTTTGGTGGGCGGCTGAATTCCGAGACGTTTGGCATTGGCGATGATGCGAGCGCGGTTTGGGCCGCAGGTGCCGTCACTGAACTGGCAAGTTTGCCAAACGTGCGCTTGATGGTGCGCACGACTGTGATTGGCGCGTTTGATCACGGAATTTACGGCGCGGTGGAACGGGTCAGCGACCACGTGGCCGTACCCGATGCCGGAAAACCACGCCAGATTTTGTGGCGCATTTATACCCAGCACACCGTGCTGGCAGCGGGGGCGATTGAACGCCCCATTGCATTTGAAAACAACGACCGTCCCGGCATCATGTTGGGGTCTGCGATCCGCACCTATGCGAACCGCTATGGCGTCGCGGCCGACAAGCGCGTGGCGATTTTCACCAACAATGACGACGGCCACCGCACCGCCGCCGATCTGCACGCAAAGGGTGTTAAGATTGCGGCCGTTGTGGATGTGCGCGCCGATGCGCCCAGAAGTATGGATTTTGAGGTTTTGCACGGGCAAGTCGTTGATACCAAGGGGCGACTTGGTTTGACCTTTGCGGATGTAAAGCTTGCCGATGGGACGATCCGCACCCTCGATATTGGCGCGCTTGGCATGTCGGGCGGGTGGAACCCGAACGTCCATATGACCTGCCATCAACGCGGTCGCCCGACATGGAACGCGGATTTGGCCGCGTTCGTTCCGGGTGGCACCCTGCCCGACGGGATGATCGTGGCGGGGGCGGCCAATGGCGATATGTCCACCGCTGGTGCGCTGCGTGGCGGAGCGCAAGCGGCGCGCGCGGCTTTGGGGCTGAAAGGGCGGTTGCCCAAATTGCCCGTAGCCGAAGATGCCCCCGTCAACCTGACGCCATTTTGGTACGTTGAAGGGTGCAGTCGCGCGTGGCTGGACCAACAGAACGACGTGACCGTAAAAGACGTGAAGCTGAGCCATCAAGAAGGGTTTCGATCTGTCGAACACCTGAAACGCTACACCACGCTGGGCATGGCAACCGATCAGGGCAAGACGTCCAATATGGGCGGGCTTGCGATTATGGCGGAACTGGCGGGCAAGACGATCCCGCAGGTCGGCACAACGATCTTCCGCCCCCCCTATACGCCCACCGCGATTGGTGTGCTGGCAGGACGACATCGTGGGCAGGATTTCCACCCAAAACGACTGACGCCAAGCCATACTTGGGCTGCAGAACAAGGCGCAGTGTTTGTTGAGGTCGGCAACTGGATGCGGGCGCAATGGTTCCCAAAAGAGGGTGAAACCCATTGGCGTGAAAGTGTTGATCGTGAGGTTCTCGCGACGCGCGGTTCCGTCGGCGTGTGCGATGTCACGACCTTGGGCAAAATTGATGTGCAAGGTGTGGACAGCGCCGATTTCCTTAACAAGATTTACTGCAACGGGTTCGCAAAACTCGCCGTCGGCAAGGTCCGTTACGGGTTGATGTTGCGCGAAGACGGAATTGCGCTGGATGATGGCACGGCGGGGCGATTGGCGGAGGATCATTTCGTCGTCACAACCACAACCGCCAATGCCCTGCCCGTCTATCGCCACATGGAATTCGTTCGCCAATGTCTGTTTCCCGACATGGACGTGCAGCTGATTTCGACCACTGAAGCTTGGGCGCAATACGCTGTCGCGGGGCCCAACAGCCGGAAACTGCTGGAAAAGATTGTAGATCAGGACATCAGCAATGACGCCTTCCCGTTCATGGCCTGCGCCAATATCACCATCTGTGGCGGTCTGCGCGCGCGGCTGTTCCGCATTTCGTTCAGCGGTGAATTGGCGTTCGAGATTGCGGTGCCAACAGCCTACGGCGACGCGCTGATGCGAAAGATCATGGAAGCTGGTGCTGAATTCGACGTGACCCCATATGGCACCGAAGCGCTTGGCGTGATGCGGATGGAAAAGGGTCATGCGACGGGCAATGAGTTGAACGGCACAACCAGCGCGCTGAACCTTGGCATGGGGCGCATGGTGTCCACGGCCAAAGACAGCATCGGATCAGTTTTGTCGCGGCGGGACGGAATGAACGCAGCCGATGCTTTGATGCAAGTGGGTATCAAACCACTGGATTTAGGCGATCCCGTGCCAGCAGGTGCGCACCTGATGAACGCTGACGGACCTGTCGATGCGGCCCATGATCAGGGCTATGTGACATCCGCCTGCTATTCGCCCAATCTTGGCCACGCCATTGGTCTGGCGTTCATCAAAGACGGGTCCAACCGGATCGGCGAAAAGATGCGCCTTGTCAGCCCGCTGACGGGCGTCGACGTTGCAGTGGAAATTGTCAGCGCGCACTTTATTGACCCAAAGGGGGAGCGGCTTCGTGCATAATCTTCAAACCATCACCGCCCTTGGCGGGGCGACCCCGCGTGTTGATGTGTTCAACCACATTACAATCACGGAAAATGATGGCGTCGCCTTGGCGTGTGTTGCGGTACGTTTGGGGCGCGAGGCTGCGTGCCGAAAGGTGCTGAAAAAGCTGCTTGGCGCCGTGCCCGAAACCGGACGCGCGGTACTGCATGACCCCGAAGCGGGGTTTTGCATGGGGCCAGATCAATGGATGCTTGGTGCCCCGCGGGTGAGCCATGAATTGATCGCCGATCAGCTTAAAACCTTGTTTGGCGACAATGCGTCTGTCACGGAGCAATCCGGCGCTTGGGTGTGTTTTGACATCACCGGCGCGGCGATGCGTAATATGTGCGAACGGCTTTGTGCTGTTCCAATTCGGCAGATGGTTGCAGGAGATGTGCGCCGCACGGTTATTCACCAGTTGGGATGTTTCGTGATCCGTCGCACGGCGGACGATCACGTGCGTATCTTTGGCCCCCGCGCGTCAGCGGCAACGTTGCATCACGCGCTGATGACAGCCGCTGCGTCGACCGCGTGACATTTGCAGTCTGCGCTAGGCCGATGGACAAGCGCAGCGCTGTCGCGGCGACGTCCCAGCAAGGGTGATCGACGTCACGGGTTTTGCAGCCTCAGCTGTCGTTTGGCAGGTGCCCGACTTTTACCAAAATCAGCGCGCCTTCGGGTCCGGTGTAGGGCGTGTGTTTGGAACCGTGCGGGCTGCGTATCCATGTACCCGAGGGGTAGTCGCCCAATTCATCGCGAAACGTTCCCTCAAGCACGAAAATTTCTTCCCCACCCCAATGGGTATGGGGATTGAACTGGGTGTCTGGTGCCCAACGGACAAGTGCGACGCTTTCGGTGCCATGGGCGTGTAGCGGCAGGACGCTTAGCCCAGCGACCATTCCGGGCCGGAACGCGGCGTTCGCGGTATCGATCACCACGGGGGCCAGATCATCGGGTTGAAACTGATGCAGTTTGACCAAGATCGTGCAGCCATCATCGCCGACAAAGGGCGAATGCGATGTGCCGATCGGGTTTCGCACATAGGTGCCTTTGGGATAGCTGCCATGTTCGTCGTTGAACGTGCCCTCAAGGACAATGAATTCTTCGCCACCGTCATGGGAATGCTGCGAAAAGCGTGAATTCGGGGCGTAGCGCACGATTGTTGTGGCGCGCGCGACTTCATCCCCGACGCGGTCCAACATCATGCGGTCAACGCCGGGCATGGGTGACGCACGCCAGTCTTCGTCACCGAGGTGGACGACCTCGCGCGTGGAAAAATCTGATCTGAGCTGCATGGTGTCCCCCTGTATTATGGTCTGTCGACTGTAGTCTTACGGCGGACGCGGGGCCAGACAAAGGTTGAATGCACGCCGCGTTCACGCGACATTGTGAATGACAAGTCCTGCCACCAACGAAAGTGATCAAACCGAAAATGTCTGGCATTGCCAAAGCCTACGTCGGGGCCCTGATCTATGATGGTCAGACCCTGCTTTCGTCGCACGCGCTTTTGGTGGGATCGGACGGGTGTTTCAGCATCGTACCGCTTGCCGCGGTGCCGGACGGCTGCCCCACGGTGACATTGGAGAGTGGTGTCATCACCGCCGGATTTGTAGATTTGCAGGTCAATGGCGGTGGCGGCGTGATGTTTAATGACGATCAATCGGTGGCCACGTTGCGCACGATTGCCGACGCCCACGCAACAACCGGAACGACGGCCATATTGGCGACCTTGATCACCGACACCCCTGCCCGCACCCGCGCGGCAATTGACGCGGTTGAACGCTCCATTGCCGAAGGGGTCAGCGGCATTGTGGGCATCCATCTTGAAGGTCCGCACCTGTCCGTTCCCCGCAAAGGCGCGCATGATGCCAATCTGATCCGCCCGATGGATGATGAAGACCTGTCCGTACTGCTGGCGGCTGCGGATCGGTTGGCAAACATCATGGTCACAGTCGCGCCAGAGAATATATCGCTCAAGCAGATAAAAAATCTGGCGGACGCGGGGATCGTGGTGTCGCTGGGCCATACAAACGCCGATATGGGCACGTGCCACGCGGCGTTTGACGCAGGCGCGCGCTGCGTCACGCATCTGTTCAACGCGATGAGCCAACTGACAAGCCGCGAACCCGGATTGGTCGGCGCGACCCTGTCGCGGGGTGACGTTTATGCTGGGCTGATCGCGGACGCCGTTCATGTCCACCCATCGACGATCAACGTGGCTTTGGCGGCGAAACCGCAATCGGATAAGATTTTTCTGGTGACGGATGCGATGGCAACGGCGGGATCGATGATCAATCACTTCACCCTCAACGGGCGCGATGTTTTTCGCAAAGACAATCGTCTGACATTGGCGGATGGCACGTTGGCTGGCGCTGATTTGGCGATGCCGCGCGCTGTGTCGGTGATGATGGATTTGGTGGGTGACAACATCAAGGCGGCGTTGTCCCGAGCAACGTCAACACCGGCAAGCTTGCTGCGCCAGCGCGGTGAATTCGGACGTATTGCAAGCGGATGCCGGAGTGTGATGTATTTTGGTGCTAACATGTCGGGGCCGACCGTATTGCAGGCGTGAGAGATCGCCCAAAAACTAGTTTAACAACGAAGGGATGAGCAAATGGACTTGATGCAACACTACATTAACGGGGCGTGGGTCGCGCCGCTGAGCGAACAAACCTTTCCGGTCATTAACCCCGCCACAGAAACGCAAATCGGGTCGATCATTCTGGGCAATCAGGGTGACGTTGATCGCGCGGTGGCTGCTGCCAAGGCCGCATTTACAACGTTTTCGCGCACGTCCAAGGCTGAACGTCTTGCCCTGCTCGAGCGGTTATTGGTGGAAACTGAACTGCGCCTCGAAGACCTAGCGCAGGCGATGAGTGCTGAGATGGGTGCACCCATCACACAATGGCGCGCGACGATCAGGCGGGTGCTGCGGTGGGCCATTTGCAAGGGTTTATTGCAGCGCTTGCAGCGCAGGACGCGCGTGAAATTTTGCCAAACGGTGACGTGCAACTGCGCGAACCGATTGGTGTCTGCGGGCTGATTACGCCTTGGAATTGGCCGATGAACCAGATCGCCCTTAAGGTCATTCCAGCACTGGCGACGGGTTGCACTTGCGTGGTGAAACCGTCTGAACACACGCCAATCTCCGCTGCTATCTACGCGGAAATTATCGACGCCGCGGGCTATCCTGATGGCGTTTTCAACCTTGTGCACGGCGATGGGCCAACCGTGGGAAGCGCGTTGTCGAGCCACGCCGAAGTGCAAATGATGTCATTCACCGGATCAACCCGCGCGGGCACAGCCGTGACCAAAGACGCCGCTGATACCGTGAAACGGGTGACGCTGGAACTTGGCGGGAAATCCCCCAACATCGTCTTTGATGATTGTGATCTAGAAGACCGCGTCACCGCGTCGGTGCTGGAATGCATGTATAATACGGGACAATCATGTGATGCGCCGACGCGCCTGTTGGTGCAGCGGTCGTGCTACGATGACGTGGTGCAAATCGCCAAACGCGCCGCGTTGGGACAGGCGGTTGGCGACCCGAAGCAGGTCGGCGACCACATCGGCCCGCTGTTTGACCGCATCCAGTTTGATCGGGTTCAGGGCATGATCCAAACAGGGTTGGATGAGGGCGCAACATTGCTGTGCGGCGGGCTCGGCAAACCCGACGGGTTTGACACAGGCTGGTTCGTCAAGCCGACGATCTTTGCAGACGTGCGCAACGATATGGCCATTGCCCAGCAGGAGATTTTTGGCCCCGTGCTGGTAATCATCCCGTTTGATCACGAAGACGACGCAATCACTATCGCCAATGATACCAACGGCCGAATTAAGTGACCCTTGCCCATTCTCGATCTGTGATTGAACTTATTCGCTCTGGGTCGTTCGCAAAGAAGTTCCAAGCTTGTGCACATTTGTCGAGTATTTCGTCATAGGTGTCGAAAACTGTGATTGCGAGTTTATTAGCTCGCAGATAAGCCCAGACGTTTTCCATGGGGTTCAGTTCGGGTGAATACGGTGGCAGCTTAACGAGCGTAATTTTATCTGGCACCTGCAAACATTTTGCGCCATGCCACCCCGCCCCATCAACAATCAGCAAGGCATGTGAGCCGGGTGCGACAGCTTTTGCGATCTCATCAAGATGCAGCCCCATAGCCTCGGCGTTGACGTAGGGCAGGACGAGACCTGCGGCGGTGCCACGTGCGGGACAAGCGGCACCAAAGATATAACTCCATTTGAAGCGTATATCACGGGGTGCGCGCGGGCGAGTTCCACGCTTGGCCCATTTACGGGTGAGTGTCCCCTGTTGTCCAACGCGGGCTTCATCTTGGAACCATACCTCAAGAGGCTTCCCCTTTGCATGTTCTGGCAGAGTATCGTTTACGAGGCTCGCAAAGTTTTTTTAAAAGCCTGCTGCGCTTCGCGATCAGTTTTCGGATGCTCTGGACGCACAGACAGGCGGCGAAAGCCATGCTTGGTTAGATATTTTCCAATCGTACGCACATGCAGTTTCACGTCGAACTCCTCTTCAACACGAGCCTGCAAGTCGACACAACGCCATCGTACTACGCCATCTTTTACTGGGTTGGGCCCGGCCTCCACCCACGCCACAAATTGCGCCTGTTGCTTGGGCGACAACCGTGGTTTTGCCCCCTTGCCATTCCTATCCGATAACCCCTCAATGCCTTCTGCGTTAAAGCGATGCGCCCAATCCCGAAGTGTTTGTCGATCCATACCACTGCTGCGGGCAGCCGTTTCACGATCCACCCCATCAAGCACCAGCGCTATGGCCAGTAGTCGCCGTACAACCCGCCCATCCTTGGTTCGCTTTGCCGCACGGCGCAAATCTTTCGCAGACATATCCGTGCGCGTAATTTTTATGGCTCCACCCATGAGCACCTCCCAATCTATGGAGGTCATTGATTCAGAGTTTGCCAAAAATTAAAACCAAAAAAATGAGTCAGATATTATAGCCACTGGTATGACACGCCCTACGGTCTCGCGGCGTATGTGCAAACCGGCGATCCGGCCCGCGCCGAACGCGTTGCTGCACAATTGCGCGCGGGTGCGGTGCACATCAACGGCGGCGGGTTCAACTACGGATCACCATTTGGCGGCTACAAACAATCGGGCAATGGGCGCGAAGGCGGCGCGCTGGGGTTGGAAGACTACCAAGAGGTAAAGACGCTGCATTTCGGCTGATATCTTGGTCGGGTGCGTTTCTGCGCCCGACCATCAAGACGCGGCCTAAAATTCGATCACGGCGCGAATGGATTTGCCTTCGTGCATCAATTCGAACCCGTGATTGATATCTTCGAGCTTGAGCTTGTGGGTGATCATCGGGTCAATTTCGATCTTGCCGTCCATGTACCAATCGACGATTTTCGGCACATCCGTGCGCCCCGATGCGCCGCCAAACGCGGTGCCGCGCCAGCTGCGGCCTGTCACCAGCTGGAACGGACGAGTTGAAATTTCTGCCCCCGCAGGTGCCACGCCAATGATGATGCTTTCGCCCCAGCCTTTGTGCGCGGCTTCCAGTGCAGTGCGCATGACATTCACGTTGCCCGTGGCATCAAATGTGTAATCCGCGCCGCCACCGGTGAGTTCGACGAGATGCGCAACCAGATCGCCGTCTACTTTGGACGGGTTCACGAAATCAGTCATGCCGAAATGCGTCGCCATTTCGATTTTCCCGTCGTTCAGATCGACACCAACGATCTGGTCCGCCCCCGCCAGCCGCAGGCCTTGGATGACGTTTAATCCGATCCCGCCGAGGCCAAACACAATTGCCGTCGATCCGATTTCGACCTTGGCGGTATTGATCACCGCGCCAATGCCCGTTGTGACACCGCAGCCGATGTAGCAAATCTTGTCAAACGGCGCGTCTTTGCGCACTTTTGCCAGCGCGATTTCAGGGACAACTGTATGATTGGCGAAGGTCGAACAGCCCATGTAGTGATAGATCGGCGTCCCATCGAGCATGGAAAACCGTGTCGATCCGTCCGGCAGCAGGCCTGCGCCCTGTGTGCTGCGGATTTTCTGGCACAGGTTGGTCTTCGGGTTCAGGCAGTAGTCACACTCACGACATTCCGGCGTATAAAGCGGGATAACGTGATCGCCAACTTCAAGGCTGGTAACGCCTTCGCCGATCTCTATGACGATGCCCGCGCCCTCGTGGCCAAGAATAGCTGGAAAGATGCCCTCAGGGTCGTCACCAGAACGGGTGAATTCGTCAGTGTGGCACAGGCCAGTGGCCTTGATTTCAACCAGAACCTCACCCGCGCGAGGCCCCTCAAGGTTTACTTCCATGATCTCAAGCGGTTTTCCGGCGGCAACGGCGACAGCGGCTTTGGTGCGCATTTGGTATCTCCCAAGAAATGTCTGGTTTTGGTGGACGTTGTCCCCCTGTTCAAAAGCAATCTCATCAAATGGGAGGGGATCGTCAATCGCCATCTGGTGTGCCGATTGACCCTGCCACGCCAACGACACCCTTATGCGGCGCGATCTACGCCCCGCTTGCGGCCCTAATAAGACTTCTCGAACGCGATCCGGCAGTCGGTGGTTTGATAGTCATACAACGCGATATTTGATGCGTTGCGCTGGACTTGGCAGCTGATTTTTGGGCGCGCACCAAAAATATCGAATTGCTGCGGGCTGTAGGAAATGCCCAAGGCAACTGTATCATCTTCGCGAATAAGGTCTGTTGCGGGAAAAATACCGTCGTAGTCGCGCGCGGTTATGCTGCCGAAAACGCCGAGCGCGCCAATGCCATCAAAACGCCGCGAAATGTTGGCTGAAAGGCTGCTTTCCCAATATGTCAGGTGCTCGCGTTCCGGTTCAAACCGTGCAACCGAAACCCCAAACCCGAACCGCATGCGTGGGCCGATGGAATTTCCGTAATTCACGCCGATCCGGCCGTAGGGGCCGCTTGACGCTTCGCTGTCGATGTAATTGCGGCTTTTTACCCATAAACGATGTGCGCAATTGCCCGCCATTGCCAAGCTGCCACGCCGTGGACAGACTCAAACCATAATCGCGGCGTTCCAACTCCCGTTCTTCGTCAAAACCCAGTCGAAGGAAGGGTTCAATCGTCGTGGTGCGCCCGATGGCAAAACTTTCACGGCTCAGGGCGACGCGGACACTGGTGCTGTTGAGGTCGGGCACGTCATACAGTCTCTGATCGACCCGCGTGCGCAGGCTCAGCTGCGAATAATCCGGCAACGCGATGGTGTAGGACAGCCCCGCGCCGACAGACAGGCCGATGCCGCTGACCTCATCGCCGCCGCCCTCGGGGGTGAATATCCCGAGCAAGGTTTCGAATTCATTGTTGTAGGTATAGCGGTTCACGTTGGTGGACGGCAGGAGCGAAAAGTTGAACGACACATCCCACGGATCGGCTGCGGTGATTTCCGACAGGCCGCGGGTCAGTGTTTCAATATCGTCTTCTGATTGGGCCGAACGCAAAATGAACTTCGTCCCTGTTGCCGGACATTGGGGTACTTTACCCCAGTCCGTGAAAGGGGCACCAAATGGGACAACATCGACGCAATTATACAGACGATTATAAGGCAGCTGCAGTTGAGCGGTTATATGAGCCTGGTGCGACGCAAGGCAGCGTTGCCAAGGAGCTTGGGATCACTGGGACGCAGCTGAAGACGTGGCGCTTGGAAATTGAGGCGTTTGGCTCAGTTGAAGCCAAACGGCGTCAGCAGGCGGATGCGGCTGAATTGCTCCGCCTTCGCAAAGACAACAAGCGGCTTGCTGAGGAAGTGGAGATTTTGCACAAAGCATCCGCTTTTTTCGCGGCGCGGGCGGTGAAACCATGACGAACAAGCGTGCTTTCATCACCGCCCATAAAGCTCAATACGCGGCTTCAATATTATGCCGTCTTCTAGAGATATCCCGGGGCTGGTTCTACGAGTTCCCAGCCAGTCAGCCTGCACGTGATCAGCGTCAAGCTAATCGCGACGCTCGGGATCAGGCGTTGCTTCCCAAGATAAAAACCTTCTTCAAGGCCAGTAAGAAATGTTATGGATCAAAGCGTATTCACCAAGACTTACTGGCGGATAGTGAGGTCGTCTCCGAGCGCCGTGTTGCGAGAATAATGAAGGAACACAAGGTGTCCCCGCTTCTTCGCAAGCGTAGAAAGCCAATCACAACGGACAGCAATCATAAGCTGAAGCCATCCCCAAACTTGTTGGAACAGAAATTCCACAGCCAGACGCCTAATGCCGTTTGGCTGGCGGATATCACCTATATCGACACGGACGAAGGCTGGCTTTATCTGGCTGGCGTGAAGGACATGGCTACGCGTGAGATCGTCGGTTGGGCGATGGAGGATCACATGCGTGCGGAGCTTTGCTGCGCCGCCCTCGAGATGGCTCTGGGACGCAGAGGCCCGGTTCCGGGATTGATACACCACTCCGATAGGGGCGGCCAATATGCTGGCGGGGACTATCGCAAGCTGATCAAAAAGGCGAAACTCACTCAATCCATGAGCCGCAAGGGCCAATGCCTCGACAATGCGCCGATGGAAAGCTTCTTTGCTTCATTGAAAAAGGAGATGGTTCACCAGCGGCGCTTTAGAACACACGCTGAGGCCAAGGCCGCCATCTTCGAATACATTGAGGTCTTCTACAACCGCTAGCGCCGTCATTCAGGCGTCGGCTACAAAACGCCAAAACAGGCTTTCGAAGATATGACTTGGAAAATGGCAGCATAGGGTCAATAAGCAAGCTGTCCGGAAAACGGGACGAAGTTCATAGCACACGGTACAGTTTCGCCGCACAACTTCAGGCTGACAGGATAGCTTTTTGCGCGACGAATGCAGACAAAACACCAAGTCCGGCAGCCACCCAAAGCGCGGGAGTATAGCTTCCGCCCCAGTCGTAAATCTGGCCAGCGAGCCATGGAGCCAGCAATCCTGCAACGCCCCAAGCCGTGAATATACGCCCGTAGGCATATGGCCCATCCTCGCCCGGAAAAAGTCTGGCAATGGCGGCTGGATAGGTTGCAATCATCCCGCCGTAAGCGAAACCCACGACCCCCAAAAGCGCGATTGTCTCTCGTGGTAGAACTGACAGCGTCAACAGCGCAATTGCGCTGAGAAGCGGCAGGATCATGAGTATCCGGCGATGCGATATCCTGTCGGATAGCCAGCCAGAAAGCAGGCTACCAACAAGGTTGCAACCCGCGATTGTGGCAGCGGCTTTCCAGCCGGAAAAGCCCGCAGTTGCCGCAATTCCTGCGGCATGTCCAATTGCCATAAGCCCCGCGGCGACGCCGCTGCCGTAAGCGAGCCATATCGCGGCGATACGCAGCCACGGCAGGTTGGACACGCCCGTGTCGGTTTGTGTGTCCACATATCGTGCGCCACTTCGAGCGACCAAAACTGCGGCACCGATGCCAACCAAAAAGACGATTGAACAAAGGGCGAGCATAGCCAACGAAAAGCCCCCGAACGCCAGTGCCACTTCAAAACCATATGGAGCCAGAACCGCGCCAAGGGCGTAAGCCGCCGTGACGACGCCCATCGCAAGGCCCGAACGATCAGGGTTGGCACGTGCAGCAAATTGAAGCCCAAAACCGTATCCCAGCCCGTTCGCGACGCCAAAAAACAGGCTGTACCCAATCCAAACCAGTTCTAATCCGCCAGCGATGCCAGCAAGGCCAGCCCCAATGGAGCCCAGAACCGAAACCCATATATAAAATGTTGCGGGTCGCAGGCGGGAATAGACCGCAGGGCCAAACAGCACGGCGATTGTCAGGAAGACCAAGCCAAACGAATAAATGAGGCTAACAGTTGCGCGGGACGTCCCGAATTCGGCCTCGAGGGGCACTAAAAAAACAGAAAATGCATGGATTGAGCCAAGCACCATCGACACCATTGAGGCGGCGAACAGCACCGTTCGTCCTTGAGTGTTTGATGACCTCATGAACAAAGCGTATCGCAGGCGGTGCGTATGACGACATGCTGCAAGGTCCGCGCATCACACAAATCTAGAGTCGGATTGAAAAGTAAGCTGAGCAACGCATGATCCACCGTGGATTACCTCTTAGAATTGCACGCCTGCTCTACCGGCCAATATTAATCCAAGCCAAACCGAAGGCTACCTTTCCAGTGAACCAACACAACCGCACGGTGACACTATGGTAGCCCTAAGGCACGCTTCTTGTCCGCAGCCCACTTCATGATCGTCAGATCAAACGTGAGCGCCATCAACGACACACAGATTCCCAGCACGAAATTCTTGCCCAAATCAGTACCCGCAAGTGTCCGTTGCAATTCTTGTCCCAAATCCTGCGTGCCGATAAAGGCCGCGATGATCACCATAAAGAACGCGAACATGATCGCTTGGTTGAACCCGATGGCCATGGTCGGCAGGGCCAACGGCAGTTGTACATTCACCAGTTTTTGGAACCGTGTCGCACCCGCCATGTCAGCGGCTTCCGTCATTTCCGGGGGCACGGTGCGCAAGCCTTCGATGGTATACCGGATCAGCGGAACTGTCGCAAAGATCACAATCGAGAAGATGACGGCGATATCGGTGATGCCGAACAACATGATCGCGGGGAGCAGGTAAACAAAGCTTGGGAAGGTTTGGAACGTATCGCAAACCAGCAACATCCAGCGTGACCCCCGATCAGACCGCGACGCCATAATCGCAACAGGCAGGCCAATAATCGCGGCCAATATCACAGCCGACGTCACAGAATAGAGCGTGATGATCGCCCTGTCCCACCAGCCAGACAACGCAACAAGTGAAAAGAAAATGAGCGCGTAACCCGCCTGCCGTCGTCCCGCCAGCGCCAGCGCAAAGGCCGCGATTAACAGGATCATCGCAGGTGTCGGGATCGACAACATGAAATTGCGAAACGGGATCAACACCTGAACATTCAAGAAGGCCCGCAAGAAGCCAGTGGTCGCCTTAACCCAGCCAATATCAAGAAACGCCTTGATCTGAACATCCAAAAATTTGCCAATGCTGAAATCCTGACCGCGACCAATTTCGGCAAAAATCGGAATTTCACGTGCGATCATCGTCAATAAAACCACCAAACCAAGCCCTATCAACGCCATCTTATGACGGACCCAGAACGCAGTGCCGCGTTCAAAATGTTCGGGTTGTTTGACGACCCAAGCCTTTGACATCCTGTCCAGCGTCACGGCCAGCAGCACAATCGTCACTCCAACCTCAAACGAACGCCCCAACTTGAAGCTGCCCAACATCTGCAACAATTTCGCGCCCAGCCCTGGCATGCCAACGAACGCGGTCAACACGACCATCGCCAGCGACAGCATAATAACTTGGTTCACCCCCACGAGGATTTCTGTGCGCGCAGACGGAATATAAACATGGCGCAGCATCTGGAACTTTGAACAGCCGCTCATCTTTCCGGCTTCGACGACTTCTGGCGATACTTTTTGCAGGCCCAGCGTTGTCATCAAAATCATCGGCGGGATGGCATAAACGGTTGTTGCAACAGCCCCCGCCGTCGGCCCCACCTTAAAGAAAATCACGGCAGGCAGCAGGTACGTGAAGAATGGCAATGTCTGCAAAACGGACAAAACCGGCTTGATGACGGCATCGACCCGCGCAGATTTCCACGCAGCGATACCAAGGGATAGACCAATGATGAACGCCAACGGAACCGTGACAGCCAAAACAGAAATGGTCTGCATTGCAATGTCCCATTGACCCATCAACGCGGTCCACATGAAAGTTATGAAGCCCAAAAGGGCAAGCCGCCATCCACCAAGATAATAGCACAGGACAGTGACAGCCGCCGTTAGTGCCGTCCAAGGAATCGGGCCAAGATTTGGCCAGCGGCGTTTGCCGTAAAAGATGTTGCCGGACGCATCCAAAAGCCATTCAAGGCCTTCGGTCAGCGTGCGCGTAAAAACCAACAACCCTAGATCGTCTTTGACGTAGTTAAAGATCGTGTCGAGCCAGCCTGCGAAGTTCGGTATCGCGGTCTCAGGTAGGCGGTGCAGCCATTCGGGTAACAGACCGAGATATTGCAGCGCAGTCACCAGAACCGCGAAAGCGAGAATGCATAAGGCAACTTGCCCACGATCCAAGCTGCGTGACGTGGTCCGAATGAGCGTTGTTGTATCGGCCATTAATTGGCCTCCAGCAGAACCGTTAGTCCGTCTTGACGGTTCATGCCACCGATGACCAAGCCGTTTTTGTGAACAGGGATAACGTCGCGCGTATCATGAACCAACAGCTTGGCGAGGTCTTTGATCGTGGCTTTGGCATCAACCGGATCACCCTCCCCGTGCGTGTCAGCGATGGCCAGAACGCCAGCATGCACGACGCGGGCTTTGTCGATGTCTTCAGTAAATTTGCGCACGTATTCTGTGGCAGGATGCAACACGATTTGGTCAGGTGTATCGCATTGCTCAATCGCGCCGTCTTTCATGATGGCAATGCGATCGGCAAGGCGCAGGGCCTCGTCGAAGTCGTGCGTGATAAAGACAATAGTTTTGTTGAGCAGCTGTTGCAGGCGCAGAAATTCATCCTGCATTTCTTTGCGGATCAACGGGTCCAGCGCGCTGAACGGTTCATCCAGAAACCAAATATCGGGTTCAATCGCAAGCGAACGTGCAATGCCGACGCGCTGCTGTTGGCCGCCGGACAATTCGCGCGGAAAATAATCCTCACGCCCCTCAAGGCCCACCAGTTTGATCACCTCAAGCGCACGCTCACGCCGTGTGTGTTTATCTTGTCCACGCATTTCCAACGGGAAGGCAACGTTATCCAGAACGGAACGGTGCGGCAGCAGACCAAACGATTGGAACACCATGCCCATTTTGGAGCGACGTAAATCAATCAGTTCTTTTTCGGGCAATGACATGATGTCCTGCCCTTCGACAGTAATCGTCCCGCTGGTGATATCATGAAGGCGCGAAAAACAACGGACCAAAGTGGATTTCCCAGACCCCGACAAGCCCATAATAACCAACATCTCACCCTTTTGGACATCGAGCGAGACATCGCGGACGCCGGCGATATAGCCCGCCTCGCGGATGTCATCAAAACTCATGTCAGGGGTCATTTTCTTATGAAAGGCCGCCGGATCTGGCCCAAATATTTTCCAAGCGTTGCGACAAGAAATGACGGGCGTATCAGCTGACATGATGATCCTTGTGAAAAATGTTCCCGCCCGGCGAAACCCAAAATGGTTTGTCGGACGGGATTCTGTGCAATGCAGTTTATGGCGTGGGTTTAATTGACCCAAGAACCCCAAACGTCAGGGTTCGCTTCGAGCCATACTTCAGCTGCTTCGTCAGGCTCCAATTCATCAATGTCGACAAGTCTGGCCATCTCAGCGATCTGTGGGTTGGTAAAGCTGACTTGCTCAAGCAGAGCGTAAGCCGAAGGCCACTTTTCTTCCATCCCATCCCAAGCCGCGATCTTCAGGTAACCGTTCGCAGGATTACCGCAATCATACAGCGCGTCCGGGTTCACACCTACGGAGGGGTCTGTGTCACAGCCTTCTTCGTGTGGTGGGAATTCAACGAATTCGCCAGGCCAGACGGCTTCTGCAAAGTTTGGTGTCCAGTTGAACACCACGACTGGACGACGATCAGCTTCTGCCGCGCCAATTTCAGCCCAAAGTGCTGCTGCGGACCCTGCGTTCACAACAACGAAGTTCATGTCCAATGCTTCGACACGTTCCTGACCGTGCTTGAGCCAGTCAACCGGACCGTCCAAATAGCGGCCTTGATCACCGGTTTCAGCAGTTGCGAATACGGCCGCACAAGCATTCAATGCTTCCCAATCTGGCAGGCCAGGGCAAGCATCTTTGGTCCACATTGGATACCACCAGTCTTCGCGTGTAACCGCGTTGTGGTCTGTTACTTCAACGATACCGCCCTTTTCCAAAGCTGCACGGTAGGATGCGCCAAACGCGCCTTCCCAAACTTCGAGTTCAAACGTGACATCGCCCAATCGGACTGATTCATAAACGGCTTGGCTGTCTGTCGTCACATATTCAACGAATGCGCCTTGTTGTTCCAGAATCTGGCCAACCACATTGGACATCACGATCTGGCTGGACCAGTTGTGAATTGGAATAACAATTGGGTCGGTGCTGTCAGCATGTGCATCAGCGAAAGCGGTGAGCGGCGAGAGTGCGAGTACACCTGCCGTCAGAGCTGTGGTCATCATTTTCATTCTTAGTCTCCCTAGGTGGTGGCGCCCAACCGAAGTGGGGCTCTGGATTCAGGATGCGCGATTCTTGTTGCTCGCTTGCATACGTCCACATGCAGTGTCGCATTATTTTCCTCTCAAGCAAGTTTTTTTCTTGATGGTAGATTGTTGAGTGTAGTATTTAGGCGCTGGCGTCCTGTCGTGCATAAATAATGAGCCCCTTTTTGAGTTTCTTAGGCTGACGGCACGATCGCGTTCTCGCGAACGCGGAACATGTTAATTTTCTTGCGGTCATCTTTGGGTAGAATGCCAAAGACCTCCATGTATGTCTTGCTCATTGACCCGGTGCTGGAATAGCCCACAGCAAGCGCGATCTGGATCATCGAGTCTTTCCCATACAGCAACATTTGGCGCGCTTTGTGCATCCGCAACGACTGATAATATCCCAGCGGGGTCTTGCCCGTCGTGCGCACAAATACCCGTTCGAGTTGGCGCACAGACACGCCGACATCGCGCGCCACATCAATAATTTTGACCGTATCTTCGATGTTGGCAGAAAAAATCTTCACGGCTTTACCCACCATGGGCGGCAGCATGTCGTTCGTGATCTCGGCCGCGAAAGTCGGTTTGCGCTGCGTGACACCCTGCCCCCGCACCAGCGGATGTTGAAACCAACACGCCACCTCAGTGGCAATATCGCCGTTCAGTACTTCCTCAATCATATGAAGCGACAAATCAAACGCCGCTGCGGCGCCTGATGCGGTAAGGCGCGTTCCGCCCAACACGATCACATCCTCCGTTGCTTCAATATTCGGGAATTCCCCTAAAAACGCAGCTTCATAGCACCAGTGAACCGACGTGACATGCCCGTCCAGCAATCCCGCCCGCGCCAACGGAAAGATGCCACCACTGATCGCCCCCATCGTCACACCATGACGCGCAAGTCTGCGCAGTTTGCCATTAGAGGTTTGACCTTGCGCAAACTGCGAAGACGGCCCACTCAGCACAAACAGAAGGTCCAGCTTACAGCACTCGTCGAGCGACATGTCTGGCTCAAACCAGACATTGGCGCTGGCCTGAACCCGCGCGCCATCCTCGGATATGAGGGTCCAGTTGAAAACGTGTTGGCCAGAGATCTCATTTGCGGCGCGTAAAGGCTCAATGATCGACGTTAGGCAAGCCATTGGGAAACCTGGAAAAATCAGAAAGCCAATTTGCATATTTTTATTCAAAGTCATAAATTTATACTAACAGGAATAATTCCTGCTAGGATAGTGCACAAACCATCAATTTATAGTCGTGCGATCCTTGCCCTACGTCTGCAAACCCGTAAGTCTTCGGTCTCAGTTGAAATTGGAAGTCATCATGTCAGTAACCTCGCTTCAGCAAGATCCACACCGAACCCGCGAGACCCGTGAAAAAGTTCTCGAGGTTGCGATTGGACGTGAAGTTCGCGCGTTTCGCCGCAAACAAGAAATCACCGTTGCAGACCTTTCTGCGACGACAGGCTTGTCGATTGGCATGTTATCCAAGATTGAAAACGGCATCACGTCGCCGTCACTGACGACGTTGCAGACGCTGGCGCACGCGCTCGCAGTCCCCCTCACCTCATTTTTTCGGGGATTTGAAGAAAAGCGGATGGCAGTCCACACAAAAGCGGGCGAAGGCGTTGAACTGGAACGGGAAGGCACGCGCGCCAACCACCAGTACAAATTGCTTGGCCATATCGGGTCAAATGCAAGTGGCGTGATCGTGGAACCCTACCTGATCACATTGTCCAACGAAGCCGACGTGTTCCCGACGTTCCAGCACGGCGGCATTGAGACGATCTATATGCTTGAGGGTGAGGTGGATTACCGCCACGGCGACAACGTTTATCCCTTAAAACCGGGCGACACGCTGTTCTTTGACGCCAATGCGCCGCACGGGCCGGACGGTCTTGTCTCCCTCCCCGCGCGCTACTTATCAATCATTAGCTACCCGCAGAACGCTAAGTCTTAAGCGGCGGTTCTGTGTCACGATCCGGCCAGATCCCCATGGATGTCGGCTGTCCGTCATCAAACGCTGACAGATAGTCCAGCATCATCGGTCGGTTATCGATGAAGCCTTTGTAGGTCGCCAATTCTTCTGGCAGGTCTCGGATCACACGGTGCAGTCGGCGGCCCCATTTTGGCACCGACATTAAATCGTCAAAGCAACACAGATAGCAGCGGATCGGGAACACCAGCGCGTTTGAACGAGGCAGGCGAAAGAACGTCTGTAATTCCACACGCAAGTGCTGTTTCGCGCCGATATTTTCGGGCGTAACGCTCGTCTTTTGGATGCCCCATTTGTGGTAGTTTTCGGGCGAGGTATCGAGCAGCGGATTGACCGTCATCGTCCAGTTCAACCGCCGCGCGGGGGCGCCCTGCTGGATGCTTAACAGGAACTTCAACGCGCGCACAAAAATACCCTTTTCGTGCGCCAGCGGCACCGGCGCGTGCCATTCGAAAAAGTTCATCCCGATATCAAAATCGAGAGACCAATCAGCCTGCGTGGTGATCATACCCGCATCCATCCACAGGTTGTCATCCCGTTGATCCAAAACGCAGAAATCGCCCTGTGTCTGGCGGGTGATGTATTCCATTGGGCCGTATGGCAACGTCGCTTCGTCCAAAAAGGTAAAGCTGTCATCAATGCCCATGGGCTTGTTTACCCAGCGCCATTTGTCGCCGTTGCGGTGCAATTCAAAAAGGTCAGGATAATCCTCGGACTTGGACACCATGATCAGTTCCAACAGATCCCATCCCGCCAGCGTCATGTGCGGCAACGACTGACAGCGCAGCGGATCATCGGCCAGCACCATCGCACGGTCTCGCATTTCAGAAACGTAATGTTCATCCACATCGAACCGTTTTTCATAAATCGACCCGTCCGGGCCGCCACGATGCTGTTCCATGTTTACGGAATACATATAGCTGTCTTCGTGGAACGGGAACGGGAACCGCTTGATCGCCCAATCGGAATTTTTAAACGAGTAATCGCCGCGGAAGGTTTCGTCGTGGAATTGAATCGTCATTGTTTTCTCCTGCCGCCGCAACTTGTTCAATATTGCTGCGCTGTTCTTGGGTTGAGACGCGCTACCGATCCAAAACGAGGATCTTGCCCTCAAATCGTGACACGCACGGCATGATCTTGTCACCGGATGCGTGTTCTGCGTCGTCCAGCCAATGATCGCGGTGAATGAAATTGCCAGTGTAATCAATGACCCGCGTTTCGCATTGTCCGCAGGCACCGCCACGGCACAAATACGGTGCGTCAACCCCTGCCCTTTCAATCGCTTCGAGCAGGCTTTCTTGTTCACCGACTTGGATGACGATGTTGCTCACCGCGAGTTTGACTTCAAACGGCTTGCCTGATTGCGGCGCAAGAAATTCCTCGTAATGAATGCTTTCGCGCGGCCAGCCTTCACCAGCCGCCGTCTTGCGCACCCAATCGATCATTCCTTTGGGGCCGCAAACGTAAATATGCGTGCCAAGCGGTTGACCGTCCAGTAAGTTCACCAGGTCAATCCGTTGATCGTTGTCGTCGTAATAGACATGCGTTGCGTTTGGATAATGATCCGTCAATTCATCGACATATGACCCGAGTGCTGCGTTGCGGCAGGCATAATGCAGTTCCCAATTTCCGTTAAAGCGTTCCAGCTGTTTTATCTGCGCGAGGAATGGCGTTATTCCGATGCCGCCCGCCAGAAACAGGTATTTCTTGGCCCGCAGATCAAGGCTGAACAAGTTGACGGGATTGCTGACCACCATTCGATCGCCAACCTTGACGTTATTGTGCATGAACAGCGAACCACCGCGACCTTCGTCGTCGCGGCGTACAGAAATGGTGTAGGCAGTTTGATCCATTGGATCGGACATCAGGGAATACGGGTTCATGCGAGTTATGTCGCCATCACGCATCTCAACAACTGTATGCGCACCACCTGAAAAAGTCGGCAGCAGCCCACCATCGGTGCGTTTGAATTCAAACCGTGTCACCAGATTATTCAGCGGCACAATATCCGTCACAGTGACGGCGATTTTCTCGGCCCCGCTCATTCGTATAATCCTTTGGGTGCGGGTACATTGCCCGGATCTTCGGCGTCGATGCACACACCTTGATAGGCGGCCAGACGGCGTGAATAATGGTCGCGCACGAATAGGTGCAGCCCACAGTGTGCACATTGAAACGGGTCGACTTCCACGTCTTCGGTGATGCCTTTGCAATGCACGCACTGCATCCGCCGCGCAGTGGATCCGCGGTGTTCGGTTTGGATCGCGGTGTGCGGAATGCCCGCCTGCATGGCGGCGTGCTGCGCCTGCCCGATCACGCCTTCGGTACCAGACAGATAAAGCTGTAGACCCATTTTTGCATCGGCGAACGCCTTATGAATGCGTTGTTCGGCAGCGCTGTAAGTCGGGCCAGAATAGAACTGTGCAGGTTTAAGCGCGCGCAGCTTGTCCTCGAAAGGCTCCCCCTTGGGTATGTAGATGATGTGCGCTTTTGCCATCATGGCGGGGGTCGCCACATCTAAGATCGCTTCTGCGCCATGTGCGTCCGCAATCAACAAATGCGCCGCCCCCGCGCGCAGTTCAAGCGTGCCATAAACCGGACGGCTGCGGATACTTTCGGGGAAGGTAAACTTCGACATGGGTGTCCTTTTGCAACGCGGTTGGGCGCAAGGATTGTCCCCGCGCCCGTGTCAGATCAGCCCTTCGCGGTACGGATCGATTTATCTTTGTCATAGAATGGCATCTCTTCTGCCGTTGCCGCCAATTCCGTGCCATCAAGCTGCACGACCGTCAGTTTCGTGCCTGCCTTTGCGGCTTCAGGTGCAATCCGTGCGATCGCGACGCTGTAATCGTTAAGCTCGGAGCTTAGCCCGTAGGTGATGACACCAATGTCTTTGCCGTCGTGCATAACCCGCGCGCCCATATCCATCTGCGCCATACTGTCAGATAGTTGAACACCGTAAATCTTGAACCGCTCTTTGCCCTTGGACGCATAGTGGTTTTCAGACCCGATGAACCCGATCTTGTCAGGCGACACTGTGAATTCCAAACCCAATTCCCACAGCGTGTCACCGCATGTTTCATCGTCAAACGGGAAGGTTTCGGAATTGTCGCCGGGATAGAACAACAAATAGCTTTCAATCCGCAACATATCGAGGGTGCTGAACTGGACCGGGCGCACGCCCATATCTTTGCCAGAGTCCAGAATGCTGTCCCACAGATGCACAGCGTCTTTACGGCGGCAGAAAATCTCATATCCACGTTCGCCGGTGTAGCCCGTGCGCGATATCATCACGTCGCGCCCAAACAATCGCGTTTGCAGGATGCCAAAATAGGCAAGGTCGCGGATTGCCGGGATTTCTTTCGCCAGCAGATCGACAGAAACTGGGCCCTGTAGCGACATGTCGTGCAGATCGTCGTCAAACAAAACGGAACAGTCTTTGCCAGCCGCCACTGTCACAAGCGATTCCATGCCTGTGCCGGTGCCGATCACAACCATCCAGGTGTTCACCGCGAGATGATAAATCACACAATCATCAATGAACTTACCCTCACCGTTCAGCATCGCCGCATAGACGGCACGACCTGGTGCGATTTTTTCTACGTTTCGCGTGGTGCAGCGGTCAATCACGTAGGCTGCGTCTTTGCCCGTCACATGTAGTTTTTTCAGACCGGACACATCCATCAGGCCCGCTTTGGTGCGAATCGCTTCATAGTCGGCTTTGGCGCGCTCTGGGGTGTGGTCATAAAACCAGGCTGTGCCCATCCCGTTCCAATCTTCCAGCTCAGCGCCAATTGCTTCATGGCGCGGGCCAAGAACGGAATGTCTCCAAAGAATAGCCATTTGTATTTCCCCTATTTTCGACTCTTATCTCGTTGGATGTATTCAGCCCTAGCCCACATCAAAAAGCAACATTCTAATGCAACTTTTTTTCCTGTCAGGCAATTATTTACACAAAAAGGGCCGCACGTTTCCGACGGCCCTTCGTTAGATGTGTTTCGAGCGGCTGACTTACTTGTCGAACGTTTTCGTCTTAGCCGCCTCGGATCGTTGACCAATCACAAGGACTGCCACACAGATCGCCGCCGCAATCAACGTTGTGACGCCTGGCAGGATCGTGCCCCAGCCAATGAACATTGCACCGTCCACAACGCTCCAGCTTGCTTCAGAATATGGAAACATCAGTTTCTCCTTTTACTAACATTATTCGGCAGGATGTGCGGGTGTAACAGGTGCGTCACCGCCCCATTCGGGATAACCCGCAGCCGGTACTTTCACGAGGTCCATGCCAGCGATTTCAGCGCCATGCGGTATACGCAACATGCCAACCATCTTGAGAATGTAGGACACGATGTATCCCGGCACGAAGCCACACAAGAAGAAGACAATCGCGCCAACGATCTGACCCACAAGGCTGATCGTCGGGGCTTCGCCCGCAGCACCTTGAAGCGCCGGATAGCCCCCCGCCCAGATGCCCAACATGACCACACCATAAAGACCAATCGTGCCGTGAACCGTCACGGCGCCAACAGCATCGTCGATACCGCGGTTTTCCAACCAATCCGCACAGGGCTTCAGGATGAGACCCGCTGAGAAGGCGATGATGAACGCGTGAGCTGGAAAGTAGATATCAAGCCCAGATGCGGTCGAGATGATCCCAGCCAACGCGCCGGACATCATCCAGAACGGATCACGGGTCAGCAGCCATGCGCCAATGATACCACCAGCGACTGCCATCAGGATGTTGAACGACAAGGCCGACAACGTGATCGGTGTGCCATAAATCGTGGACGGTTTGTCTGCGAACCATGACCATGCCTCACCCGGAACAATGACGCAGGCCATTAAAAAGCCGAAGAAGCCAACGATAATCAGCATCAGGCCCGTAACAGTCAGCGGCATATTGTGGCCCGGAATGTGGTTAGCCGATCCGTCGACATTAAACTTGCCGATCCTTGGCCCAAGGTTGATCAGGACACCTAGCGCAAAGAAACCGGCGACCGCATGCACAAGACCCGCAGCGCCAAAGTCATGCACGCCGAACCGCGTGACCAACCAGCCATCCGCGTGCCAACCCCATGCAGCGGCAACGACCCAAGCAAACGAGCCAAGGACCACGGCAAGGATGATGAAGCCGACTGTCTGGATGCGTTCAATCACAGCACCCGACATGATGGATGCGGTGGTCGCAGCAAACAGCGCGAAGGCACCAAAGAACACGCCCGACGCTTGGTCTGCAATGTTCGGCCCCATGTATTGCGCGCTTTCGCCCCAGCCCAAAGCAATGGCATTAGCGTATTCAATGCCGGAAATGCCTGCCGGACCCGGTGCACCCGGAAGACCCGTGGGGAAACCCCAGTAGACCCACCAGCCAAAGAAGTAGAACGTCGGGATCATGAACGCGAAGGCTAGAATGTTCTTCACACCCGATGACAGCACATTCTTCAGACGTGATGCCCCCATCTCGTAGGCCAGAAAGCCCGCATGAATGATGATCATCAAAGGAATCGTTAGATAATAAAAAGTCTCGGCAAACATCGTGTTGGTGACCGCTGCACCACCCGCTGCTGCTTCTAACTCGGCCACCTTGGCCACGAGCTCGGCTAATTGTTCTTCCACGTTTTTGTCCCCCACGTCGAAAATTTGTTGTCATCGGACCTGCACATTCGTGCTCGGCCACTGGAAAAAAAGAAACATGGAACTTCGTTTTGGCAAAGTATTATTTTGCCTCATGTTAAAAAAAGTTTCCTCATGGTTGATCTCTGGGAATTTGGTGGTAGCTTCATATCAGATCATTTGGCACCACTTAGGGTGTTGTGAGTCGGGGATGAAAACGATGTGCGGAATTGTAGGGTTGTTCCTCAAAGACAAATCACTTGAGCCCAAACTGGGCGAGATGTTGACAGCCATGCTGATCACGATGACGGACCGTGGTCCTGACAGTGCCGGCATTGCAATTTATGGTGGCGAAACAAACGGTCGCACGAAGATGACAGTGCAATCTGACAACCCTGATACAGCGTTTCTGGGGCTTGATGCCGCGCTGACATCAGCACTTGGTGGTACGGTCAATATGACCGTCAAAAGCACCCATGCCATCTTTGATATTCCAGCAGGAAAGACGGCACTGACTCGCGCAGAAATCGACAAACTTGACCGCGGCATCCGCGTGATGAGCCGCGGTGACAGCCTTGAGATTTTCAAAGAAGTGGGGCTGCCTAAAGATGTAGCAAGGCGCTTTGAAATTGAGCAGATGGGCGGGACGCACGGCATCGGCCACACTCGCATGGCAACAGAATCAGCGGTAACAACCATGGGGGCGCATCCGTTCAATACAGGTGACGATCAGTGCCTCGTGCACAACGGCTCGCTCTCAAATCACAACTCGCTGCGCCGCAGACTGCGCCGCGAAGGGATTCATATCGAAACCGAAAATGACACCGAAGTCGGGGCAGCCTACCTCACGTGGCAGATGCAAAACGGCGCCACCCTTGGTGAAGCCCTTACAAGCTCGCTTGATGATCTTGACGGCTTCTTTACCTTCGTTGTGGGAACCAAAGACGGGTTCGGTGTTGTCCGTGACCCCATCGCCTGCAAGCCCGCCGTCATGGCCGAAACCGATCAATATGTTGCCTTCGGGTCCGAATACCGCGCCCTCGTCGACCTGCCCGGGATTGAAAACGCCCGAGTCTGGGAACCGGAACCCGCGACCGTCTATTTCTGGAGCCATAATGCGGCTCCGTCTTCCGCTGAAAAGGCCGCCTGATTATGCAAACAATCGACCTGTCTGAAACTGGCCTGCGCGAGATGAACAAAATGCTTCATAGCCAAGCAGATCAAACAAACCAAACCGCGTGGGAAATCATAAACCCCAAGGGCGCACATGCGATTGCCTGTGGGTTGAATGCCCCGATTGAAGTCACCGTCAAAGGATCGACTGGATATTACTGCGCCGGCATGAACCAGCATGCGACCGTAAACATCCACGGTTCCGCCGGCCCCGGAACTGGCGAAAATATCATGTCTGGCAAGATCGTGATCGACGGCGATGCCAGTCAGTATCTTGGTGCGACGGGCCACGGCGGCTTGATCGTTGTCAAAGGCAACGCCTCGTCGCGCTGCGGAATTTCCATGAAAGGCGTGAACATCGTCGTGCAGGGAAACATTGGCCACATGTCCGCTTTTATGGGGCAATCCGGCAATCTTGTGGTCTGCGGTGACGCGGGCGATGCGCTGGGGGATAGCTGTTATGAAGCGCGGTTCTTTGTGCGTGGCAGCGTCAAAAGCCTTGGCGCGGATTGCGAGAAGAAAGAGATGCGGGCGGAACATATCGAAATTCTGCAAGGCCTGCTGAATGAGGCCGGTTTTGACGCCGACCCGTCCGATTTCACGCGCTACGGGTCCGCCCGTACGCTTTATAACTTCGATGTTGATAACGCTGGCGCGTATTGAGGGATGACCTAAATGACTGATTCTAGAATCCCCACGACAACGCCACGCCAATCCGCGACGTTTACCCAAGATGTGAACAGCGACATTCGTCGCGCAGCAGCGACGGGCATCTATGATATCCGTGGCGGTGGCGCGAAACGCAAATTGCCGTCATTTGACGACCTGCTGTTCATGGGCGCGTCGATCTCGCGCTACCCGCTCGAAGGCTACCGCGAGAAATGCGAAACATCGGTGACCATCGGTGGATTGCACGCGAAAAACCCGATTGAATTGGACATCCCAATCACCATCGCGGGGATGTCGTTTGGCGCGCTGTCCGGCCCCGCAAAAGAGGCGTTAGGGCGCGGTGCGTCGATGGCTGGCACGTCGACAACAACCGGCGACGGCGGCATGACCCCCGAAGAACGGGGCCATTCTGACAAGTTGGTCTATCAATATCTGCCATCGCGTTACGGGATGAACCCTGACGATCTGCGCAAAGCAGACGCGATTGAAATCGTCGTTGGTCAAGGCGCCAAGCCGGGCGGCGGTGGCATGTTGCTCGGGCAGAAAATCAGCGACCGTGTGGCGCATATGCGCAATTTGCCCAAAGGCATTGATCAGCGGTCCGCCTGTCGTCACCCTGACTGGACCGGCCCAGACGATCTGGAGATCAAAATTCTTGAACTGCGCGAGATTACCGGTTGGAAAGTGCCAATCTATGTCAAAGTTGCGGGCGCGCGGCCCTACTACGATGTCACGTTGGCCATAAAAGCGGGCGCTGACGCGGTTGTTTTGGACGGGATGCAGGGCGGCACAGCAGCGACCCAAGATGTGTTCATCGAACACGTGGGCCAACCAACGCTCGCAATCATTCGTCCTGCCGTTCAGGCACTGCAAGACCTCGGTATGCACCGCAAAGTTCAGCTGATCTTGTCGGGTGGTATCCGCTCCGGTGCGGACGTGGCGAAAGCCATGGCACTGGGGGCTGATGCGGTATCAATCGGATCGGCGGCCTTGATCGCCCTTGGCGACAATGATCCCAAATATGAGGCCGAGTATAACGCGCTTGGGACCACGGCAGGCGCATACGATGATTGGCATGAGGGCCGCGACCCAGCGGGCATCACCACGCAAGATCCTGAATTGATGGCACGGTTTGATCCCATTGAGGGCGGACGTCGCCTCAGAAACTACCTCAAGGTCATGACACTTGAGGCGCAGACGATTGCGCGGGCTTGTGGCAAAAACCACCTCCACAACCTCGAGCCAGAAGATTTGGTCGCACTGACGATGGAAGCTGCGGCCATGGCAAAAATACCGCTTGCGGGCACTGACTGGTATCCTGGAAAACCCGGTACCGGATTTTGAACAACAGGGCGCGGCCAGCAACGGCATGCGCCCTTTTTTATGACCAAAAGGCGTAACAGACGCCGAGACGACAGGGAATGACACCATGGCCACAGACCTCGCGAAATTTGCCGAAGACAACGGCGTTAAATACTTCATGATCTCGTTCACCGACCTGTTTGGCGGGCAACGTGCCAAGCTGGTTCCGGCCCGCGCAATAGCGGACATGCAGGAAGACGGCGCAGGGTTTGCAGGCTTTGCCACATGGCTCGACCTGACCCCTGCCCACCCTGACATGCTGGCCGTACCTGATCCCGACGCAGTGATTATTTTGCCGTGGAACAAAGAAATCGCATGGGTGCCGGGCAATTGCGTGATGGAAGGCAAAGATGTCGAACAAGCCCCTCGCAACGTGCTGCGCAAGCTGGTTGCACAGGCCGCTGACATGGGCATGCACGTCAAGACAGGCATCGAGGCGGAATTCTTTTTGCTGACCCCTGCGGGCGACCAGATCAGTGACGAATTCGATACGGCTGCCAAACCGTGTTACGATCAACAAGCGTTCATGCGTCGCCTCGATGTGATCCGCGAGATTTCAGATTACATGCTGGAACTTGGTTGGGGTGCCTACCAAAACGACCACGAGGACGCGAACGGTCAGTGGGAAATGAATTGGGATTTCGACGACGCGCTCAAGACCGCCGACAAGCATTCCTTCTTCAAGTTCATGACAAAATGCGTCGCCGAAAAGCACGGCTACCGCGCGACGTTCATGCCCAAACCCATTGAGGGTCTGACGGGCAATGGCTGCCACGCGCATATCTCGGTCTGGGACGCGCCGGGGGCTGCATCTAAAACCAACGTTTTTGCTGGAAAAGGCGACGGCCAAACTGGCGAAGTCGGGCTGTCCGAGCAAGGCAAGCACTTCCTTGGCGGCATCATGAAACATGCGTCTGCTTTGGCGGCGATCACCAATCCGACGGTGAACAGCTACAAACGCATTAACGCCCCGCGCACGATGTCGGGGGCCACGTGGGCGCCCAATACGGTCACGTGGACCGGCAACAACCGCACCCATATGGTCCGCGTCCCCGGCCCGGGACGGTTTGAATTGCGCTTGCCGGACGGTGCGGTGAACCCCTACTTATTGCAGGCCGTTATCATCGCGGCGGGTCTGTCGGGTATCCGGTCCAAGGCCGACCCCGGCAAACGCCACGATATCGATATGTACGCCGAGGGCCACACCGTTACGGGCGCGCCAAAACTGCCGCTCAACATGCTGGATGCTTTGCGCGAATACGACCGCGATGATGGGCTTAAGGCCGCGATGGGCGAAGAATTCTCAGCCGCGTACCTGAAGATGAAACATCAGGAATGGAACGATTTCTGCAGTCATTTCTCTGACTGGGAAAAGGCGCACACGCTGGACATCTGATCGCGACCATACAACCAAAGCCGCGCCTGTGTCACGATGGGCGCGGCTTTTTTGGTGGATTTACCCAAGCCAACCGGAACGCCGCGCTATGCTGCTGTACCAAAGCAAAGCCACACCGACCAACACGACCAAAACCAGACTTGGCGTGACCCCTGCAACACGCAGCGTAAAAACGCTGTGACCGGCTATGGCGATCAGGGACACGACAAACGCAGCCGACGCCACGCGGCGACGCAGCAACAGCAAGATACATCCGACCGCCCCACCAAATACCGCGATTGCAAATGCCGCCGTTGCCCAAGCCGGACGCGCGGCGATGATCTCCTGATACAGCTCTGGCATCTGGGCAACCACGTCAGCGTTGGCCTGCATGATGTAGTTCAGACAACCCATCAAATTCCAGAGCAAACCTACCGCGGCGAAGATCCAAAAACTGAAATGTGGTTTTGCCAGTGTCATACCGCTGTCCTTGATTGATTTACGAACCTTAAACCAAAGCCATACGACCACGCCAGCGAAAGAAGAAACCATCTTCACTGTCAAGAATAATAGTTGACTTTAAGGGGCGGTATGTTGTGGACTTGACCAAACCAAAATCTGCAAAGGAACGCAAAATAATGACCAAACGTATCGCCGTTATTGGGGCTGGTCCCTCAGGTCTTGCGCAATTGCGTGCCTTTCAATCAGCCGCAGCAAACGGCGCTGACATCCCTGAAATCGTCTGCTTTGAAAAGCAATCCAATTGGGGTGGTCTATGGAATTACACATGGCGGACAGGCCTTGATCAGTACGGCGAACCTGTGCACGGATCGATGTATCGCTACCTGTGGTCGAATGGCCCCAAAGAAGGTTTGGAGTTTGCCGATTATTCGTTTGAAGAACATTTTGGCAAACAGATCGCATCCTACCCGCCGCGCGCTGTGCTGTTTGATTACATCGAAGGGCGCGTGAACAAAGCCGGTGTGCGCGATTGGATTCAGTTTGAGACCGCTGTGCGTTGGGTGGAAAAAGAAGATGGAAAGTTCAACGTCACCGTCACCAACCTGCCCGAAGATCACACCTATACCGAAGTTTTCGATCACGTCATTGTCTGCAATGGCCACTTCAGTACGCCCAATGTGCCGCAGTTCGACGGTTTTGAAATCTTCAAAGGCCGCGTTTTGCATGCCCATGATTTCCGCGACGCGATGGAATTCAAAGACAAAGACGTTTTGATCATCGGTACGTCCTATTCCGCCGAAGATATCGGGTCCCAATGTTGGAAATACGGCGCGAAATCCATCACTGTCAGCCACCGCACGGCGGCCATGGGATTTGATTGGCCCGACAACTGGGCCGAGGTGCCACTACTGACCCATGTGGACGGTAACACCGCGCATTTCAAAGACGGCACATCGCGCGACGTTGACGCGGTCATCCTGTGTACGGGTTACAAACACCACTTTCCGTTCTTACCCGATGATCTCCGCCTGAAGACCGCCAACCGTTTGGCAACAACAGACCTGTATAAAGGCGTTGCATACGTAAACGACCCCGATCTGTTCTACATCGGAATGCAGGACCAGTGGTTCACATTCAACATGTTCGACGCGCAGGCTTGGTGGGCGCGCGACGTCATCATGGGGCGTATTACGCTGCCCGACAAAGCCGCGATGCAGGCCGACATTGACGATCGTATCGCGCGCGAAGAGGCGGGCGCGGATGACTATGACGCGATCTGGTATCAGGGCGATTACATTAAAGAACTGGTTGCTGAAACCGACTATCCCACCTTCGATCTGGAAGGCGC
The DNA here is from genome assembly GCF_000155735.2 of Octadecabacter arcticus 238. GTDB lineage: Bacteria > Pseudomonadota > Alphaproteobacteria > Rhodobacterales > Rhodobacteraceae > Octadecabacter > Octadecabacter arcticus. The sequence goes on from NC_020908.1 coordinate 2,858,334, forward strand.
ATGTCAGGCGTTCAAAGCTTGGAAAGCCAACAAAAAGGCTGGCATTATGACCTTCCGCGACCACGGCCATAAGTCTGTTCTGACTGGCACAATGGCGCCCAAACACCACACACCGTGGGCACGCGCGCTTGATGACAGTCTGGACGTGTATTTACAGAACTAAGGCATGAAAGGCCGCTCAACCCGCAAAAATACGTAAGTCTGGTTGAGCGCGCCTTTGTCCTTGAGGGGAACACTGATCACGCCCACCCCAGAACTGAACTGGCGCAGATCGTAGCTGTTCGGATGGTTGACCGATGATGTGTCCGCGGCGATTGGATTTGCACATGCCGCGACCTGCCCCAACAGGGACTCAAAGGCATCCAAAGATTGCATTGATCGGTATTTAAACGGCCACGCACAGTGAAGTGAGACCGTGCCACCCAGCCCGCGGGACGGCGCGCAGTCAACCTGCGCGAGGGTGCGTGACGAGAGATGAAAGCTGGTCGTGACGCCATCACCAGCTTGAACCATAAGACTTTGTAACTGGTCGCAGAAAGCGTCCGTTTGTGCTGATAGGTTACTGCCTAGGACCATCGGTATGATCAATATGAGCTGCGCAAACCGCATTTTCACTCGGCCAATAACTGTTCCCCCTCAAGAACCTCAAACGGGGTGGGCGGCGTGGATTTACTTACCCAATACCAATCGCCCGAGAACTCCATCACATACCGCCCCGCCCAATCCGCGTCGCTGGGCCAGATGCTTTGGTATTCGTCCAGTTCCACATCCACCCGCCATTCGCCGCGCGAGACTTCCGCGTCCCTTTGGGCGAAAACGGTCACGCCATCTGCTCCGAAAAACTGACGGTAAGGGACGCCATCCCAGTCGCCGACGACCGTGTTGCCTGACAACAAAATATCAATTTCGTCGGCCTGCAGTTTGATCGATTGTGCTTCAGCAGCGCCCGCCAGAACCGTAAATGCCAGCGCGAACCGGATCATGACCGCGGGCGTTCTTTGTTGGAGTCAAACGCCGCCAGCGTTTCGGAAACTTTTGCAGGCAGGCGCATTTGATGGCCATCCAGCTTGCCTATTTCGACTTCGGTTCCGACCGCAGAATGGGCCACATCAATGCGCGCCAAGGCCACATGTTTCTTGAGAAGCGGTGAGCGCATGGCCGAGGTTACTTCCCCGATCTGAGCCCGTCCGATATGGATGCAATCACCGTGTCCAACATCGACGTTGCTGTCGATCTCAAGACCCACCAGCTTTTTCATCGGATGTTCCTTGCGCCGGATCAGCGCGTCACGCCCGACAAAATCATCAGTCTTAGACTTGAGCGGCACAGTGAAACCAATCCCCGCTTCAAACGGATCGGTCTGGTCGCTGAAATCATAACCTGCAAAGATCAGTCCTGCCTCAATGCGTACCATATCAAGCGCTTCCAGCCCCATAGGTTTGATCCCGTGGTCCTGGCCTGCCTCCCAGATTGCATCGAATATCTCGGCGCAGTCTTTGGGGTGGCACATGACCTCATATCCAAGTTCACCAGTATAACCTGTGCGGCTTAGCACGAACGCCGTGCCTGATTCAGTGTTCAGCCGCGCAGGCGTAAACCGGAACCAACCCAACTGGTCAAATTCTGGGTTGTGCGGTGCCGTCCAGACGATCTTGCGCAATAAATCACGGCTTTCGGGGCCTTGCACGGCGACATTGTGCATCTGATCAGTCGACGCACGTACCAACACCTTAAGGCCGAGTTTCTCGGCCAATTCGCGCAGCCACTCTCCGCCATAATCGGACCCGCCGATCCAACGGAAGTTGTCTTTGCCAAGCCGAAAAACGGTGCCATCATCGATCATTCCACCGTGTTCATAGCACATCGCTGTGTAAACGACGCCGCCGATGGCCAGCGTTTTCATGTTGCGGGTGAATGCGTATTGGCACAATGCCTCAGCGTCCGGGCCTGTGATCTCAAACTTGCGCAGCGGCGATAGATCCATGATGACGCATTTTTCGCGGCAGGCATGATATTCTTCAATCGGTCCCGTGGCGGCATAGCAGCTGGCCAGCCAGTAGCCGTTGTATTCAACAAAATTGCGCGTGTGCTTGGCAAAACTGTCGTGGAAACCGGTTTGTTTTGTCATCTTGGCCTCTGAATTTGGGGTCGTGCGGATCGCAATCGCGCGCTGAAAGGTTTCCTGACCGCTATAGGTGCGGACGTGAATATCGGTCGGGTTCCAACCATTGGCAGACGTCGTGTCATCAGGGCATGCGCTGGACACACAAACGATGTCAGTCAGGGCGCGCAACAACACATAATCGCCTGGCCGCGACCATGGCTCGTCCGCATGCATCACACCGTGATCATCAATGCAGGTGTTGAAAAAGAAATTGATCGCCATCCAACCGCGACGCGGCGCGACACCGTAGTCTTTCAATGCGTGATTGAAATTGGTCGAACAATTCGCATGACCGGGATAGCCCATATCATTGTAATATTTTTCGGTGCAGGCCATGGCAAAGGCGTCATGGCGACCGCAGGTGTCCTGAACGACCTCAACCAGTGGCACCATTTCCTGATCGTAGTATTTCGCGTGCAAACCCGGCATCGGATAGGCGTGGCCCATCAGCGTACGGGTCGTTGTCACGTCCAGCGCGTGTTCAATGCCGCTGTCGAGCTTGCGCGCAGAGAAGCATTCAAAATCGCTGCACTGCCGCCCGTCTACGTCGATGATCTGAATATAATCGCCCGCCTTAACGAAAAACGACTCAGCGGTTTGCGTGTGCACACGAATGCTTTGCAGCGGATCAGCTAGCGGTTCAGGCAATTCAAACCGCATATGGCTTTTGATGACGGCCCGTTTGATGATGACTGTGATTGGGGTGGCGGTATCCTGCGCCTCAAAATCCATAATATTTGCGGGGGTCGCGATTATGACCGCACCGTCGCGGGCTGCCGTGAATTTGGCCTCTGTTTTGGCGGGGGTTGTGGCCTCGAACAGATGCACGGCTTGGGCTTGGGCGACATCAATTCCACGGGCATCAAGCCCCATGCGCAGACCGCGCAAGGACTGGTTATCGCTGTCCAACAACGTTTTTAGCCCGCCAGCATCGCCGTGGGTGGCCGCCCCAATGATCCCCGCTTCGATTTTGCCGTTCGGGTCGCATACCAGAATCTCACAGCGCTGGCCGCCCTCATCGTTGATGATCGTAATTTGATCACCTGTCTCGATGGCGATCAGGACAGCGGATTGACCGTCAATCACATACCTCTCCGTCCCCGGCGGCATCGAAAAAATATTCGGTTTGAGAATGGAGCTGGGTTTCGGAGGTCCAGCTTGCACCTTAAGGTAGTTGTCTAACATGTAATCCCTTTCCAACTCGTGTTGCATGAGCGGAATATTTATTTATCATCAAGAATACATATGACGACCCACACGGCAAACAAATTCGGACCTTATTTACCAAATGACCAAGTATCAGATCAATTATATCATCTGGATCCCGCTTTTGGTGTCTGCAATCGGACTCACGGCTGTTTTCCGCGCCAATCATAGGTCCGTTTTGGGTACAGCCAGCCTTTCGCGCGTTTGCACAGCCTTCACGATTCCCTCATGGCGGCGCGTACAATGAGCACCCTTGCCCTTGGGCTGATCGCAGCACTGTGTTGGGGGTTCCATGACATTTGCGTCCGCTTCCTAAGCCAGAAGACCCCTCTCAGCGCCTGCATTTTCATTGTTCTTTTGACTGGACTGATTTTTCACACCGTCCTGACGGCAGTCAGCGGCGAAATCCATGCCTTGCCCATGCAAGCGATCTGGCCGTCACTCGCGGCTGGGGTATTTTTCGTTATCGCCACCTTCGGATTATATTACGCGTTTCAACGCGGCCCGGTGCGTCTTGTCGCCCCTCTGATTGCAGGTTACCCGATCTTGTCTGTGGGGCTGGCCGCTGTGCAAGGCACCCCGATTGCTGATGCGCAGTGGGGCGCCGTTGTCGCGATCGTTGTCGGTGTCGCGGTCGTGGCCGCAATGTCTGACACGTCGTCCGACGACAATCCGCCCATTGGCCCGACAATTTTGTTTGCGGCGATATCAGCGTTCGGGTTCGCGGGCACCTTTGCGCTTGGCCAATATGCGGCTGACATCAGCCATGAAATACCCACAACCTTGGTAACCCGTGTCTTGGCAGTAGGTTTAACCGTCGTAATCTTGTTGGCGTTCAAACAACCGTTTTGGCCGGGAAAACGCGCACTGCCGATGCTGATCACAATGGGTGTCGCCGACGGCATCGCGCTTTATTGTGTGTTGTCGGCAGGCACCCTGCCCGACCCGCAATACGCCGCCGTTACAGCATCAATGTTTGGCCTTTTGACGATTTTGCTGGCTTGGATGTTTTTGAGGGAACGCATGACGTTGGTGCAATGGATCGGCGGCACCGTCGCATTTTGCGGTGTCGGCGTCCTTGCGGTGTAGGTCAGCCCTTTAGCCACCCTGCCGCGATCTGACGTTGATGGGCGACCATTGAATTGCGCATCAAAATGGCGACCGTGACTGGACCAACTCCGCCGGGAACAGGCGTGATCCAGCCCGCGACCTCGATCACTGCATCCGTGTCTACGTCGCCCACGATTTTCGGGCCGTCGTCCGTTTCAATTTGGTTGATGCCGATATCGATAACGACAGCTCCCGGTTTGATCATGTCTGGCCCGACCAAATGCGCTTTGCCGACGGCAACGACGACGACATCGGCACGTCGTGAATGCATCGGCACAGATCGTGTCATGTGATGGCAAACTGTCACAGTGCAGCCCTCGGCCATCAGCATCATCGCAGCAGGTTTTCCAACGATTTCGGAATGGCCAATCATCACGACCTCAAGACCCTCCATCGGCAAGCCGGTTTCCTTGATCAACGCGACACTTGCCGCTGCCGTACAAGGGGCCAACGCCACGTCGGAATAGACGATATTGCCGATAGATGCCGGGTTCATGCCCTCAACATCCTTCAACGGGTGGATCGCCGATTGCAGGGATCGAACGTTAATGTGCGCGGGGACGGGGCGCTGCAAAATAATGCCCAAGACGCTCGGGTCGTCGTTCATCTCCATGATGCGCGCTTTGCAGGCCTCTTGCGATATATCACCCGCCCAGTTCACCTGCTCAAAAGGTAGGCCCGCCTGCTCTGCCCCGCGTGCTTGATTGCGCACGTAGACGGCCGCCTCAGGCACATCGCCAATCAGGATGGACATCAGCCGCGGCATTTCATTGTGGGTGTCCGTATAGGCGCGAACCTCAGCGATGATCCGTTTCTTAACGGCGAGGCCGTCAATCAGGCGGTTGTCTTTGCGTGCATGCGTTGGCGCCATGGTAATGCCGTCCTCAATCAGTTTGTTTTCAACGGCATGAATGCGCTAACAAACGGCCACTCGTCAATCTCGTGCAGCGACATTGTTGAAGGTGAATGCGGCGAAACGAGGCCAGAAAATTCTGGACTTAGATGCCCTGAGAAATGCCTTCTCTACGGCGCAGATCGGCAATGCGGTCTTCGCCACGCAGGCCGTCCAACACGATACTGATCCATTCTTCAGATCAATAATGCTTGCGTGTTGCGCACTTGATGTCTTTGACGATCTTCTCGGTAGGGCTTTTGCGTGTTCCAGTTGTCTGTCTCATCTTGTACTCCTCAGTGGTTACTGATGAGGCAAGAACACTCTCTTATCAAATACCGCCACTTGGACCCATAAGTGCTGAGGTCAGACAGTGCCTATCTGAGTCGGATGCACACCGTATTTCTTGGGCAGCTCTGCCAGCGTCATCTCCTCACGGATCACTTCAAGCGCAACACGGGTTATAGAGGTGGTCCAGCTTTTTCGACTAGTTTACAGCCTTTTTAAAGTGGACCACGGTTTCTGTTCAGCCTGCTAATCTCATTGGTTCTGTTTTGCTGGCATAGGCCTCGTCTGGGGTTAAGATTCCGTGGGTCGAATGTGGACGCTCGACGTTGTAGTAGGCCAGCCACTTTTCGATACCAGCCTTCGCCTCTGAGCCTGTCTCAAAGGCGTGCACATAGACGCATTCCTACTTGAGGGATCGCCACAGTCGTTCGATCATGCGGTCGTCAATCCAGCGCCCTTTGCCGTCCATGCTGATGTTGATTTTCGCATCAGTCAGCACGTCGATCCAATTGCCACTGGTGAACTGGCTGCCTTGGTCCGTATTGAAGACCTCCGGCTTACCGTGTTTGGCCAAGGCCTCTTCCAGTGCTTCAACACAAAACGCAGCGTCCATGCTGTTTGATAGCCGCCAGCTCTGCTCTTTGCGGCTGTACCAGTCCACCCCGCTCATTGTTTGCAAGCAAACCAATTCCGGGCAGCGGATCGCGACCAAATACAGGAAGCCACGCCGCATCCATTGCCGACAGGCGATTGCAAAGCAATCTGCCGAGAGGGGGATGTAAGTGATGTCTGCGCACCAAACCTGATCGGGTCGATCAATCACCACATTCCTAAGCAGATACGGCCAGATCTTGTGCTGTGGATGCTTCTTGCTCGTGTTTGGCTCCTGATAAATCGGAACCAACCTCATGAGCCGCATCAGAGGGTGCGCGCGATGGCGGCCGCATTTGTGGTTGTCGCGCTTCATGTGCCGAGCCATTTGGCGCGATCCGTACCAAGGCGTCTCCAAAAACTGCTTATCCCCTCTCGGGATCATGCTACGCATGCCCCCGAGAGGGCAGTGCATGATGTTCATGAACCGCAGGTTCTCAGCACTTTCGCCCTTTGGCTCATAGTACAGATTGGAACTCGTTAACGTCATTAAGGGGCACTGCCGACGAACGCTCAGCTTATGATCCTTGCTCACCATTTTTTGCCTCGCGTTCCGAGCAACTGGTGCGAGGCATCCACTGCCCTCTTTCATGCACGAGAAGGGGGGGGCAAAAAACCCCGCTCCACCACCAGTTGACCAATCTTGGCGTGAAGATTGTCAACGTCAGCGGCGCTCACTAGTTCAGGCGTACCACCGCGGCGCGTGAAGGCCGTCGCCATGTTCTCTATCGCAGGCCGCTTCCATGTGCCTATCTGAGTAGCCTCTCAGTGTTTGCATGCAAACACCTGCCGGCAATAGATGCACACCGTATTTCTTGGACAGCTCTGCCAGGGTCATCTCCTCACGGATCGCTTCAAGCGCGACACGTGTTTTGCCCCCCCCTCTCGGGATCTTGCTTTGCATGACCCTGCCGGGCAGCGGAACGAATGGTTCTTTCGTTTTGTCATTTTGGAGCGTCACTTTCAGCATGCGAACCATCTTAACAGCCGGTCCGAATTTCCGCGACCACCTCTAAGCACAAGGTGCAACATGTGACCTTTTAGGACGCGCAACTAAATAGACGTGGTTTCGCGTAAGCGGTCACGCACCGATCCACTCCTCAGCATTAACTCAGTTTGGTCCAGAATGATGACTTACGCTCATGATGAGTTTGAAGGGTCCGAAGGTAGGTCGCGTGGGCTGGAAATATTTCGTAATCCACAATTTCTGCATCCAGCGCGGCGCAATCCGTAAGGTGATCAGCGGCGTGGCCGTAACGAGAAGTCCGTCCTTGCAGGAGGGCATCGTCGATCATTGATCGCCATAGGAGCACCGCCGCAAGCGGATACCGTGATCTGAGCGCTTCTGCTGCGGGTGTTAAGAGTGGGTAGAGGCCACCATTTATCTCAGTGTGACGCGTTTTAACAAGCACGGCTGCTGCCTGCGGGTCTGGCCAGTTGATGCAGAATTTTAAGGCGGTTGAAAAGTCAGGAAAGTCCAAGACATGCTTCCTTGCAGCGTCCTCTGCTTCGACGTCCTCGAAGTCCGGTAGATGCTTTAGATAGTCGCGCAGATGGGTGGGGTTTAGGGTTGCCATAAAGCAGGCCCAGCGGTGCGATTGCGCGTCTTCAATCCGCCCCAGCGCGATCAGGCTGGCGATATAGGTCGTGTCCCATGCGCCCTGTCCAATATCGCGTTCGTCGTCTTGCGCATTCAATAACAGGTTCAATGCGCCTTCGGACTTTGCGTCGGAAATCAAAAGCATTGCGACTTCGGCCGCGATATCTTTGCGCGTCAAATCAGCGTCGGAATACTGAGCGATATAGGCACTTGTGTCGCCTGTGGCCGCCGCTATTTCCTGCAGGTATCTCATGACGAAACGCGCTTTGTGTTTGGCAGCATTATTTTCAACACCTCGCAGTCGACGCAAAAACTGGATCGCTTCGTGGTCTTCGCCGTCGGTCTCAATCGGCGCTGCGCCGTAGGCTTCAACATGTGCCGTTAATCGTGCCAGACCCGATGCCCCAAGAGTGTTCGCCATCAAGGAGATGACCCCATCCCATTCGCCGTAGCCGTTGTCCTGAATGACGGCCCAAACACGGTCCGCCAGTGCGTTGGAATCAAGCAGCACAAGTGGCGTGATGTCGTCGAACCGATCAATTGCAGCGCGAAATACATCACCGATATCGCCCTTGCTGTCGTCCACGCGGCCGTAAACCGACGGTGCGACTTCAATGAACTGCCAGAGCAAATCAAAGGCGATGACTGGATCTTCCGGTGCGATTTTGTCGACAATCATCGACAGCTGAATGGTCAGATCTTTGATCAGCGCCTTGCGCTTGCGCCAACCGACAAAACTGGTGGACCGACGCAGCGTCGTCAGCCGTTTTCGCACATCTAGAGCCAGCTCAACGGGGCCAAGGTTGTGGCTTAACTCTAACCGCAGCCGGCGCTTGATATCTGCACTGCCCATGCTGACTTCCATCAGGAGTGCGGCCAGTTGTTCGGCACCCAGCGTTTCGAGGTTGGTTTTGTTCAGGGTCTTTTTTGACATGCTTGTTTTTTACAGCTTGAACGACTGAAGGGAAGTCGTAGGCGGGTCGTTATGGCACGAATACTGATCCGCCAAAACTGTGTTGGATGAAATGTGGCGTCGGCTTTGCGTTGTCGTAACGTGTTAAACAGGACATTAAACCGTACTGGCCTGAGGTGTATACTGGTCTTGTCACGCTCACGTTCCGATCTCTCAACTTATTTATGCGGCCTTTCGTTCGAACGACAAGGGGCTTTTGCCGACTAGCGATGAGTGGTGTCCACTGCCTGGCAGCCGATTGCTGGCGATTACCCAGAAGGGGCACCAAGTCGCTTTACACCCAGCACTGGTTCGAGACGCTGAAGTAAATTTGGCAGCCGAGATCAAGCTGTTTTACGATGTCGTTGGGGCGATTAGAATACTTGCGCAGATCAATCCGAATGCTCTCGTTCTTTCAGGTCAAAGGTTTTTGCCGCTATACCGCGAATGTGCTGTGCAATCGGGATAGCCGATGTTGCCGCAGGTGACGGGGCGTTACAAATATGGATTGTACGAGCAGTGTTACGTACCAGAAAATCATGAACCAATGTACCATCGCGCATTACAGCTTGTGCACGAATACCGGGTGGATGCGGCTGCAAATCCTCCAACTCCAAGGACGGGCAATACCGCTGACACGCGCGTAAAAATCTCCGCCGGAATGCAGAATTTGCCATCTCGCTCAAACCGGAGGAGAGGTTATCTCCTATTGTCCGCCAAAAACCGGGAAACCGAGCCATATCACCGATGTCACGCAGGTTCATGCCCAGTTTAGTATACCCCTCGCGCGCAAGCGAAAGCACGGCATTGGGCCCGACCGTCACAAAGCCATCAATCATCGGCGTTAGATGGATACCCAAAAAGGGCAGTTCGGGATCAGGGACAGGATAAATAAGATGCTGAACAACCTGATTGCGGCGCGGAGCGAGGCGGAAGTATTCGCCCTTAAACGGCACAATAGCAAAATCGTCAGCAACGCCGCACATAGCGGCCAACCGATCTGCCATTAAACCTGCACAGACAATCAAGTGCGCGGTACTTTGAGTTCCGCCGTCAGCAAGCGTAATCTTGACGGTTTGCGCTTCCTCAAGCAGGCTCACGACTTTGGCGCCGTAGGTAATTTGCCCGCCCAAATCGATAAATTGTTCAGCCATTTTTTCCACCATCGCAACGTAATCGACGATACCGGTCGCAGGACTGAGCAACGCTCCAAGTCCCGTAATATTTGGTTCGCGCTCACGTAATTCAGCGGCAGAGACAGCGCGGACGTCGAGCTTGTTCTCGCGAGCGCGGCTTTCAAGTGCTTTAAGTCGTCGTATTTCTGTGTCGTTGGTGGCGACCAGAAGCTTGCCCGGTTGTTTAAATGGAACTTGGTGTTCCTTGCAAAACTTTATGGTGGCAGTTAGCCCAAGTCGACAAAACTCTGCCTTGAGGCTACCGGGCGCATAATAGATGCCGGCATGGATAACACCACTATTTCGTCCTGTCTGATGACGGGCAGGACCGGGTTCCTTCTCAAGCAATTCGATTGAAAGACCGGGCCAGCTTTGCTGCATTTCCAGCGCTGTGGTGATGCCGACGATACCGCCGCCGATGATGGTAATATCAGTCATATCATAAGCCCTTATTTGCATTAGAGGCACTCTGCCACCATTTCCGTTGGTAACCCTGCCGGGCACGGCAAGGCTGAGCTGATCTGGCGCAACCGCTGGGAAACCAGACGCCAAGCCGAAGGCGCGATCTTCCAGTATATCAACGGCTTCAACCATCCATTCGTCGCCAGGCGGCAAAAGCCCCTTGGCATTTGAGCGAAAGGCCGCATAAATGAATTGAGAGACTGGAACGTGAGCGTGACAAGACCAGTCGGAGGTTTGGACATTTTTATTAGGCTGGGTTTGATCTGGCGCAAGGTTTGAATTGGACCAAACATCTAAGTCAATGACGATGGAACACATTGAAAAACTTACCACCCTTGGCCTCTTTGACGCGCGCGCACCGCGTTATACAAGCTATCCGGCGGCCCCCGTATTCGCGCCTCAAACTGGTGCTGCACTCCAATCGGAGTGGCTGAGCAAGCTTCCCCCAACTATTCCTGTCTCGGTCTATGTGCATATCCCCTTTTGTGAGCGTCTTTGCTGGTTTTGCGCCTGTAGAACCCAAGGCACGCGAACGCTTAGCCCTGTTGAGGCCTATCTGGACACCGTCATTGCAGAGTTGCAATTACTCCGCGCGGCGTTGCCCGCGGGCTTGCGAATGGGGCGCTTGCACTGGGGTGGTGGGACGCCGACGATTTTGCCCCCTAGCATGATCCGTACCCTATCCAGAGCAATCAAAGACGTGATTCCACCAACGGACGAATTTGAATTTTCGGTCGAGATTGATCCGACGATGGTAGATGATGCCAAAATTGCCGCTTTGGCGTCCGAGGGCATGAATCGCGCCAGCATCGGAATTCAGGATTTTTCTCCCGCCGTTCTCAGGCCCTGATGAACGGGTTGGCCGCAGATGAGATGGTTGTCTTTTCGGACGCTGTCCACCCCGAACACCAGAGCCGCCCCGCCCATGGTTGGTTCCCCAAGGGACAAAAGACGGCCCTGAAGGCGACATCAGGGCGCAAGCGGCTCAACATTCAGGGCGCGCTTGACCTTGAGACTTTCCAGTTCACCTTTGTGGAAGGCGAGAAGATCAATGCCCAGACAACCCGACAGATGCTGGAAAAGTTGGAACGCAACAACCAAACCAAGACGGCCATCCACGTCTTTGTCGACAATGCCCGCTATCATCATGCCAAGATACTACAGCCATGGCTGGACAGCCCAGAACGTCGGGTGAAGTTGCATTTCTTGCCAGCATATGCCCCGCACCTCAACCCGATCGAGCGTCTTTGGGGTGTTATGCACAAATGGGTCACCCACAATCGGCACTATGCAACGTTCAACCAATTCACAGAGGCCATTTTCGACTTCTTCCGCAAGACCCTGCCAGAAAAATGGCCAGAGTTCCGCGACACCGTCACCGACAACTTCCGCGTCATACCAACGGCCGAATTAAGTGACCCTTGCCCATTCTCGATCTGTGATTGAACTTATTCGCTCTGGGTCGTTCGCAAAGAAGTTCCAAGCTTGTGCACATTTGTCGAGTATTTCGTCATAGGTGTCGAAAACTGTGATTGCGAGTTTATTAGCTCGCAGATAAGCCCAGACGTTTTCCATGGGGTTCAGTTCGGGTGAATACGGTGGCAGCTTAACGAGCGTAATTTTATCTGGCACCTGCAAACATTTTGCGCCATGCCACCCCGCCCCATCAACAATCAGCAAGGCATGTGAGCCGGGTGCGACAGCTTTTGCGATCTCATCAAGATGCAGCCCCATAGCCTCGGCGTTGACGTAGGGCAGGACGAGACCTGCGGCGGTACCACGTGCGGGACAAGCGGCACCAAAGATATAACTCCATTTGAAGCGTATATCACGGGGTGCGCGCGGGCGAGTTCCACGCTTGGCCCATTTACGGGTGAGTGTCCCCTGTTGTCCAACGCGGGCTTCATCTTGGAACCATACTTCAAGAGGCTTCCCCTTTGCATGTTCTGGCAGAGTATCGTTTACGAGGCTCGCAAAGTTTTTTTAAAAGCCTGCTGCGCTTCGCGATCAGTTTTCGGATGCTCTGGACGCACAGACAGGCGGCGAAAGCCATGCTTGGTTAGATATTTCCCAATCGTACGCACATGCAGTTTCACGTCGAACTCCTCTTCAACACGAGCCTGCAAGTCGACACAACGCCATCGTACTACGCCATCTTTTACTGGGTCGGGCCCGGCCTCCACCCACGCCACAAATTGCGCCTGTTGCTTGGGCGACAACCGTGGTTTTGCCCCCTTGCCATTCCGATCCGATAACCCCTCAATGCCTTCTGCGTTAAAGCGATGCGCCCAATCCCGAAGTGTTTGTCGATCCATACCACTGCTGCGGGCAGCCGTTTCACGATCCACCCCATCAAGCACCAGCGCTATGGCCAGTAGTCGCCGTACAACCCGCCCATCCTTGGTTCGCTTTGCCGCACGGCGCAAATCTTTCGCAGACATATCCGTGCGCGTAATTTTTATGGCTCCACCCATGAGCACCTCCCAATCTATGGAGAATATTGATTCAGAGTTTGCCAAAAATTAAAACCAAATAAATGAGTCAGATATTCTGGCCGCTGGTATCATATCGCTCAAGGAATACAAAGTGATTTGAGGGGAAAACCTCAGGTCAATTCAGGCGCGTGCCCTTCATCAACTCTTTACCACTTGGATCGGCCTTCCTGAACTCAAGGCGACGCTGATTATGGATAGCCTTGCTGTAGTTTTTCATGACGTGGAAACGGTCAAATACGATGTCGGCCATCGGCAAGGACTCCCTGACAGGCTTTTGGTAGGCAGGCCCCATATCCATCGACACGGCCTTTATTTTATGGGCTGTATCTGGCTGCAGCTGTTTCAAAAACCTTGAAAAAACTTCGGCAGTTCGACCGGCTTCCACCCAGATCAGATGCCCTCCGACCATATCGTAGACCACCGTCATATAGTCATGACCTTTCGCCCGGGCCACTTCATCGACACCAATGTATTCCAAGCCAGCAAGCTGTGCGGGATCAAGCGCAGGGAGCGTTTCCATCAGGTATGCCTTGTCGATATTCTTTACCGTCTCCCATCGTATACCTAAATGCCTGGAGACAGCCAGAATGGATAAATGACGGCACAATCCACTGATAAGATGGCAAAATCGATGGGTGAAACGGCACCCTTTATCAACAAAAGGACACGCCTCAATGCGGCGCTCACCCTTGCTAATAAAAACCTGCGCTAGCTCAATCTCAATCACACAAGGATACCCAAAAAACGGGATGTCGTTTACTTGTCGGCGAATATGTTGGTTGATGCTACCCTTCTTGCCGGTTGCAGGGTCTATAGCGCTCCTGCGGGCATCCCGACTGCACTGAACAATAACCTTCGCACCGTCTTCAGCCAGCTCAATTTCATTTACACGTTGCCCCTTCAGGCGTAAAATATGTTGCGAGATGTCGATGGTCATATACCTGCCCTATGTAAAGTTGTCAGAAACTTAACATATCAATAGGTTACTTGATGGTCGGCATCTTTTCTTACTCAACAAAGCGGAGAAGAGCCTATTGACGCTCATCCCCGTGATTTTGACGTCAACCCATCACCCTAAGACCCATCCTTGCAAACCTTTCCTCCAAGTGCGCGACATCTTCGTGATCTGTAAAAGGCATTTTCCGAAAACGACTTGCCGACAATTCGAGATTTTCGAGACTTAAACCTCGGGCCTCAGCACCGTCCGCTTTAGTCCCACCAAGAGCCGCCGCGAAAACCAGTGTCATCCAACTTTGTTCGGGCCAAAGTTCATATCTATCGCAGCCCGCTGCTACTGCTTCGGCGTCCTGCCCACCGAGAATATGGCCCAATGCGATGAGTGATATGTAGAATGGGTTTTGGGTATCAAACGGAGTTCTGCGCATCATTTCTTCCAAAGGATTGACACTTGCGGCTGGTGAGCCCGACAGAATTTCACTTGTCGCCAGCGTAAGGTGCGCCAAATGAAACTCCGGAGCCACCCTCAATGCACGTTCGCAATCACGCCGTGCTCCTTTATGATCGCCAAACAACCAAAGCCGGATATTCCCTCTTGTTCTTAGAACGTAATCAACGTTGTGGCCCAACTCCACAGCCTTATTTGCGAAGGTCAACGCCCATGCCGGATCATCGGTCAAATCACTGAAAGGAATAAGGGGAATAAGCTGGGTCGCCATCGACGCGTGCATCGCCAAAGCAATTGGATCGTTTGGTTCAAGTTTTACCGCGATATCCAGCGCCTGTCGCGCAGACATCCAGTTTTCGGACTTGAACCGCGCCATGTTCCAAACCGCCTTCGCCTTGAGCTGCTGCGTGGACAATTCAGTGTTGCTCCACTCAATTAGGTCTCAGCCATCATTGATGATCATGTGGACGTGAACGCGAGCTGCAACCGCTTCTGCGACAGCGTCGGGCAGATCACGGATCTGGCCGTCGGAGGCCGATTTTATGTCACTATGCACAATCTCGTTGGCGGCATTTCTGCCGATTTGCAGGAATATTCGTGCTGTGTCCTCGGCACATGTGACTTTGCCACTAACCAAATATGTGGCGTTCGTTTTTTGATTCGAATCAACGATGACTGAGGCGCCCGCTCGTGCCGTGAGCCGAAAAAGCAATGCCTCAAAAAGTTCATCACTCAGAGGCTTGGAGACCGTTACATCGCCAGCCACATCGAAGGGCTCGACATAGATTACTGGTAAATGAGTTACTGCCATCGGTTTTTTCTGAGTTTTCAGGATGTATCCGCGTCCAACGATAGTTTTGACCAGTTCTCGGGCGTCATCTTCCAAAGCGATACGTATGTCACGAATACACTGAATAAGACTATCGTCTGAAACCGAAATTCCAGGCCACACCTGATCGATTAAACTGTCGCGGCAACCAATTCTCCGTGATTATTGGCAAGAATTGAAAGAACGCGCGCGGACTGTGCGCGAAGCGGGACGTGGCTACCGCCAGAAGTACGTAATATTGACGGCCCCAACTCAAAAGTTCGATCGCCAAGAAGCAGTGTTTTTTCACCCAAGAAACTCTCCTCCTTCGCAGCACGGTAGGTTCAAGTTTGGTCTTATTCCTTTTTGACCAATGCAATCGCTTGTACTTTGGCATCACGAGACAAGAGAAGGCAGCTAATGCCAAGACATATATCCATCCATTTATCTTGCTTTTACTGAACAACCACTTCGGCCGCTGAACTGTCATTCAAATAATTCCACACACTCCACATGTGATGCGATCCACCTAGACAAGCCCCGCGCCCTCTGGTCCAAGTCATCCATGACCACCCAACCCACCCTTTTTAACTGGCTATCGATCCTGATGCTCGGGCTGATTTGGGGCGGGACGTTTATGGTCGTGGCGATTGCACTTGAAGGTTACGGCCCGCTGACGGTCGCCTGTGCGCGCACAACATTGGGCGCTGTCACCTTGCTGGCGTTGGTGCGTTTCATGGGCCGCCCGATGCCGCGTGGACGCGCGGTTTGGGGCTATTTAGCGCTGATCGGCGTGCTAAACACCGCCTTGCCGTTTGCGTTATTGTCGTGGGGTCAACAATATGTGCCGTCGGCGTTTGCGGGTATTTCCATGGCCGTGTTGCCGCTGTTTGTGTTGCCAATGGCGCATCTGTTTAGCGACGAAAAGATGTCGACCCGCAAGTCCGTGGGCGTAGTTCTAGGCTTTGCAGGCGCCGCCGTGCTGGTCGGCCCGACGGCGTTCGATTTCTCGCAAGGCAGCCTCGCGCTACCACAACTTGCCTGCATCGCGGCGTCTATGTCTTATGCAGTCTCAAGTGTGCTGACCCGTGTCTGCCCACCAATCGACAGCATCGTAATGGCCGCATTGACGTTGGTGGTCGGCTCGATCTGCCTGATCCCTGCAATGTTGGTGTTTGAGGGCGTGCCAACATGGGTCGACGGGCGCGCGGGCTATGCGATTGTCTTTCTGGGTCTAATCCCCACGGCATTTGCGGCCCTGCTCAGGGTGCAAACAATCCGCACAGCCGGATCAGTATTCATGACGCTGGTGAACTATCAAGTCCCTGTTTGGTCAATGATTTTCGGCGCTTGGGTGTTGTCAGAAGTCTTGCCACTGCGTTTTTTCGCCGCCTTGGCGTTAATCCTGTGTGGCCTCGCGATCAGCCAATGGGCGAGCCTTGCAAAGCTGCTTAGGCGCTGACCGTCGCCACCGCTTCGACCTGCGCCACAATGCCGTCAACAACCTGTGCCAGCAGTGCGTCATCTTCACATTCAGCCATCACGCGGATCAATGGTTCGGTACCAGATTTGCGGATCAACAGACGGCCTTTGCCCACAAGCGACGCTTCTGCTGCGGCAATCGCGGCTTTAACCGGGGGTTGACCCAGCGGATCTGCCCCGTCGCTGTAGCGCACGTTTTTAAGCATCTGCGGCACGGTTTCAAACACACGGATCAATTCAGACGCGGGTTTGCCAGTTTCAATCATCGCCGCAAGAAATTGCAGACCGGCCAGCAGTCCATCCCCCGTCGTGGCGAAATCTGTCATGACGATATGACCGGACTGTTCACCGCCAAGATTAAATCCACCTGCCCGCATCGCCTCCACGACGTAGCGGTCGCCAACGTCCGCGCGTTCAAGGGATAATCCCTTGTCATTCAGGAACCGTTCCAGCCCCAGATTGGACATCACAGTCGCCACCAACGTGCCCTTGTTCAAACGGTCGGCCTGCGCCCAGCGGTTGGCAAAGAGTCCCATGATCTGATCGCCGTCTGCGACGTTTCCGTGTTCGTCCAAAATCATCACGCGGTCGGCGTCGCCGTCCAGACAAATTCCCACATCAGCGCCATGGGTGACGATGGTTTCCGCGGCCGTGCGCGGTGCCGTCGACCCGCAGCCCTCGTTGATATTAAAACCATCAGGATGGGTGCCAACGGGAATGACCGTCGCGCCGAGTTCCCACAAAACCTCAGGCGCGACTTTGTAGCCTGCGCCGTTTGCGCAATCGATCACGACCTTGATGCCGTCCAGCCGCATACCATGGGGGAACGTCCCCTTTAGGCGTTCGGCGTAGCGGAAACGACCATCATCAATACGTTTTGCACGGCCAATGTTGGACGCCTGCGCAGGCACAAGGTCGCCCTCAAGCAAGCGTTCAATCTCAGCCTCGGCTTCATCGGACAACTTGAACCCGTCGGGGCCGAAAAACTTAATGCCATTGTCCACCGCGGGGTTGTGGCTGGCGGAAATCATGATGCCGAGATCGGCACGCATAGACGTGGTCAGCATCGCCACAGCGGGCGTCGGGATCGGACCGAGCAGGAGCACATTCATCCCCGTGCTGGTCAGGCCAGCGGTCAGCGCGGATTCGAACATGTAGCCCGACAACCGTGTGTCTTTACCGATCACGACGCGGTGGCCATTTGATCCATCATTGCGGAAATAGCACCCAGCAGCGGCGCCAATTTTCAGGCCCATTTCGGCAGTCATAGGGTATTTATTGGCCGTTCCACGCACGCCATCGGTTCCGAAAAATTTACGTGCCATGATGTCCCGCCCGACTTACTAGAAAGTGCTAATTCACTGCCATATGCAGGCTCATCGCCTGTCTTGTGGCTAGCGTATCATGGACGCGCAGGATTTGCATACCCTGCCGGATCCCGTGCAAAGCGATCGCCACCGAACCGGGCATGCGATCGCGCACGTCTGGTGCATTACCAAGTGTGCCAATGAACCTCTTACGGGACGCTCCCAGCAGAATTGCACAGCCAAGTCCATGAAATATAGACAGATTTTTCAACAGAGTCAGATTGTGATCTTGGGTTTTACCAAACCCGATCCCTGGATCGACGATGATTTGATCGCGGCGAATTCCTGCCGCCTCTGCCGATAGGATGCGTGTTTCGAGGAAGTCATAAACGTCTAGCGTCACATCATCATATGTCGGCGCGTCTTGCATTGTTGCAGGATCCCCTTGGGCATGCATCAAGCAGCACGGCGCCCCCGTTTGGGCCGTGACGCGGGCCATGCCTGGATCAAACGTAAAGGCCGATACGTCATTGACCAAGGATGCCCCCGCAGCAAGTGCCGCCTGCGCGACGCGGGCTTTGCGGGTGTCGATTGAAATGGGTGTGCTTGCATCTGCAAGGATCGCGGCGATCACCAGCACTGTGCGCGCGATCTCTTGATCTACATCGACGGTCGCGGCGCCGGGTCGCGTGCTTTCGCCGCCGACATCAAGGATGTCCGCCCCGTCCGACACCATCTTGCGCGCCTGTATGAGCGCCGCGTCGGGCGCGTTGAACAGCCCCCCGTCTGAGAAACTGTCTGGTGTCACGTTCAGGATGCCCATGATTTTGGGCGCGCCCATGTCCAGCCCAGCGATAGGCGCGCGTTGGGCTGTGAGGCGATGCAGGATGTCATCGGGAATGTCGGATGCCGAAACTAGCCTGCTTGGCTGCCCACGTTCAAGCCGTTGTGCATGGGTGAACCAGCACCAGCCACCAGCCAGCGCGTGCGCCGTGTCAGGGCGGTACGGGTCAGTCATGGCGATGGGGCGGTAATAGGCCATCAGATCACACGGGTTGGAATGTCACAGATCGGCGCATCCGCGCCAACAACCACAAGTTCCAATGCCAGCAATTGACCCGCGAACCATGCCACCAACGACAGCGCGTCGCGGGCATCAGCGCCGGGACTGTCCGCGGCATCCAGCACGATCTTGGATGGGGCCCAGACGCAAATCTGGCCATTCTTCATCGCCCAATCAAGTTCGGTGCGGGTGCCTACCACGACGCAGCGTTTGTCACGCCCTGCCAAAACCCAAGCGTTTTGTTCAATCGCCAGCAGATCGATGCGCCGTTGCGCCATGCTAATGCGGGTTTGCGGCGTGGGCGCATCACCAGCCCCAACGCAGAAAATCAGCGGCATATCATCAGCTGCAAGGTCATCAATCAACGCCGTAAGCCCATTAGATGCGACAGTTTCGTTGGACAAGTAGACCACACGTGGGTGCGGATCCTCAACGGTTTCGACCGCAGCATTCTCATGTCCGCCCTGTTCACGCATGATTTCAACGCCAAGCGAATATGGCCCGCGGTCAATCTTTTCGATCCGCACAAACACCCGCAGAGCTTGGGGTTCCAGCAAGATGCGTTCGGCCACGCGTGCAGCCAGAGTTTCAAGCAGGTTAAGCCGCTCTGCGCCCAGTTCGGCCTCAATCGCCTCAGTCACACGGTCATATGAAAGGATGCGGTCTACATCGTCGTCAATTGGCCCTGTCAGTGCCTCGACTTCAACCACCACGTTGAATTTGATTCGCTGCAGGTGGCCGCGTTCTTGTTGGAACGCCCCAATTTCGACCTCAGTAATGTAATCGCGCAGGGAAATGCGGTCGCGCAGGTCAACTTTGCCGCTTGGGGTGGTCGCCTCTGCCCGCTCGGACGGGTGTGCGAAGGCCATTTTGGTGTCGCTGCTCATGCTGATCCCGCTTTGTGTCTTTGCGCAGTTGTGCTGCGTGGATACTAAGCAGGCGCGTCCCCGACAACCGTCTGTTACGCCGCCCTTTGGGGCAGATGCGACGGGTGGTGGTTAGCCTTCTCGGTAAAAGTAGTGTGAGCCGATAGACGCAGTGCGCGGGAAGATGCGTGCCCAGCGAGGACTGACGGCGCGCGTGTGATAATGCGTCGCCCCATCCGTCAATTGACGCGGTGCGCCGTCAAGCAACAGACGCGCGACTTTACCAACCTGTACCCATGCAGCCTGTTCTTGGATACTTTCTGCAGCACCGTCGCAGGTGTAAGTGAATTGGCAGGCAAACTGGCGGCCAGTGCCCTGATTGATCACGCCGCACAGCGTGCTTGGATAGCGCGAAGAATCGCGGCGGTTCATGATGACTTCGCCAACGGCGAACAGGCCGCGCACGTTTTCGCCACGTGCCTCAAAGTACAAAGCCTCCGACAGGCAGCGCCATTGCTCGCCTCCGGATGCCGTGGGTTGGGACGTAAGGAAAGCTTGGTCATAGGTCATTACGTCGGGCGCAGTCGCGATGTTGCGGGCAGCAGGCGGCACAGCCGTCAAAGCCGCAACGCGGCCATCTGGCACCTGCTGGATAGTAATACGTTCCTGTCCGAGCAGCGCACTAAGACGGGCCGCCAGAACTCCATCGGCATGCACGCCGGATACGCCAGTAACGGCGACACTTATGCTTAAGGCGGCAATCGCCAAAATACGCATTGCAAATCGGTTCAACATTCTTGTCCCCAAGAAGACACGTGATCAGCCTCACGCAGGCGCCCTGCCTTTAAGGGAAACCCGCTGATCCGTCCAGTCAGCGCCCCCTGCGGTGCGCCGTCGCACCGAAACGCTTAAGCCACAACGCAAGAATCTAGCCACAACATGATGGGGACGCTATATTTTATTTTTTTTTGCAGTCACACCTAGAGCCGTTTATGTGCCAAATTTGTCCTTTAGCGCCAGTTGAGCAGCGGAAAGCCGCGCAACCGGGACCCGAAATGGTGAGCACGACACGTAATCAAACCCCTGCGCGCGGCAAAATGCGATGGTTGCAGTGTCGCCGCCGTGTTCGCCGCAGATCGACAACGTCACATCAGGACGCCCCTTGCGGCCCCGTTCTGCGCCCAACTGAAGCAATTCGCCGACGCCGTCCAAATCAAGCGTATGAAACGGATCTTCCGCATAGACGTGCAACTTTACATAATCGGACATGAACTTGCCCGCGTCATCGCGGGACAAACCATAGGTCATTTGGGTCAGATCGTTTGTCCCAAATGACAAGAACGCTGCATGTTCGGCGATGTCTTCGGCGCGCAACGCGGCACGCGGCGTCTCAACCATCACGCCAAGGCGGTATTCAAAATCCACACCAGATTCTACCCTTACGGCAGCCGCCACAGCGTCAAGACGCGATTGCACCAGTTCAACCTCACGTCTTGCACTGACGAGCGGGACCATGATCTCGGGCACCAACTGATTGCCCTTCGCGCTTGCAGCGACCGTCGCCTCAAAGATTGCACGCGCTTGCATGTCATAAATTTCCGGCACGGTAATACCGAGACGTACACCGCGCATGCCTAGCATCGGGTTATACTCAGACAGATCGTCCACCCGCGCAGTCATCTGCGCCAGCGGGACGTTCAGCACTTCGGCCAAATCGCGCATGCCTTGTTTTCCCGCAGGCAAAAATTCATGCAACGGGGCGTCAAACAGCCGGATGCACACCGGTTGATCCTGCATGATTTGGAATATTTCATAAAAATCAGCCCGTTGCAGCGGCAAAAGACGCTCAAGAACCGCCGCGAGGGCGATCGGTGTTTCCGCAAATATCATCTCGCGCATCAGATCAACGCGTTCGCCCTGAAAGAACATATGCTCTGTGCGGACCAGCCCGATGCCCTCAGCGGCAAAATTACGGGCCGTTTGCGCATCTGCCGGGGTGTCGGCGTTGGCACGAATACCAATATCGCGCACATCATCTGCCCATGACAACAAGGTCTGGAATGCTTCATCAAGTGCAGCCTCAACCATGGCAGGTTCACCAACCAACACCTGCCCTGTGCTGCCATCGACCGTAACCATATCTCCGGACTTGAGCCTGCGTCCGTCGGGACCAGTAATCGTGCGTTTGCGTTCATCGACATCCAAATCGGAAGCGCCAACGATACACGGCAGGCCAATACCACGCCCGATCACAGCCGCATGGCTGGTAATGCCACCGCGCAGCGTGACAACAGCAACGGCGGCGTGCATGCCGCGAATATCTTCGGGTGTGGTCTCGCGGCGCACCAGAACGCAGGCCTCACTGCGCGCCGCACTTGCCTGCGCTTCACATGCTGTGAACACCAACCGGCCGCTGGCCGCACCGGGGCTGGCCGCAATGCCACGCACCAAAATATCGCGTTTTGCCGCGCGATCCACCTGACGGTGCAACAACTCAGACAATGCAGACGGCTGCACCCGAAGGATCGCGTCTTCTTTTGCGATAACGCCGGAACTGGCTAGATCGACGGCAATACGCACCGCTGCACGGTTTGATCGCTGAATGCGCACGGCGTCCAGAATTGTCAGTTGGCCATCAAACAGGATGAATTTGATCTCCATCTCTTCGCGCAACTTGATCCGTCCTAAAGCCCCAAATTCGATGAGCTTGGCAAAGGCATCTGGCGCTTGTTCTTCCATTGACGGGCCGCGTGGATCGCGCGTCAGATAAAGCGCATCTAACCTGTCGCGCAGCCCCTCGGCGTGCAACGCTTGGGGCACAAACCGGCCATTGATCTCTGGCGTGCCGGTTGTGCTGGACGCAAATTGAATGACACCGGACCCCGAAACCCCTGCCCCGACAGCCAACGCCATTTCCTGCACAACCAGCCCGAGCCCGGCATCAGGCGGCGCGCCTTTGGCTTGGCGCAAAAGCCGCGCAGTTGTGCCCTCCCACGTCCGCGCCATGGACCGCAAAACCTCGGCCAATTGCGCGCCCACATCTTGTGGGAATTCGGCATCCATTTCGGCTTCATAAACGGACAACATCGCGCGCAACGCGTCGCGCGACGGATGATCAGGAAGGTAAAATTCTTCGGCGTCGAGCCGCGCCACTTCGACAGCAAACGTTTGTATATAGCGCATATAGAGCCGCGTTGCCGTCTCCTCACCCAAGAGGTCACACAGATCAGCGTGCTTGGCGTCATTCATCCCGATGTTCAGCATAGCAACGGGACCGCCCCAATCAGGGTCCATGCTGCTCGGGCGGACCGACAGCAAAGGGTTGTTCCCGAAATGGCGCAAAATTTGTGGCGCATCAGCCGCGTGCCCAGCGGCAATCGCACGCACAGCATTAAACGACATCGCCACGGTCGTCGGCACGGGCATATCCAGCCGGATCAGCCGTTGCAGGCATTTCGCCCGTTCACCGTGAACCTCCGCAGCCATCGGCGCGGTTTTCGTCACAAGGCACATATCCTTAAGTGTGATGACTTTCTGCACTGCGGCGTCCCCTTTGTGCGCACCATAGAGGGGTGCCAAAACAGAGCAAGGGTAACCTCAATCGTTCGTTAACCCTCGAGTTTTCGCAGGTCTGCGACACTCAGACAGATCGTGCGGATACGGTGCAACAGGTTCAGACGGTTGCGTCGCAAAACTGCGCTGTCGGCATTGATCTGGACGGTGTTGAAAAACGCATCAATCGGCGCGCGCAAATCGGCCATTGCGGACATTGCTGCGCCGAAATCCTCAGCCGCCATCGCGGGCGCAATTTTGGCATCAGCCGCGTCGAGCGCCGTAAACAGCGCCTTCTCCTCATCCGCAT
Source organism: Octadecabacter arcticus 238 (assembly GCF_000155735.2). Lineage (GTDB taxonomy): Bacteria > Pseudomonadota > Alphaproteobacteria > Rhodobacterales > Rhodobacteraceae > Octadecabacter > Octadecabacter arcticus. Next base: position 2,882,122 of record NC_020908.1, read on the forward strand.
CGGCAAATTTCGCCTCCGCGCCAAAGGAATATTCAACGCCGTCTTTGTCTTCCGCTTGCGACAGGATGTTGTTGGCGCGCTTGAACCCTTGGATCAGGTTCACCCCATCATCGGTTTTCAAAAACGCGGCGAGCGCTTTGGCGCGGTTGACCAGCAACAGCAGATCGTCGTTTCCGGGCATGGCGAGGGAGGCGTCGATGACGTCGTGGGAGATGCCTTCGTCTTTGAGGTAAACCTTGAGGCGGTCGTGGAAGAAGGAGAGGAGGTTTTTTGCTGCCTTCGGTGTAGCAGTTGCCGACTCCTCGATAACATGTGCCTCAAGATCGGGCAAAATTTCTTCATAGGCATTCCGAATGTCCTCCGCAAGAAGGTCTTCATCCTTGGCGCTAGCGCTTTCCAAGGCGTCAAGATACGGCTTAGACAACGGACCAAATACCGAAAACCCATATCTGAAGGCAATTTCTTTAGTGAGCATTTTCTTCAGATTAAGTTCTAATTCATTCTCCAACACCAACCGAATAACCCCCAATGCAGCACGGCGCAGCGCGAACGGATCTTTCGACCCTGTCGGTTTCTCGTCAATCGCCCAGAACCCCGTCAGCTTGTCGATCTTTTCGGCCAAGGCCACGGCCACAGATACGGGCTCAGTCGGCACATCGTCAGACGGGCCCAACGGTGAATAATGTTCCTGCGCGGCAAGTGCCACGGCGTCAGACAATCCGGCTTCAGCCGCATAATACCGCCCCATCAGGCCCTGAAGGTCGGGAAATTCGTAGACCATTTCCGAACTCAAATCAGCCTTGGCGAAGCGCGCGGCGGCCTCCGCCTCATCAGGATCAGCGCCGACCAGCGGTGCGACCTCGCGCGACAGCGCGGCCATGCGATCGACCAGTTCTGCGACCGTGCCCAATTTGTTGTGGAACGTCACATTTCCCAGTGCCGCGAGCCACGCCTGCCCGCCAGCCTTGGCCACCCGCAGATCGTTTTCCCAGAAGAATTTCGCGTCAGATAGCCGCGCGAACAGCACCTTTTGGTTGCCCGCAAGGATCGTCTTACCGCGATCCGCCGTCTCACGGTTTGCAACCGTCACAAAGCGGACAATCTGGCCAGACTTTTCACGGACGGAAAAGAACTTTTGATGCTCTTTCATCGACGCGGTCAGAACCTCTGGCGGCAGGGACAAAAAGTCATCCGCGATTGTGCCCATCAGCACAACCGGCCACTCCACAAGGCCCGCAACCTCGGCCAGCAACCCCTTGTCGTCGACCAATTCCAGACCCGCCGCGAACGCCTGATTGGACGCCTCCGACCAGATCATATCGGCCCGTTCATCAGACCGCAGGATCACCTTGGCACGCTTTAACTTCGCCTCGTAATCATCAAACGAAGTTACAGAAAACTCATCCGGTGCCATAAAGCGGTGGCCGCGCGTGGTGTTGCCCGCAGCAATACCATCGACCGACATTGCCACGACCTCAGCCCCGCCCTCATCGGTCAGAATACAAACAATGGAATGCAGCGGGCGCACCCATTTCAGCGATCCAGTGCCCCAGCGCATGGACTTGGGCCATGGGAAATTTCGGATTGCGCCCTCAAGCACCTCGGCAATGATGTCAGCGGCTTTGCGGCCAGGCTTTTGGATGACCGCAAAATAGACCTCGCCTTTGCCTGTATCACGGGCCTCCAATGCGTCGCGCGACACTCCAGCGCCACGGCAAAACCCGTCAATCGCACCGTCTGGTGCACCGACTTTCGGACCTTTGCGTTCTTCGCGCGTATCGGGGGACTCCGCAGACAAACCTTCAATCGACAAAGCCAAACGTCGCGGCGTGCAAAACGCGCCAGCGCCTGCATAGGTCAGGCCGGCGTCGACCAATCCATCCGCTACCAATTTCTGCAAATCAGCGGCGGCTTTGGCCTGCATGCGGGCAGGGATTTCTTCGGAAAAGAGTTCAATCAACAGGTCAGGCATTTAAAAGTCCTCTGGCAGGTCTGGGCAGCCATCCGGGGTTGGATCGCCGGAAAAAACCGCCTCTCCGCAGGGGTTGGGTTGGTGCCACACAAAGCCGCGTCCATCGGGCATTACGGCCACGACACGATCGACGCCAAATGTGATATTTTCTTGGCTCATGAATGCGATCGCATCGCCGTCTTCCAGCGCCTTACCGATCTCGCGGGCGTCAAAACAACCAAACCACGACGGCGCGGTCCACGGCACGGCATCGTCTATGATGACGTAGGTTTCCATCAACATGGCTTGGCTCTGCGGCGTCTCAAAACAGGCGCGGTAGGACACACTGCTCGACAGACGGACACCGTCGACAAGCGAGTCTATCGCCTTTACATTTTCCGACAATATTGCCTCTGATTCACCAGAAACGAAGCTAATCAATTGGATTTCTCCAACCTCGGCCGATGTAAGTTCGACATAACCCGCATAGACGAGCTGATAGTACATCAGCCCCCCGAAAAGAACTGCTGAGCCCAATATAGCAACGATGGCAATGCGGGTGGCGTTCATGCTGCGTCCTCCGTGTGTCCGCCAGCGGCGGTTTGCAAGAACGCATCAGCGCAGAGTTTGGTCAATGTGCGGACGCGACCGATGTAGGCTTGGCGTTCGGTGACAGAAATCACACCACGCGCGTCGAGCAGGTTGAACAAGTGGCTGGCTTTGATCGCTTGATCGTAGGCGGGTTGCGCCATAACGATTTTGTGGCCGGTCTTCGGATCAACATGATCATTGGATAGGATCGCGGCGCATTCGCGTTCTGCGTCTTCAAAATGCTTCAGCAGGATGTCGGTGTCCGCAATGTCAAAGTTGAAGCGTGAATATTCCTGTTCTGCTTGCTTGAACACATCACCATAGGTCAGCGGGATCATCGCATCGGGGTCATTATAGGGCATGTCCATAACGTGATCGACGCCAAGCACATACATCGCAAGGCGTTCCAACCCATAGGTCAATTCACCTGACACGGGGTGGCATTCGTGGCCACCAACCTGTTGAAAGTAGGTAAATTGTGACACTTCCATGCCATCGCACCAAACTTCCCAGCCAAGACCCCAAGCGCCCAAAGTGGGGCTTTCCCAGTCATCTTCAACAAAGCGGATGTCGTGCAGATCCATGTCCACGCCAATGGCTCTCAGGGACCCCAAATAGAGGTCCTGCAAATCAGGCGGGCTGGGTTTGATCAGCACTTGGAACTGGTAATAGTGTTGTAAACGGTTCGGGTTTTCGCCGTAGCGCCCATCCGTGGGGCGGCGCGATGGTTGCACGTAAGCCGCGGCCCACGGCACAGAGCCAAGACTGCGCAGGGTCGTGGCGGGGTGGAAGGTGCCAGCTCCAACCTCTAGGTCGTAGGGCTGCATAATAGCGCAGCCTTTCGCGGCCCAATACGCCTGCAGGCGAAGGATAATTTCTTGAAAACTGCGCGGTGTATCGGCCATTGACGCCCTCTTGCATAACTGCCGCTTGCATAGGTTGCCGCGTCGCGGGGGTCAATGTGCGCAAATGTCCTTGATCCGGGGCAAATCAGGCCAGTTTCCCCGCAAGTAGACCAACTTTGCGCGTGCGTTCAGGGCCAAAATTGATAAATTGCCGCAAACACGCGGTTGCGGTAGCAATTGCCAGACATCTTAGGGATGATTTTAAAGACATGGTTCGCATTTTATCAGTACTATTTTTCAGCATCTTCATGACTCTTCCAGCAGCAGCCCAACAAAGCGTTTGGGTGCAGGTCGAGGCTCAACGCACATTAACGGGCGCACAGAACGCCGCGCGCGGCTATGCTGCTGCAGGCGTACCCGACGTAACTGGGTTCGCGTTGCCCGGTGGCTGGTATGGCATTGCCCTTGGCCCCTATGAGCCGATTGATGCGAATACCCAACTGCGACGGCTGCAAAATGCGCGTGCGATCCCCGCCGATAGCTACATCGTTGACGGCAACGGATTTCGCACGCAGTTCTGGCCTGTAGGCGTTACCGCGCCCAGTGGTTCGGTGGCTGTTGATCCACCTGCAACAACCACACCCGATCTGACGCCAATCGAAGCCGTTGAACCGGAACCAATTCCAGAGCCCATCTTAACCCCTGATGAGATCCTGCGTGAGGCGCAAGCCAGCGAACAGGCGCTTGATCTGGATGAAAAGCGCATGTTGCAGACCGCGATGCAGTGGGCTGGATTTCACGACGGCGCAATTGATGGGCTTTATGGCCGTGGCACGCGCCTGTCGATGTCGTTGTGGCAAGAGGCCAATGACCATCCACCTACAGGCGTTTTGACCAGTGGGCAGCGGGTTCAATTGATTGGCGCCTATAACGCCATTCTAGATGGTATGGGGCTGCAATTGGTGCGCGACGACGCGTCCGGTATTGAAATGCAAATCCCGACAGGCGTGGTGGAATTTGCCGAATACGCCCCCCCGTTCGCGCGTTTTGATGCCTCGGGTGATGTGGCGGCGCAGGTTTTGCTGATTTCGCAACCTGGCGATCAAACGCGGATGTTCGGGCTTTACGAAATTCTGCAAACTCTGGCAATTATCCCGCCAGAGGGTGAACGCGTCCGTCGCGACCGCAGCTTCGTGATTGAGGGCGCGGACGACAAGGTTAAGTCCTACACCTCCGTTCAATTAGAAAACGGCGAAATCAAAGGTTTTACACTGGTGTGGCCCGCTGGAGATGACGTACGCCGTCGCCGTGTCCTTGCCGAAATGGTGGCGAGCTTTACGACAACCAGTGGCGTCCTCGATCCCGCAATCGCGCGACCCGATGAAAATCAGGCGATTGATATGATCGCCGGATTGGCCGTGCGCAAACCCATCCGCGATCGATCCGGTTTCTATATCAACCGCGCGGGCGATGTCTTGACCACGCTTGAGGCGATCGGTGAATGCACGTCCATCACCCTCGGATTGGAACATGACGCGACCGTCGTGCACCAGGACGCACGACTTGGGCTCGCGGTTTTGCGCCCCACTTCACGTCTTGCGCCCCCTGCCATTGCCGAATTCCAAACCGGTGTGCCGCGCCTGAACGCCGATATTGCGGTCGCTGGCTTTCCGTATGGTGGGGTTTTGACGACACCTGCGCTGACATTTGGCAAGCTGGCCGATATTCGCGGGCTGAACGGCGAAGAAGAGGTCAAGCGCCTGTCGATCTTTGCCCAACCCGGTGATGCAGGTGGACCAGTCTATGACAATGGCGGCGCGGTTTTGGGCATGTTGATGCCAAAGACACAAGAAAACGGCCAGAGCCTGCCGCCCGAGGTTTCGTTCTCGGTGGATGCCGATCAGATCGTGGCGTCAATTATCGGCGCAGGATTGGACGTGGTGACAACGGACTCCGTGGCCTACATGACACCTGAATCCCTCACGTTGATGGCCGCTGACATGACCATACTTGTCAGCTGCTGGAGCGACTAAGCGGCGCTAACCTATCAGCGCGGGCGTCAGGCGAATAACCGTCGGGACGTTCGCTTTGAACGCGGCGTCCAACGCGGGACCAATATCGGCCAGCGTCGATGGTTGCACCGCGTGCGCGCCGTAAGCCTTGGCCAATGCCAGAAAGTCCGGATTGCGCTGGATAACCGCGTTAGGGGCAATTTGGGCGCTTATCATTGAATCCTCAATCTCGCCGAGTTTGCCGTTGTCCCACAGGATAATCGCCAATGGCAGCCCGAGTTCTACCGCAGTGCCGAGTTCTGCAATCGTATATTGCAGCCCGTAATCGCCAATGATGCAGACGGTCGGCAGACCTTTGCGCGCAACGGCCCCACCGATTGACGCAGGCAGCGCGTAGCCGAGCGTGCCGAATCCGTATGGGTGGTGCCAGTGCCCCGCCCGTTTCATCGGCCAGACGTCTTTGGCCGCGTAGGCAAAGCCCGTCATGTCCGAATAGATCATCGCATCATCAGGCATCGCTGCTCGCACAGTGTCGATGATCTGCGGCAGGCCGGGGCGTTCTGCTTCAATTTCTGCACGCCAACCTGCGCGGGCTTGTGCGACCTCTGTGGCGGTCCATTTTGTTGGGGTTTTGCGCTGAATTTCTTCTGCCAGGGCAAACAGCGTTGCGCCTGCATCTGCACAAACCGCCACATCGGTGCGGGGGCGCGATGTCAGCATCACCGGATCAATATCCACGCGAATGAAAGTGCCTGTATGTCCCAACTCTGGCCGCCAAATGTCGACCTCGGCCAATTCGGTCCCAATGGCGAGGATCACGTCCGCCGACCCGATGATGGCCTCGGACCCTGCGCGCGACAGGTTGGAGCCAAAATGTAACGGGTCGTCGTTCCCGAACAGGCCACGGCCTGCGTAGGTGCTGAAACTTGCGGCACCACATGCCTGCGCAGCGATACGCAACGCCTCATCCGCCCCGACACACCCGCCACCCGCGATGATCAGCGGGCGTTCAGCGTTTTGTAACAGGTCCACGATATCGTCGATGACAGGTGTGGCATCGGTTGCGCAGGCCCGGTCTGGTGCGGGCATCGGTGGCGCACTGGCCTCCGCCTCAAGCAGTTTAATCGGCACATGGATCGCCTTGGGACGCTTTCGTTTGGTCGCAAATTCAGAAAAGGCGCGGTCGATCAAGCCATAGGCGGCATCCGCAGTGCGCGCGGTGGCGGACCAATCGGTGACGCTGGCAGCAGCACCTTCTTGGTTGTTCATCTGGTGCAGTTGGCCCTTTTCATGCGCGACTTCGTCTAGACAGGATGCCAACATCAACACAGGAACACTGTCGGAATAGGCTTGTCCCATCGGGGTCAGCGCGTTCAAAACGCCCGGTCCGGTGATCACGTAACACACACCTGGCTTGCCAGATGCGCGCGCGTACCCGTCGGCCATAAACCCAGCGCCCTGTTCGTGGCGAGCCAAAATATGGGTAATACCCGCTTCCTCGATGCCACGATACATTTCTTGGTTGTGCACACCAGGAATGCCAAAAATCACATCAATGCCGCGATCCTTCAGCATATGAGAGATCTGCGCACCCAAAGGTCGCACGGCAAGCCGCTCGTCAGGACGATTCTTCATTACTCTCTCCAAAAATGCCAGCTGAGGATGGTGAACACAGCCATGATTTCAAGCCGACCCACCAGCATCGCGATTGCCAAAATCCATTTGGCGGTGTCGTTAAGGCCAGCAAAATTGCCCGCTGGCCCGATTTCTGTACCCAAACCCGGCCCGACGTTCGCCAATGCCGATGCCGCGCCAGAAATCGAGGTGATGAAATCCAGCCCAGTTAACGCAAGCGCCACGCCAACCACGCCAATCGACACCATGAACGCCACGAAAAATGCCATGACAGAGTTCAACACATCATCGCTGACCGCGCGGCCCTGATAGCGAGGGGTGAAAATACCGTGGGGCGAATGGATGCGGCGAACCTGTGCCTTTATGGAAGTAAACAGCAGCTGATAGCGGAAGATTTTGACGCTACAGGCGGTCGACCCAGCGCAGCCACCGATTAAACCGATAAAGAAGAACATGGTGACCGCGAACGGACCCCATTGCATGTAATCCGCGCTGGCGTACCCGGTACCGGTGATAATGGATGTGACATTGAACAACGCCTCTCGAAAGCCAATTTCACCGAACCCGTGAAACGTCTGCCACAGCCAAAGCGTCATGACCCCCACCAACACAAAGACAACAACAAAAAAAGTGCGTATTTGGCTGTCATAGATCAGCGGCTTTGCCCCGTTGCCCGAAATGAGCTGTACGTAACGCACAAATGGCAACGCCGAGAGGATCATGAATACGCTGGCTACGTAATTCGGGGCTGCACCGAATTCCCCGAAGGAATTATCATAATTGGCGAATCCCCCCGTGGCCACAGTCGTCATGGCATGGGTGATTGCATCGAACGAATTGAGACCAGCAATCGAATAACAGATCGCACAGGCCAATGTGATTGAAACATAGATCACTGAAATACGGCTCGAAATTTCAGCGGCGCGGGGCAGAATTTTACCCATCGTATCAAATGATTCTGATCGGAAAATCTGCATGCCACCGACGCGCAATTCGGGCAGGAAAACCATCGCGACAACGATGATACCGATTCCGCCAAGCCATTGCATGATCGCGCGCCACAGCTTCAGACCTTCGGGAAGGCCTTCGATGCCAACGATAACAGTTGACCCTGTTGTGGTCAGCCCCGACATCGCCTCAAAGAAAGCATCGGTGAAATTTAGCTCTGACCCACCCAACATGAAGGGCAAAGACCCAAAAAGCGGCAATGCCAGCCACACGAGTGTCGTCAACAAGAATGTCTGACGGATGGTCAGGCCTGATGACACTCCATTCTGACAAGCAAGTGCCACAAGACCACCGACCAGAATGGTAATTACCGCACTTTCAAAGAAAACCGTCCAATGGCCATTCCCCGCCACCACATCAGCTAACAAAGGCGCAAACATAGTGGCCCCAAGAGCCGCGACCAGAAGGCCGATCACATATCCTACGGGGCGCACGTCAAACATAGGCGAAGGGTTGGCGGGAGGGGCGATGATAGTCAAGTATCGTGATAGCTGATTTGCCGACAAAGCGACCGTCAAAAATTCTAGACGCTGCGATAAGGTTGGAAAAACCCCTTAGTATGTGTCCATTCAACCGATCAATGCGCCGAACAAACGTCTGCCTGCACCATATAAGTCAACCGCGCGCAAAGCATTTGTTGTTTGGAATATCACACGCACATCGTCGGCTGGGGCCAGCAATCTTGACTTGCCAAAACACAGGAGCGGGCAAAATCCGTTGCTCTCATAAACGCATGTCACGCAGAAACATCGCGTCACCCAACATGAAACAACGACTGGAACAACCGCGGGTCCAATGACTCCGCGTCAAACGTCGTACCTTCGGTCAGCACGGACACGGCGTCATGGCTGTGCAGGCTTTCTTGATGGCTGGCGATGACGCGGTAGTCGGCGATGCGCGGGTCGGCTTGCATTTGTTGTGCGAACAAGCGCGCGGCATCCTCTACAAAGATCGGATTGGCTGCGTTGAGTTCGGCGAACGCCTGTTCGTCCTCGCGTTTCACCATCACTTGGGTTTCCGTCGGCACAGCGGCGCGGCACATGTCGATTAGGTCTTCAAACCACAAAACATCGGCCTCAGGCGCCAATTCAACCGACACCCGCGCAACGCTGCGTTGGGAATGCGGCGTCGCCAGTTGGCCACGGAATTGGCGCGCATGTTCAGACAGTTCCAGCGAACACGGGCAAGTCGATGAGTAAACGTAATCCAGATGCACGATCTTCTTGCGCTGACCGCCCGCTTCAATCAGTTCAAGCGCGATGTCGTAATACTGATAGCCAACAAGGCCCGACCGCAGGCTGTTCACCTTCATGGGAAACGACATACGCATCATGATGCGGGCGTCAAAACTGTCCAGATCGGTCTTGTAAGCGTCCAGTGCCGCGTCGATGACCTCAAAGCTGAATGTTTCTTCGGCATGTTTGTAAAACGTGCGCATGATGCGGGACATGTTGATGCCCTTCTTTTCCGCCTCAAGGCTGACAGTGCCGGTGACAGATGTTTCAAGCGTCAGATCATCGCCCACGGCTTTTCCAGAACGGGTATGGAACCGGATCGGCAGGCGGAAATTACTGATCCCGACATGCTGGATCGCCCGTTTCGCGCCTTTAATCAGACTGCTGGGACCGTTTTGCAAATCTGGCATCGACGCCTTATAAACGTCATCTACTTCAAATTCTTCGGGATAGGCGCGCGCCAAAGCGGGGTAGTTCGACACTTCACGGCCGGGCACTAGTCGTGACACCAGCGGATCAAGGGCGGCGACTTCTTCGTCCGTCACTTGCCCCGCCCAATTGCGCAGCAAGGCCAATGCTTCAGCTGCGTCTTCATGGGTCAAATCACGGTTAAGATCTTTGGGTCGGATATTCATCGAGTCCCCCTTCGGCACACCACGCAGAACATCTAAGTGGGGATGTATGCGATCTTTTTCCACTTTTTAGTGATCCTGATACGGGTTTTGAACAGCTTTAGATCAGAAATGATGACCGTATTCGTCGGGAAACGCCAGCATCCTAAATCACGTCCAGCGCCGCCAGCAAATCGTCAATCAGATCGCCCGCGTCTTCAAGCCCCGTCGAAAGCCGAACCAGACCACCCGAAATCCCCAACAGGTCTTTCTGGTCTTGTGGCAGTCGCTGATGCGTTGTCGTCGCCGGATGGGTGACGATAGACTTGGCATCTGCAAAATTGTTCGAGATGGTGAACAACTCCAACCCGTTGAGAAACTTGAAACAGGCGTCTTTGCCACCCGCCACCTCAAGCGCCAAAACAGTGCCCCCTGATGCAGACTGCGCGCGCGCCAATGCGTGCTGCGGGTGCGCTGAATGGGTCGGATACCGAACAGCGCTGATTTTGGGATGGCCATCCAACGCAGTCGCAATAGCCATCGTCGTGACAGATTGCTGCGCGACCCGCAAATCGAGCGTTTCCAGCCCCTTAAGGTGGGTCCAAGCAGTGAATGGGTTCATCGCGCCACCGGTATGTTTCATGTAGGTTTCAATGGGTCCACGGATCAGATGACGGCTACCCGTGATGATCCCGCCCAACATCCGCCCCTGCCCGTCGACGTGTTTGGTGGTCGACACAATGGCAATATCGGCGCCGCAATCGGCGGCATAGGAATGGATCGGCGTGGCCATGGCATCATCCACTAACACCAATGCGCCGACCTTGTGCGCAACCTTACAAACATGGCGCAAATCCACGACTTCCAGTGTCGGGTTTGAAATACTCTCAAGAAACACCAGCGTCGTGTCAGGCCCGATCGCGGCGTCCCATGCGGCATTATCGGTGCCATCCACCAGCGTGATGTTGACCCCAAAGCGCGCCAGAATATCCTCAAGCACATAAAGGCACGACCCAAACAGCGCACGCGACGACACCACGTGATCACCCGCCTTTAGCAAGGCCATCAGCGCGCCGCTCACGGCGGACATACCGGATGAACACGCGAACGCGTCCTCATAATCCATCAACGCGGACATGCGGTCTTCAAACATCCGCACCGTGGGATTGCCGTAGCGAGCGTAAATAAACTCGTCCTCGCCTAGGTTTTCAAACCGCGCTTCGGCGGCTTCAGCCGACGGATAAACAAAGCCTTGGGTCAGAAAAATTGCTTCGCTAACTTCGCCATATTGGCTGCGCCGTGTGCCCGCGTGCACTGCTTTAGTGCGTTTCTTCCAATCTTTCATCTCACATGTCCCCTTAGAACGTTCTCGATCTGCGTTCTTTCAGAACGACAAAACCCCGACACCGACAAAGGTATCGGGGTTGACCCGTTCCCTTTTTAGCGGAGTTTTTTAAGTGGCCCGCAATCCGGTAACAAATCGCCACTAAGGCTGAGATACGCCCGCTCCGCGACGTCGTCAACACCCCTTGCTGCGCGCACTTGCTACTCGGCCCTGCCATCAGTCATTGTCTCCCCAAAGGAGCCTGCATCATGATTGATCTCTATTACTGGCCCACGCCCAACGGCTGGAAAGTCACCATCGCACTTGAAGAAATGGGCCTGCCCTACCGCGTCAATCTGATTAATATCGGTGCGGGTGATCAGTTCAAACCGGGCTTTCTGGCCATTGCCCCCAACAAACGCATGCCCGCCATCACCGATCCACACGGGCCTGACGGTGCACCGATTTCGATGTTTGAATCCGGCGCTATCCTGCAATACCTCGCACGCAAAACTGGTCAATTTGGCGGTTCCACTGAAAGGGACCGCATTTTTGTTGATCAATGGTTGATGTGGCAAATGGGCGGCCTTGGGCCGATGGCCGGACAGGCACACCATTTCCTGAAATACGCCCTGAACATGGATCCGCCGCAAGACATTGCTTATGCTCAAGACCGCTACCGCTGTGAAACGGCAAGACTTTATGGAATTTTGGATCGCCAACTTGCTAATCATGAATTTGTCGCAGGTGATTTCTATTCCATTGCCGATATGTCGATCTGGGGCTGGGCGTCGCTTTGGGAAGGTCAGCAACAAACACTGGATGACAAACCCAATCTGAAACGCTGGCTGGATACCGTCACCGCCCGCACGGGCGTGCAGAAAGGGCGCGCAGTCGCGGCCGAAAAACGCGGCGATTACAAAGGCGATAAAACAGCGCAGGACACACTTTTTAAGCGCAGCTAACACATTGTTTAGATTCGCCGCCTAAAAGTGCCTTTCAGTGGGGCACCGATGACGGGGAGAATTCTGGCATGAAATTTAGAGCGCGGCGGCTCTTCTCCGCTTTGTTGAGTAAGAAAAGATGCCGACCATCAAGTAACCTGTTGATATGTTAGGTTTCTGACAACTTTACATAGGGCAGGTATATGACCATCGACATCTCGCAACATATTTTTACGCCTGAAGGGGCAACTTGTAAATGAAATTGAGCTGGCTGAAGACGGTGCGAAGGTTATTGTTCAGTGCAGTCGGGATGCCCGCAGGAGCGCTATAGACCCTGCAACCGGCAAGAAGGGTAGCATCAACCAACATATTCGCCGACAACTGAACGACTAACGGCTGACGCCGGTAGGTTCCCTTTTTGAAGGTAATTCAAGATACTGAAGTATGACAGCGTCAGTGACATTGCCGCTGGTTGTTGAGAAAAATCCGCGAGCCCAAAACCGCTGGCCCCAGTACCGTTTGCGCAGTTCGGGAAACTCGCGCTGTATCTTATAAGACGAGCGTCCCTTGATCCGCATCATCACCTTTGACAAAGCTATTTGAGGCGGGACCGATATGAACATGTGGACGTGATCGGTCGACAATACGCCCTTCTCAATATGCACGCCAAGTTCTTGGCATGTTTGGATAATGATTTCACGGATACGCTCACGCATCTCACCGCGCATAACTTTGTATCGGTATTTTGTTGTCCAGACGACGTGAAATCGGTGATAAAATTTGGTATGGATTTGCCGTTGCGAATTTGGTTTCTTGCCGCGCACATCATCACCAGCCATTCCAACGGCATGTCAGCGCTGCAACTTCAGGCGCAACTTGGCCTTGGCAGCTACAAGACGGGTCGCCATCGTCGCTCGGACCGATGGCGCTTCTCGGCGACCTCCTCTTGCAAAAGCTGCGGCGGTCGATGGTCAACCCTGACCGCAACCCCCTGAAAGACCTTGTCGAAATCGATGAAACAGAGATGCCGTTCCGGTCCCGGCATGATCCCGAGGACCGGCCAAAGGGTGGGCGGAGCCCGGTTGGAAAGATGTTTGTCGTCTGTGCCGTCGAGTTATCAAGTGACGGACATCCGCGCCGTATCAGGATGAAACACATTCCCGACGGCGCGTCAAAGACGCTGCACGGGTTCATTGGTCAGGCTGTAGAGCCTGGCGCTCACATCATCACGGATGGCTGGCTCGGTTACGAAAATCCTCCTGCAAACACGCATGAGGCAAAGGTCGTCAGCGGCAAGAAGGCACACGACATACTCCACTGGGTCCACCGCGTGTTCTCCAACCTAAAAACGTGGGCAAAAGGCGTCTTCCACGGCCTCAGAAAGTGCCATCTACAACGCTATCTCGACGAATTCGTGTTCCGCTGGAACCGACGGCGACACATGCGAAGCGCCTTCGACACGCTGCTGGGGATCGGTGTTGGTCTCGGGCCAGCGACATATCGTGATTTTGTTGAACAGCGCGCCTGAAGGGCCTCGTTCACGGCAAAAGCCACGCCCTATAAACCCACCAGACGTTACAAACTGATCCGATCCGCCTCTAAAGCCACAAGGGCAAGATTCTGCGCCGCGTCAACATGTGGGGCAACCGGACTAAAAGGGATAAGCCTCGTGTGGGCATATGCAACTACGCGAAACACAAGCTGACAAGCGCCAGGATAGAGGCTGGTAATGTCAGTATAGGTATGATCCGCAAACGAGCCAGGGGCATCAGGGATACCGAATACTTCAAACTCAAAATTAGACAATCATCCATCCCAGATAATCAATCTATGTTCTATTTGAAATCCTAGAATAACTCAACAAAGCGGAGAAGAGCCAGCGCGGCGATATGCAACGAACTATCCGATCGCCATTCGCCATGGCGCCACAGAACATAAATGTGTCGTGTCCAATATCAGTGAAACCGGGGCCTGTGTTGTCGGCATGAATGACATCGCGATCAACGAACAGGTTGAATTATTGCACAATAACGACCGCACATCCGCCAAGGTTTGCTGGGTCAGAGTTGGCAAAATTGGTTTGATTTTTGATCAAAATCTGTCGGCCGGCGCATTGGACCGCATCCGGTATTCGTTGCGTAAATCAACCCGCCCGCGCCCGCCACAACGCGCAACTTTCACCGAATTGCGCTAGGATTTCGGGTCATCCGGTTCGATTACGTATTTTTGCAACATCACGATCTGTGCCCAGAGGAACAAGAACAACGCGGCTGGAAATGCGAATGTTTCAATCTTGACCCAAGCATCCGTCGACATGGTGCGCCAGACAATTTCGTTTGCCACAGCCAAGACAGCAAACCCGAAGGCCAGTCGCTTGGTCAGGATCATCCAACCTTCTTGTTCCATGGGAATCATATCACCCATGACATATTGCAAAAGGCTTTTTCCGCGCAAAAGTCCGATACCAAGAATGACGGCGAACAGCCCGTTGACGATTGATGTTTTCATTTTAAAGAACCGCTCGTCATTGAACCACGCGGTCAATGCGCCGAAGAAGATCACCATAAACGCCGTGAACACCTGAATCCGGCTAAGTTTTCCAGTCAAAATCCACAAAATCCCCATCGCGACCAATAGAATTGGCACAAAGACAATCGTTGCGACGATAAATCCTGAATAATCTGTGCCGCCAAAGGTGTAGACCTCGTCCTTGATGCGCAGATAAATCAGGAAGAATATGACGGTCGGCCCCAGTTCAAGGACCTGTTTCAGCACGGGATTTACGGTTTTTTCATTCATATGGTCCCCTTACCCGCCAATTTGGACCATTACAGCCCCCAAAGCGATCAGTCCCATCAAGATTAGGCGACGCGGACCAACGGTTTCACCCAAGATGAACCAACCGATGAGCGCGGCAAACACGGTTGATGTTTCGCGCAGCACCGCCGCCTCGCCGACACTGCCAAGCCGCGTGGCCAGCATCACACCGCCAAAACTGACCCAAGCGATCAGCGCGCCAACAAAGCCGCGCCGCAACAATGACCCCAGCCCACCCGGCGCCCCGGTTCGGCGATATCGAACCGCTGCCAAAATCGGGAAATCCAACGCTGTCAGAACAAAGAACCAAGCCAAAAACGTAAACGGATCAGGACTTTGGCGGATGCCATAGGCGTCATAAACCGTATAAATCGCCACCATCAATCCGCCCGCTGCAGCCCAGATCAGCCCGATCTTTAGCCCACGTAAATCAACTTGTTCAGCGGCCATATTGCGCAGCGCCAGCAACAACATTGCGCCAGACAGACAGGCCACACCGACCCATTGCAGCGCGGTAAAATGTTCCTGAAATAACAGGCTCGCCGCGAGGACCGTCACGACAGGACCCGTGCCGCGAATGACCGGATAAACCACCGTATATGCGGCCCGTTCATAGGCCAGCGCGACGGTAGTTTTATAGGCAAAGTGCACGACAACCGCACCCAACAGGATCAAAAACGTGGTGGTTGTGGGCCATGGCACTAAAAACAACGCTACGGGCGCAGAAATCACGACCAGCGATGCGTCAATTGATCCACGCATCAGCCACGGATCATGGCGCCCCTTTTGCAGCGCCCCGAACGCGGCGTGCGCCACGGCTGACATCAATGCCAGCACCGTCGCCAACCGCGCGCCCTCGGCCGTGCCCGCTAGACCAATAAGCCAGTCATACATCCTGTGTCAGTCCCCGCGACATCACTCCGCAACCGGCCCAGCAGGGCTCCAGTCCGCGTTGATCAAAAGTCCGTCGAACAGGATATCCAATTCATTGCTCATCTCGTCGTCTTCGATGATCGTCCACGCGCTTGTCAAAAATGAACTACCGATCTGCATCAAACCAAGCCCACGTTCGTACACGACAGAAACCTCCAAGGCGCCGACTGAATTGGGAAAATCGCCTGCGAATCCGGTAATTTCCGCGCAAAATGCATCACTGATCAGCCCGTCTGGCAACCTTGAGATCAGATCAAACGCCGCATCGCGCTGCGCCTGCGCCGCGCCGCGCATTTCGACGTCGATGTAAAACCCGAACGGGTTTTCATGGCTGCCCTCCAAGGTCATCAACATCAGCCCCGCCTTGAATGTGGCCGACATCGCCAAGCTATCACCCGCGTCGTTGCGCATCACGGCGCGCTCAACAATCGCTTGGCCCGCAGCGGGCTCTTGGCGCAACGTGACATCCACACTGACCATCAGGTGATCAGTGTTCACCCTGCCTTGCATTTCATCTGGATCCAGCCCGCGCACGCGCACCTGCAACCCGAGCGGCGGGCTCGCGTCCTCTGTCCAAAGCTGTGTTGCATCCATGCGCCATTCGAGTTCCGTAAACGGCGCAGTTTCAAACCATGGATCAACGGCTGTGATCTGGCACCACCTGTCCGTCGTAACGGATATGAACCGCAGCTCTAATGGACTGGCTGGATCGCGTAGTTCGGCCAATTCGGTCATCCCGTCAAACGCCCCCACAGGCGGCGCCGTGACAGCTATGAACGCCGCTGGCACGAGGCATTTCACGGCTCTTCCACAGCCGGGGACCACGTGAACAGCACCGACACGCCATTCAGAGCCGGTTCGACAATCTGCTCCGTGCTTGACTGGTCTGGCAGCATCGCAAACTGCGCCAGACGTGCCGCGCCGAGACTTGGGTCGGCGCTAATTTGCAACTGCGCCTTGCCGCGTGGGTGCGGCAGCGACGTCACGAACGCTGACAACGCGTCGCGCCCAGTCTGCGGCATAATGGTATCAGGAATTTGCCCAACCGTTTCAATAGCCTGCGCCTTCAGCGCCTCAACCTGTGCGTCGGGCGCGGCAGCATCGCTGTCTAGCAACATCATGCCAATCGGCATCGCGATATAGGCTTCAAACCATCCAGCAAATTCCGAAGTGATGCTCAGATCGCGCAGGCCCATGGCCCCGACACTCATCTGCATCGTTGTCTGGTCCGTCAGGTTCACGCCATCTATCCGCGCGGTGGCTTCGATCCGGTTTCCTGCAAATAAATCAACGTAGGCGGTATCTACCAGCACCGCATTCTGCACGCCGTCCCAACGCACCGTCAGCCCGAACCCCGCCCGCGGTTGTGCGTTTTGCAACCCGAATAGATAATCAAAAACCGGATCGCCGGATTGGGAGACGACGCCGATCCCCTTGCCAACGATTTCAATCGTGCGTGGTGGCAGACCGTATTCGATAAATCGGTCAACATCAGACGCCCGCCAACGCAGTGACGCCAATCGAAAACTTGTGTCGTCATTAATGTCAAAAGTACCGTCCAAAATTAGGCACCAACCCTCATCGTCGGCCACGACACCTGCATCGCCCACAGGCGCCCCCATAAGGGTTTCAAGCGCCGCCCAACTTCCGGTGCACTGCGCGGGTGTCATACGTTCTTGCGCTGTGGCTGGCGATGACAGCAGTAAGACGGCAGCCAAAAATGCGTGTTTCATCGATCCAACCCTGTCAATGCTGCGGCAAAATCCTCTGGATCAAATGGCGCGAGATCATCAATCTGCTCGCCCACCCCGATCGCGTGGATCGGCAGACCAAACTTATCTGCCAGCGCCACCAGAACGCCACCTTTGGCCGTGCCGTCCAGCTTGGTCATTATCAGCCCCGTCACATCGGCAAGCTCTTGGAACGTCTTCACCTGCGACAGCGCATTTTGTCCTGTTGTGGCGTCCAGAACCAGCAAGGTATTGTGCGGCGCGTCTGGGTCTTTTTTGCGGATGACGCGCACGATCTTTTGGAGCTCTTCCATCAAATCCGCGCGGTTTTGCAATCGACCTGCAGTGTCGATCATCAACAAATCGGCACCGTCGCACGCCGCCTGTTCCATCGCATCAAAGGCCAGCGATGCCGGATCGCTGCCCTCGGGTGCTGTCAGCACAGGGACCCCTGCGCGATCGCCCCAGACCTGCAATTGTTCAACGGCAGCGGCGCGGAACGTGTCCCCTGCCGCGATCACAACCTTTTTGCCTGCCGCTTGGAATTGACTGGCGAGCTTGCCAATCGTCGTGGTCTTGCCCGACCCGTTTACCCCGACAACCAACACGACCTGCGGTTTGGTCGGATACAGCGGCATGGGCCGCGCAACCGGTTCCATAATACGGGTGATTTCGGCGGCCAATAACTCTTTGATTTCTTGCGTAGAAAGCCGCTTTCCAAAGCGCCCTTCAGCCATATTCGACGTCACGCGCAGCGCGGTATCGACGCCCATGTCAGCACTAATCAACAATTCCTCAAGCCGTTCAAGCATATCGTCATCAAGTTCGCGGCGCACAACCGTCTTCGCATCACCGCGCCCCAACAAACGCCCGATCAAGCCCGGCTTGGCGGCCTTTTCGCGTTCCGCGCGCTCCGCCTCAAGCCGTGCATCCTCAGCGCTACGTGCTGCCTTTGCTTGGCGCAATTCCTCGGCACGCTGTGCTTGCTCGGCGGCCGCAACACTCGCTTGGCGCGCCAGTTCCGCTTTGCGGGCTTCGCTTTCTTGTTGCGCATCCTCAGCGCGACGCGCGTCCGCGGCAAGACGGTCGCGTTCCTCGGCGCGGGCGACATCTTCGAGTTCTGCCGCGTGCTGGCGCTGGGCTTCGACACGTTCGGCGGCCTGTACCTCACGTTCGAATTCGGCGATTCGGGCTTCTTCTTGGGCGACCACAGCTGCCTGTTCGTCCAACGCGGCCCGCGCCTGCGCTTCAACCTCTGCCGCATCACTGGCCGCCGCTTCAATCACTTGCGCCGCTGCGACGTCTTCTTCAACGCCGCCATCTTCCACGATGGCATCCAATCCCGCCTCGATTTTCGACGAGGATTGAAACATTCGATCTTTGAGTTTTTTGAAAAACGCCATTGTGGGCTCCGGATAAGGCTTTGTTAGTACCTAATGGCCCAAACGGGCAGACGAAACCAGCGACCACAAAAAATCCACGTCGAGGCCGCGATTGGGACCCAATGTCGCGTTCATTTTGATCGGCGCTGCTATATCTTAGGTATTTATCTGTATATCTTTAGGTTATGTTTATGCGAAATTCGATGCCAATTTTCACAACCGTCACTTTGATGGCACCCGCGTTGATCGCAATGGGCGCTGTTTGGGGTGGTGTTTGGGCCATATCGGGGCTGATCTGGATGACCGCCCTGACCGCCAGCCTTGATCGATTGATCACCGCAACGCTGGCCACCGTTGAAGGCGACGAATTTCCAGCCGCAGATCGGCTCTCAACGACACTGGCATTGGTACATTTCGCACTTTGGCTGCTGGTCATCGCAGCCCTTAGCGGCGCAACCGGACTTTTGCTTTGGGAAAAGCTGGCGGCGTTTGCAGGGGCTGGATTGTTCATGGGACAAGTGAGCAACTCCAACGCCCATGAACTTATCCACCGCCCCGGCCAATGGCTGCGCCGCGCAGGTCGGTGGGTCTATATTTCGGTGCTGTTCGGGCATCATCTGTCCGCACACACCTTGGTGCACCATGTCCATGTCGGCACGCGCAGCGATCCAAATACCGCGCGCCGAGGAGAGAGTTTTTATCGCTTTTTCGTCAGAGCTTGGAGCGGTGGCTTTCGCGATGGGCTGCGGGCAGAAAATAAGCGGTCCGCGCTGTCGGGTCGCCCGAAGTGGCGCCACCCTTATCTCGATTATATTATCGGCGCAGGATTAGTGTTGATCTTGGCGGCGTTGATTGGCGGGGGCACAGGCGTTCTGGCTGCAGTTTGCCTGTCCGGCTTTGCGCAAACACAATTGATGCTGTCCGATTACGTGCAGCATTACGGTTTGTCACGCCGGATCATGGCCAATGGCAAACCCGAACCCGTCGGGTCGCGCCACTCGTGGAACGCGCCGCATCCGATGTCATCGGCGCTGATGCTGAACGCGCCGCGCCATTCAGACCACCACGCTCACCCGTCCCGCCCGTTTCCGGCCCTGCGGCTGGACGATGACATGCCGATGTTGCCACGATCCTTGCCCGTTATGGCCTGCGTTGCACTATATCCACGCCTGTGGCGGCGCGTGATGGACCCCCGCGCGGCCCTGTGGCAAGAACCTGCTGAATAGCGGTTTTAGCATTTTCGCAGGCGATAGTTTCTGTCAACGTTGGGACATGCGCGCCTTAATCCTCTCTCTATTGTTCGTCACGCCAGCTTGGAGCGAAACGCCCCTGTCAGGCGATGAATTTGAAGCGTTGGTGCAAGGTAAAACTCTGACATTTTAAGTTGGCGATGCGCCCTACGGCGTTGAATATTATGCGCCCAATCGCAACGTCATCTGGTCCTTTACGGACGGGGATTGCGTCAATGGCGAATGGTTTGAACAACAAACCCAGAGCGGCCCGAACATCTGTTTTGTCTATGAAAACAACCCTGAACAGCAATGCTGGCAAGTATTTGATATCGAGGGAAAAATTCGCGCAGATTTTATGAACACGCCCGGAACGACCATCTTGTACGAAGCGGTTGAGGCGGAGCCTTTGGTTTGTGGTGGGCTCGGCGTTTAGGTCTCTCCCGCGCATCCAAGCGAGACACTTAAAGACCCAAAGACACTAGAAAAGGCTGCCCTGATCAGGCGGCGGCATCTTACCTTTCGGCTTCGCGAGCTTAGACGTGGGCGCCATTGTCCCGTCTGCAAATTCAATATCGAGCGTGAGGGCCGCCTTTGCCGCCTTGGCTGTCGTCACCACCACCCCGTCACCGCGCACCACGGCATAGCCACGTTTCAGCGTTTCGCGGTAGCCCAACGTTTCACGCATGCGGTCCAGCGCCTCAAGTCGGCTGCGTTGTTTTTGCGTCTGCGTGTGGGCCGCAGTTGTCATGCGGCGCAACGTCGCCGCGAGGTCTTTGACCGCACGGGTCTGCGCCACCGCAATCGTTTCGGGGCGCAACCGGCGCGCCTGCCCGTCCAAATCGCGCCGCGCCTGCGCCGCCATGCGCCCCAAAGCCGGCCCCAACCGTGCGTTCAAGCCCGACATGCGCTCTCGGCCGAGCGTCAATCGATTGCCCAACACAGACGGGCGCAGCAGGCCAGACGCGTCACCCAGACGCAAACGCCCAGCTGCGACGCGACCAATCAACGCCACATCAAGTTTTTCTGACCAGTAATCAAAGCGTTGCTTGGCATCCTCCGTCAGCTGTTTTGGCTTGGGCAGCACTCTCGCCAAATCTGCGACACGTTGTTTGCGCCGTGCAACGCCGTCGGTGACCGCACGCGTCGCCCGCGCGCCCATCTGATCGACTGCCGCCATTAATTCCAACCGGACCGGCACGGCCATCTCCGCCGCCGCCGAAGGTGTTGGCGCACGCTGATCAGACACAAAATCAATCAACGTCGTGTCGGTTTCGTGCCCGATGGCTGAAATCAGCGGAATGGTTGACGCAGCCGCGGCCCGCGCCACAATTTCTTCGTTGAAGCCCCAAAGGTCCTCAATCGACCCGCCGCCGCGCGCCACGATGATCAAATCAGGTCGCGGCAACGCGCCACCACTGGTCATCGCGTTAAACCCGTCAATGGCGCGCGCCACCTGCGGCGCACAATCCTTGCCTTGAACCGCAACGGGCCAAACGATCACTTTGCGTGGGAACCGGTCCCGAAGCCTGTGGAGGATATCACGAACAACGGCACCGGTGGGCGACGTGATCACCCCGATCACATCAGGTAGAAATGGCAACGCCTGTTTACGCTCAGCCGCGAACAGGCCCTCCGCCTCCAGCGCCTTTTTACGCTGGTCGAGCATCGCCATCAACGCGCCGACCCCTGCCACGGCCACTTCGGTCGCGTTCAGCTGATACTTGGATTGGCTGCCAAACGTCGTCATGCGGCCCTTTACGACCACCTCCATCCCCTCCTCGGGGATCACGGAAAGGTCGGCCACTTGCCCTTTCCACGTCGTGCAGGCCAGCACGTTGCGGTCGTCCTTGAGGTCGAAATACAAATGCCCTGACCGCGCATGCACAACGCGGCCCACCTCAGCTTTGACGCGCACATGGCCAAACTCACCCTCGATGGCGCGTTTCACGGCACCCGAAAGTTCAGTTACGGTGAATTCGGGCGTGTTGCCTGCGGCTTCGGGTTCGTCGGTCAGGTCCATTGCCATAAAATTTGGTGCCCTTGTGCTGCGTTTGTGCGCACCTTAAACGTCGCGAAAGCGGAAGGGAAATAGCACATGAACATCCTGATTTTGGGCGGTGGCGGGCGCGAACATTCCCTCGCTTGGGCAGTCAAACAGAACCCCAAATGCGACCGCCTGATCGTGGCGCCAGGCAATGCTGGCATCGCCCAAATCGCCGAATGCGCAGCACTTAATATTGAAGACGGTGATGTGGTTGCAGGCTTTTGCGCCGACAATGCCGTTGATTTTGTCATTATCGGCCCAGAGGCACCCCTTGCCGCCGGTGTTGCGGACGTTTTGCGATCCAACGGGCTTGTGGTTTTTGGATGTTCACAGGCCGCAGCGCAGCTCGAATCATCTAAATCGTTCACAAAGGCCATCTGCGACGCATGCGATGCACCAACCGCGCGTTATGGCCATTTCACCGACGCGAAAGCGGCGCACGATTACGTCACAGCGCAGGGCGCACCGATTGTCATAAAGGCCGATGGGCTGGCAGCTGGCAAAGGCGTCGTCGTCGCGATGGACATCGACACGGCCCACACTGCCGTTGACGATATGCTTGGCGGTCAGTTCGGCGACGCAGGCGCCGAGGTTTTGATAGAAGACTTCATGGACGGCGAAGAAGCCTCCTTTTTCGTGCTGTGTGACGGCACAACTGTCTTGCCTGTCGGCACCGCGCAGGACCATAAACGCGCCTTTGATGGTGACAACGGGCCGAACACAGGCGGCATGGGCGCCTATTCCCCAGCGCCCGTGCTCACCGAGGACATCGTCACCATCGCGCTGCGTGACATTGTTGAACCCACTGTGGCCGAAATGGCGAAGCGCGGCACGCCATTTCAAGGCATCCTTTATGCCGGCTTAATGATCAAAGACGGGCTGCCGCGCCTCGTGGAATATAACGTCCGCTTCGGCGATCCCGAATGCCAGGTTTTGATGATGCGGCTTGGGGGGCAAATCCTGGATCTGCTGCACGCCTGCGCCGAAAATCGCCTTTCAGATGTCACGCCAAACTGGGCTGATGACCATGCTATGACAGTCGTCATGGCCGCCAAAGGTTACCCCGGAGCCTACGAAAAAGGGTCCCAGATCAACAACTTGATCGCCCTGTCTGAAACATCATCAGAGATGACATTTCACGCAGGCACCGCAACAAAAGACGGTCAGATCGTCGCAACAGGTGGCCGCGTCCTCAACGTCACAGCACGCGGCGCCACCTTAAAAGACGCCCATGCCAAAGTTTATGCAATGGTCCACCATATCGACTGGCCCGATGGTTTTTATCGCACAGATATCGGGTACCGCGCGCTTTAGATTCATCTTGGCCGATACAACTCGCCCCGCAGGGTCGGTCTAGCCCATAACAAGCCCAAAACCATGATGGGCGCACACCCGCCACAAACACCGATAAAAAAAGCCGCGCCCCAGATCTACTCTGGGGCGCGGCTTTTTCATTTTTACGGATTTTGCTTAGGCTGCAGGTGCGCGGCTTTGCAACGTATCGGTGATCTCAGTACCGGCTTCGAGTTCATTGCCGTTACCGACGGCAGCAAACTCACGGGTCAGACGTTCCAAAGCGGCCTCATACAACTGACGCTCCGAATAGCTCTGCTCGCGCTGATCGTCGGCGCGGTGCAGATCGCGTACGACCTCAGCAATCGCGATCAGATCGCCTGAATTGATCTTTTGTTCATATTCTTGAGCACGGCGCGACCACATGGCCTTTTTGACCTTCGCCTTACCCTTCAGGGTTTTCATGCAATCAGCCACAACCTCCGTCGAAGCGAGCGACCTCATGCCCACGTCTTCGGCCTTGTTCGTCGGTACACGCAACGTCATCTTGTCCTTTTCGAACGCGATCACGAACATCTCCAATTCGAAGCCCGCAATTTCTTGAGTTTCAATCGACACAATTTTGCCGACTCCATGCGCGGGATAGACGACGAAATCGTTCGGGCTGTAGTCGTATTTCTTCTTAGCCATGAGTGGTGTCCTTTTCTCAAAGCGGCATCACCGGACGACAAAAACACTGGCGGGGACAATCAGTCTCCGTCAGCGATATCTTCAATCCTGGATCAGCAATTACGAGGCATTGGAGAGACTATAACACAAAAATCGACTGATTCCCACATCATATTGCAATGCTGCGACGCAGCGTTTTAACCGCCCTCACCGGGGGCTTCAGAAAACAGCTCCATCTTGTCCTCTTTTCCGTCCATCTCTTCGGCGTTGGGCAATTGGTCTTTCTTGGTGATGATAACGGGCCACATCTCGGAATACTTGCGGTTGAATTCAACCCACTTTTCCATGTCCGGCTCTGTGTCGGGGCGGATTGCATCGGCAGGGCATTCGGGTTCGCACACGCCGCAGTCGATACATTCGTCTGGGTGGATCACCAGCATGTTTTCACCCTCATAGAAACAATCTACGGGGCATACTTCGACGCAGTCGGTGTATTTGCAGGCGATGCAGCTGTCGTTGACGATGTAGGTCATTATTCCGTCCAGTTTGTTTGCACCGCGTCTGTAGCCGCGACCCGCGCCGCCTTCAAGAGCCGAAGGTACATCTGCGTCACCGCGACCCCTTAAGAATGTCCATATCGCGGCGGTCTTTCTTGGTCGGGCGTCCGCCAACCCTATGTTCTAGCGGGTCAATGTACGGATCTCGCGCGGGGGTCAAATCTTCGTATAAGGCTTGGGCTTCTGGCGCGGGACCACGGCGCGCGCCGAGGCCCAGAACTTTGATGATCCGCACTTCGTCATCTTTTGGGAATGTCAGCAGGGCGCCCACGGAAATTGCGCGGCTTGGCTTGGACACGGACGTTCCATCGACCCTGATCCCCCCCGATTTGGCCAGATCAGCAGCCAGCCCGCGCGATTTGAAAAACCGCGCGTGCCAGAGCCATTTATCAAGGCGGAGTGTCGCTGCGCCCGTTTCGCTCAATCGCGCTTAAGCCCAGCCAAGGCCGCGGCGAATGGGTTGTCGGGATCAATCGGCTTTTCTTTCTTCGGTGGTCGTGCCGAAAACGACTGCGTCTTGTTGCCCTGTGCGGGCTTCGCGCCGCGCTTGCCTTTTGGCGGGCCTTTGCGTTGCGGCTTGTCACTTTGTGGACGGCTCGCAGGACGCTTGGGTGCCCACGCGAACGTATAAAACATTTCCATTTCAACAGGGTCGGCACTGGTCTTCTGCGGCACAGGCGCATCAGCGATAGTTTCTGGAACCTCGGCGAGAGTGTCGACGGGACTTTCCGGCGTCGTCTCTGGCGTTGTTTCCAGCAGCGTCTCTGGCGTTGTTTCAACCGGCACATCTGTCGGCACTAGCGCGGGATCGTCACTCACACCATCAAGGCTACCCACTGGCGCGACATCTTGCGCCAGTGCCGGTGCGGTTTTGTCGATGATTGTATTGACAGGCGCAGATACTGGTTCTTTGGTTTGGACCGCAGCGCGTACTTTTTCGCGCTCGCCCTTTTCGGCCTTATAACCAAGACCGCCCATCAGATCGGCGAATTGTTCCAATGTCATGCCAGTAATCGACAGCATATCAGGCGTCGCTTCGAACCCTGCCCGTGTGTTTTGGTCGCGCAGCATGTCGGCCAAACGTTCCAGCATATCGATGCGAATTGCGCGCTGGCCCGCGGCGCGGTACCCCGACATCGCCCAAGCGCCAGCTTCAAGACCCTGCGTCGTCGGAACGGTCACAAGACCCGGCGGCGGGGCTTCTGGAAAGTCCTGCAAGCCTTTGGAAAGAGACCACAAAACCAGACGCAAACGCGTCGGCGCGGGTTTAAGAAGAAGTGGCATAAATACGGTAAACTGGCCAAACCGGATACCGTGTTTGCGCAAAGCGCCACGTGCGTCCTGCTCAAGTGCTTTGACCTCATCAGCGACGTCACCGCGTGGCGCAACACCAAAACTTTCGACCAGCCGAAACGCAAATCCCTTGGCCAATCCGGTCAAGGTCTCGTCGTTTTGCATTTTCTTCATCGGCTCGAACGCGGTCGCAATTTTGCGGTCAATAAAGTGCTGCAAGCGGCGTTGCACCTTTTCGGCAACGTCCGTGCCGGCCTCGTCATCAACAAATGCGACGACTTTCGGTTTCAGCGCATCATCGCCCTTTACCAACTTGCCAACCGCAGCGGATCCCCACATCAATCCACCCTGTTCGGTGAAATCAATTTCTGTGTCCGGTGCATTGTAGAACCGGTCCGCGCGCAAATGGAATTGCGGCGCCAGCGCCTGAATGGACGCGGCGCGAATGGTTTTCGCTTCCTCAGCACTGGCATTCTGGTCCTGACGGAACCTGAAACCTTCAATTTTTCCAACAAACTGTCCTTCGACAGTCACTTCACCAGTCTCGTTTACGTCGGCCACAAGGCCCTCCTTTTGGTTGAGCCGGCGAAGCAAAACACTTGTCCGCCGATCCACAAATCTTGCTGTCAGACGTTCGTGTAATGCGTCCGATAGGCGGTCTTCTACAGCCCGCGTCGTCTCTCGCCAATGACTTTCGTCACCAACCCAGCCTTTGCGCTGCGCCACGTAGGTCCATGTCCGGATATATGCCAGCCGTTTTGAAAGCGCGTCAATGTCACCGTCTGTGCGATCAATGCGGTTGACGCGCCCCACGAGCCATTCGTCAGGGATGCGCCCGGACTGATGCAAAAAGTTGTAGATATCCGTCAAAAGCTGCGCGTGTTCAACGTTGCTGATGCCACGAAAATCAGGGATTCGGCAGACGTCCCACAACAATTGCACTGAAGGCCCATCCGTGGCGCGTGCCGCGACTTCGGCGTCAGCAGACACGGCCTTTAGGGCCCCCAGATCATCGCTTTCACGCACCCGCGACAGCCAAGGATCGTCGGTGCGTTCTTCGAGAGTCTGAATCAAACGACCCACCGATCCGAATTGCAGCCGCGCGTTGCGCCATTGCAGTTTTTTCACGGGTGCGAACTGATTGTTCTGAATTGCTTGAACCACATCATCGTCCAGCGTCGGGGCCTCTCCCGTCACTCCGAACGTGCCTTTGTTCATGAACCGACCCGCGCGGCCGGCGATCTGGGCCAGCTCATTTGGCATCAAATGGCGCATCCGGCGACCATCGTATTTTGTGATACTGGAAAACGCGACGTGGTCGATATCAAGGTTCAGACCCATCCCAATGGCGTCCGTCGCCACCAGATAATCCACATCACCGTTCTGATACATCTCAACCTGCGCGTTGCGCGTGCGCGGGCTCAACGCGCCCATCACGACTGCCGCACCACCCTTTTGGCGGCGCAACAGTTCTGCGATGGCATAGACATTCTCAACCGAAAACCCGACAATTGCCGACCTTGGGGGCATACGGCTAATCTTTTTGGAACCTGAGTAAGTTAGCGTGCTGAACCGTTCGCGTTTTACGAAATCAGCTTCCGGAACCATGGACGCGATCGCACCCCACATGGTTTCAGCGCCCATAAACAATGTCTCGTGCAGCCCGCGCATACGCAACAATCGGTCGGTAAACACATGCCCGCGATCCAGATCGCCGCAGAGTTGGATTTCATCAATCGCGACGAAATCTGCACCAATATCTTGCGGCATCGCCTCAACCGTGCAGACCCAATATTTGGCGCGCGGTGGCACGATGCGTTCTTCGCCCGTGACCAACGCCACGACACTCGGCCCCCGCACGCTGACAATTCTGTCATAAACCTCGCGCGCAAGCAGACGCAGCGGCAGGCCGATCACACCGGTACGGTGCGCCAGCATACGTTCAATCGCGTAGTGGGTCTTGCCCGTGTTCGTCGGGCCCAAAACGGCAGTTACCCGCCCCCGTTGGCTATCTCGGGTGGTCATTTTATATACTCTCTGAAATGGTTTTAGAGCGTTTTGCCCTGAAGTTGGATTTTCAACCGGTCTATCATTGACGCGACTTCTGGATCGGTGGGCACCAACGACGCAATGCGTTGCCACGCCTCAAGCGCGTCCTCTGGCCGCCCGATTTCTTCTAACATAACCGCAACGCCTGTCATCGCCCCGAAATGTCGCGGTTCCAGCACCAAAACCTGTCGCAAATCATCAATCGCCGGCCCGTAAAGCCCCATCTGATAATACGCAGATGCCCGTCCGTTGTAGCCTTCGGCGAAATCCGGCGCATGATCGACTAGGGCGGTAAAATGTTCGACTGCCACATCGGGCGTGCCCGCGCCCATCGCGTCTTCGCCGCGTCGATACAGCAAATCCATCGCCGCAGAGCCTGATTTGCCCCATTCGGTGATAATTTGCCCCTCAATACGGTCCGCCTCGTCCGGCTCAGCCTCAAGCAATTGCTCAAACAACAGGTCCAAACGTTCGGAATCCGCCAAGGATTGGGCACTGGAAGGTGTGGAAAACCATACTCCCAATAAAAGTGCCACCACGATAGATTTGTGCAGATGTTTCTTAATTCCCATAGTGTGAGTGTAGCGCATCATGCGCGAGGCACCAGAGGGCCCTGATCAACAATTCGGGGACCATAACAAAGGACGAGACCACATTATGAACGACGTTATCTCCGAAGCAGTTATCGCATTGAACGCCAAAATGGGCGCAGATGGCTTTGACGGCACCGCAAAATTCGACATTGAGGGCGAAGGCACAATTGTAATCGACGGCGATGGAGCACGCGCATCCGATGACGACGCAGACGTCACACTGTCTGCCGATGCTGAAACGTTCAAGGCGATCCTTGACGGCGAACAAAACCCGACGTCGGCGTTTATGACGGGCAAACTGTCCGTGGATGGCGACATGGGCCTCGCAATGAAACTCGCCGGAGTGTTGAGCTAAAATGTTGAAATCGGCCCCCTACCACGCTGATATCGAAGGACATCCCGACGGGATATGCCACTGGCTGTTGACCGTGGACGGGGTCCGTGTTCGCGTTGGCCACTGGCCTGTCGCCAACGCGAAAGGAACAGTTCTTATCTTTCCTGGCCGCACGGAATACGTGGAAAAATATGGCCGAACCGCGCTGGATTTTGGCAAACGTGGCTATGCTTGCGCCGCAATAGACTGGCGCGGTCAAGGCCTCGCGGATCGATTGTTGGAAAACCACGCCGTGGGCCATGTCGATTCGTTTGAGGACTACCAACTTGATGTGAAAGCGATGCTTGCTCACGTCAAATCCCTCGGCCTGCCGGAACCCTATCATTTGCTCGGCCATTCCATGGGCGGCTGCATCGGGCTGCGATCCTTGTACGAAGGCCTGCCAGTCAAATCCTCTGTCTTTTCCGCGCCCATGTGGGGAATCAAGATGTCTGCCGCGCTGCGTCCCATCGCATGGGGCCTCAGTTCCGTCAGCAAACCACTGGGCTTTTCAGGCCTGCTTGCCCCCGGTCAACAAGCTGAAACCTATGTTTTGCGCGCCACAGCGGAAGACAACGCGCTGACATCGGACGCATCCAGCTTCGATTTATTGCAGCAGCAGCTCATATCGCACCCGGAACTGGCCTTGGGCGGCCCGTCACTGCATTGGCTCAACGAATCGCTGCGTGAAATGCGTCTGCTGGCACAGCGCCCCTCTCTGGATGTGCCCTGTGTGACGTTCCTCGGCACCGAAGAGGCGATTGTTGATCCCGCACGCGTCCATCAGCGGATGGAGCAGTGGCCGCGAGGAGAGCTTGTTGTGCTGGAAAACGGTCGCCACGAAGTGCTGATGGAAATCCCCACAATCCGAAACCAGGTTCTTGACGGTTCCGTAGACCTTTTCAACGCACAAACAACTGAAATTGCCTAAGAAATCTTGTGAATGCCTGTGGCTGCAGCAGCGGCGCCTTGTCGCATCCACGTATATTCTGACGCCACAACAAATCCAGTCATGGCATACCGTGCCCACTGCGCAGCCTTTGCGGCATCGGGCACCCACGACACATAGCCTTTGCCGTTTTCGGCGCAGGCCCGCCCAATCCGCTCCAATGCCATCGGCAAATCGGGGTTGTCCTGTGATCGGTGCCCGTACCCGACCGAAAGATCGGCCGGTCCAGCGAACAACGCATCTATCCCTGTTATTGCTGCGATTTCTTCACAAGCTTCAACGCCTTCGGGTTCTTCAATTTGCGCCATGACGATGGTCTGTGCATCCTGATCCAAAACGTCCGCCATAGCGCGCGTGGCAAAGCCAGCCCAACGCGTCGAGCCAGCGAACCCGTGTCCGCCGCGCCCAAAATGTGCAGCTTTTGCAATCGCTTGCGCCTTTTGCACGCTGTCCACATGCGGCACCACAACTCCCACGGCCCCGGCATCCAACGCCATCAGAATATTCTCGTCAGACCCAGATGAAATCCGCACCAAAGCTGGAAAATCCAGCGCGCGACACACAGCTAGGCAGGCATCCAAACGCCCGCGATCAAACCCGCTATGCTCCCCGTCCAGCACAATAAAATCGAGGCTGGATGTCGCCAAAACCTCGATCACCGTAACCTCGGCGGTTTTCACAAATGTGCTCGCCAATCTCTCTCGTCCCAACACCCGCGCCCGTAAATTTGCCGTCCGCATCGCAGTCTCCCTTGTTGACGCCAAGCGACCACATCACCAACGACAGAACAACCTCCCCGTTCATCTTGGCCAAAAACGGACTTCCATCGCGCGCCACGCGCACTACCATTGAAAAATGGCAGATCTTCTAACTTTCACGCCGGCGGGCATCTATTGCGCGGCAGGCGATTTCCACATCGACCCTTGGTTGCCCGTACCCCGCGCGCTGATCACCCACGGCCATGCGGATCATTCGCGCATCGGCATGGGGTCATATGTTGCCACCGAAAGTGCCGCGCCCGTGATGCGCCACCGTTTGGGTGATGTGCATATCGACACGGTAAAATACGGCGAAACCACCATCCACAACGGCGTAAAAGTATCGTTTCATCCCGCAGGTCACGTCCCCGGATCGGCGCAAATCCGCGTCGAACACAAAGGCGAAGTCTGGGTCGCGTCGGGCGATTATAAAACCGTCGATGACGGGCTGTCAGAGCCTTTTGAACCCATCCCGTGCCATGCCTTCATCACCGAATCGACGTTCGGATTGCCGGTTTTCAACTGGACCCCGCAAGACATTCTGGCAGGTCAGATCAATGACTGGTGGGCCACCAATGCCGCGAACGGAGTGTTCTCACTATTGTCGTGTTACGCCCTCGGCAAGGCGCAGCGGCTGTTGCGGACAGTTGACCCAAGCATCGGCCCGATCCTGACCCATGGCGCCATCGAAAACACCAACCGCATCTTGCGCGCTCAAGGGATCACGCTGCCAGAGACGACGCTGGTGACCCCCGATCTCGACGTCAAAGCGCACAAAGGCGCGCTGGTTCTGGCCACGCCGTCAGCGTTGAATTCAACTTGGGCACGCCGGTTTAAACCTGCCTCAAGTGCCTTCGCGTCCGGCTGGATGGCGATGCGCGGCGTGCGCCGTCGACGGGCGTCGGATCGCGGATTTATCGTTTCGGATCATGCCGATTGGGTCGGGCTGAACAACGCCATCAAAGCGACAGGGGCGGAAAGGATTTTCGTCACCCACGGCTACACATCCGTGTTTTCGCGTTGGTTGTGCGAACAGGGATATGACGCAAAAATTGTACAAACCGAATTTGGCACTGACGCCGACGAAGGGGACGCACAGTGACTGCTTACATACGCAATGAGAATTCCCCATGAAGGACTTCGCAACCCTGTTCACCGCCGTGGATCAGTCCACCAAAACGACAGTCAAAGTCGCCGCAATGGCTGACTTTTTTCGCACAGCTAGCGACAGTGACAAACTCTGGTGCGTGGCCTTGTTTTCCGGTCGCCGCCCACGCCGCGTGATCACCACAAAACTGCTGCGTGAATGGGCAGCCGAACGCGCCGGATTACCGCTGTGGCTGCTTGAGGAATGTTACCCGATTGTCGGTGATCTGGCAGAAACGATCAGCCTGTTCCTGCCACCGTCCGTTGGAACTGAAGATCGATCCCTGACGGAATGGATATTAAATCTAAAACGCCTTTCAACGTTGGATGAGGACGACCGCAAGGCTGGCATCCTCGCCGCGTGGGACGCATTGCCTCAAACCGAGAGTTTTTTGTTCATAAAACTTCTCACTGGTGGGTTCCGCATCGGCGTCAGCCAAAAACTAATGACCCGCGCCTTGGCAATCGCCACCGGCCAAGATGAGGCCGCATTGACCCATAAACTGATGGGCAAATGGACACCAGAAACCGTGACTTGGAACAGCCTGATCGAAGTGGACGACCCAAGCGCGGACCTGTCGCGTCCATACCCGTTTTATCTGGCGTATGGATTGGAAAAAATAGATCGACTTGGTCCTTCAAGCGATTGGTTTATTGACAGGAAATGGGACGGTATACGCGGTCAATTCATCCTGCGCGGTGGGGAACATCACATCTGGTCGCGCGGCGAAGACTTAATGACAGACCGCTTTCCCGAACTTGCACAGCTGCGCGATTGCCTGCCCGATAGAACGGTCATAGATGGCGAACTCTTGGCGTTTCAAAACGATGCACCGATGTCATTTAATGCCCTGCAAAAACGGATCGGCAGAAAGACAGTACCAAAGAAATTGCTGGCAGAGGCGCCCGTGATCTTGATGGCGTACGACCTTCTTGAGTGTGACGGCGTCGATATCAGAAATGAGACCCTAGAAACGCGCCGTAACCTGCTGGAAAAGATACTGAATTCCGTTCCTTCCGACGCACCCATCCGAATTTCACCAGAAGTCACGGGCGACACGTGGGAGGACTTCAGAAAGGAGCGCGCAAAGTCACGTGATCTCAGCGCCGAGGGGTTGATGTTAAAACGGCGCGACAGCCCCTATTTGGCAGGTCGCAAAAAGGGCGATTGGTGGAAATGGAAGATCGATCCGCTGACAGTGGATGCCGTGATGATATACGCACAAGCCGGATCGGGGCGTCGCGCAAACCTGTTCACCGACTTCACCTTTGCGGTCAAAAACGGCAACGATCTTGTCCCCTTCACAAAGGCATATTCAGGGCTAACAGATGCGGAATTTCGCCAAATCACCACTTGGGTCAAACGCAATACAGTGCAGCGTTTCGGCCCCGTTCGATCCGTCCCCGCAGAGCACGTTTTTGAAATCGCGTTTGAAGGCATACAAGCTTCACCGCGACATAAATCAGGCATTGCGTTACGCTTCCCACGCATGCTTCGTTGGCGACAAGACAAACCACTGGATGAAATCAACACCCTTGATGATTTAAAAGAAATGTTGGCGAAGTATGGATAGTTTTGGTCAGTAAACCGGCGCCGCGCAGATGTCCGCCCGCAACATTACTGGCACTACTCCTCGCTTTCTAAGCCCCCAGATCAACTGATTTTCTCTTAATTTCATCTTGGTCAAAAAAACTCTCCCCGAAGGGTCGGCTGGCAAAACACGCCGCGCGCGCCTACATAAGATAAAACCAACAACGAGGCCCCCATGAACACTCCCGCGACCGACCCCCGCACGTTTGACGCCAATTCACCCGCCGCGCCCGATGGCATGCCGTTCGGCGATTTGCCTGAATGGGACCTGACGGATTTATACCCATCGCCCGACGCCAAAGAACTCAAGCGCGACATGGATTGGCTGGAAAATGCCTGTCGCAGTTTTGCCGCTGATCACGAAGGGAAACTGGCCGATCTGGACGCGGAAGAATTGCTCGACGCTGTGAAACGATTTGAACAGATAGACATCATCGCGGGTCGCATCATGTCCTTCGCGGGCCTGCGCTATTACCAACACACAACCGATCCAGAGCGCGGCAAATTCATGTCCGTCATGCAGGACAAAATTACCACCTACACCACTCCGCTGGTCTTTTACGGTCTGGAATTCAACCGCATGGACGACGCCCATGTGGATGGGCTTTTGGCCGCCAACGCCGACCTTGCGCGCTACAAACCGATCTTTGATCGTATGCGGGCGATGAAGCCGCACCAGCTGTCTGATGAGATGGAAAAATTTCTGCACGATCAGTCGGTCGTCGGTGCCACAGCATGGAACAAACTGTTTCACGAAACCATCGCGGCGCTGAAATTTACCGTCGATGGCAAAGAAATGAACATCGAGGGCACGCTGAATTTGCTCAGCGATCAAGACCGCGCCACCCGTGAAAAAGGCTCACGCGAACTGGCACGTGTGTTTGGGGCAAACGTCGGGCTGTTTGCCCGCGTCCACAACACCCTCGCCAAGGAAAAAGAGATTGAGGATCGCTGGCGTGGCATGCCATCCCCGCAAGCGGGCCGCCACCTAGCCAACCATGTGGAACCCGAAGTGGTCGAGGCGCTGCGCAATGCCGTCGTTGACGCCTACCCGCGCCTGAGCCACCGCTACTACGCGCTCAAGGCCAAATGGATGGGCCTTGAGACGATGGAAGTCTGGGACCGCAACGCGCCTCTTCCGATGGAATCAAACCGCACCGTCTCATGGGCCGAAGCCGAAAAAACCGTGATGGACGCCTACGCGGCATTCGATCCACGCATGGCCGACATTGCCAAGCCATTTTTCACCGATGGCTGGATCGATGCAGGCGTCAAAGATGGCAAAGCACCGGGTGCATTCGCGCATCCCACCGTCACCACAGTCCATCCCTATGTCATGCTCAACTACCTCGGGAAACCACGCGATGTCATGACCTTGGCGCATGAATTGGGCCATGGCGTGCATCAGGTTCTGGCGGCCGGACAAGGTGAGTTGCTGTCCTCGACCCCGCTGACCTTGGCGGAAACTGCGTCGGTGTTTGGCGAAATGTTGACCTTCCGCAAACTGTTGGAACAAGCCATAACCCAAGAAGAACGCAAGGTCCTGCTGGCTGGCAAAGTTGAGGATATGATCAACACCGTTGTGCGCCAGATCGCGTTCTACGATTTTGAATGCAAACTGCATGACGCGCGCAGCAACGGTGAACTGACGCCTGACGACATCAACGCGTTGTGGATGTCGGTGCAAGGCGAATCCCTTGGCCCCGTGTTCAACTTCATAGACGGCTATGAAACGTTCTGGGCCTACATCCCGCACTTCGTCCACTCGCCCTTTTACGTCTACGCCTATGCATTTGGTGACGGCCTCGTGAACGCGCTGTACGCGGTCTATGAGGACATGGGCGAGGATTTCAAAGATAAATACTTCGACATGCTCAAGGCAGGCGGATCAAAACACCACAGCGAATTGCTCGCGCCGTTCGGCCTTGACGCATCAGACCCCGCCTTCTGGGCCAAAGGACTGGGCATGATCGAAAGCATGATTGATGAGCTAGAAGCGATGGAAGGCTAAGCCCTTATTTTAGCTGACTGTCTTTGGACCCGCGCCGGTTAATCCCGCCGCGGGTCTTTGCCGCACCGTCACGTTCATTCTGACATTCGATGCACAGTTTGACGCCGACAATCGCCGCGCGACGGGCCTCCGCAATGGGCTCCTCACACTCCGCGCAATGGGTAAAACTCTCCCCCAGCGGGATCTTGCGGGCCTTCATGCGGGCCAATTCATCGTCAAAGGCTTATCCCCTTTGCTCCGGCGGCACCTGATGTAGTGCGAAGCGGCTTGCCAATTTAGAATGTTCTGGTATTGTTCTTCCCATGCCAGCCAGATGGAAAAACGACAAACCCATGTCCCACCCCGCGTTCGACGCCAGGTTTTCTGATGAGGAAGCGTGTTCGCATTATCTGGTGGAACATCGTTGGCCTGAGGGCTTCGTCTGTCCTTCCTGTGGCACCTGCAAGGGCTGGCCGTTAAAGCGAAATCGCGCGACTTGGGAATGTGCCGGTTGCGCACGGCAGACATCCGTGACGGCTGGCACGGTAATGCACAGCAGCCATTTGCCGTTGCGAATTTGGTTTCTTGCCGCGCACATCATCACCAGCCATTCCAACGGCATGTCAGCGCTGCAACTTCAGGCGCAACTTGGCCTTGGCAGCTACAAGACGGGTCGCCATCGTCGCTCGGACCGATGGCGCTTCTCGGCGACCTCCTCTTGCAAAAGCTGCGGCGGTCGATGGTCAACCCTGACCGCAACCCCCTGAAAGACCTTGTCGAAATCGATGAAACAGAGATGCCGTTCCGGTCCCGGCATGATCCCGAGGACCGGCCAAAGGGTGGGCGGAGCCCGGTTGGAAAGATGTTTGTCGTCTGTGCCGTCGAGTTATCAAGTGACGGACATCCGCGCCGTATCAGGATGAAACACATTCCCGACGGCGCGTCAAAGACGCTGCACGGGTTCATTGGTCAGGCTGTAGAGCCTGGCGCTCACATCATCACGGATGGCTGGCTCGGTTACGAAAATCCTCCTGCAAACACGCATGAGGCAAAGGTCGTCAGCGGCAAGAAGGCACACGACATACTCCACTGGGTCCACCGCGTGTTCTCCAACCTAAAAACGTGGGCAAAAGGCGTCTTCCACGGCCTCAGAAAGTGCCATCTACAACGCTATCTCGACGAATTCGTGTTCCGCTGGAACCGACGGCGACACATGCGAAGCGCCTTCGACACGCTGCTGGGGATCGGTGTTGGTCTCGGGCCAGCGACATATCGTGATTTTGTTGAACAGCGCGCCTGAAGGGCCTCGTTCACGGCAAAAGCCACGCCCTATAAACCCACCAGACGTTACAAACTGATCCGATCCGCCTCTAAAGCCACAAGGGCAAGATTCTGCGCCGCGTCAACATGTGGGGCAACCGGACTAAAAGGGATAAGCCTTTCATCGTCAATTGACGCCTCAATCTGTTCAGACACCGCACCATCTTTTGCCCAACCACCGGCCATGAATTAATCCAACTCTGTCCACGGCCAAGGTTTATGTTCAGACGCCGCAGTCTGATACCGTGTCGCCTTGGCGACCCAGATACCCACATCGGTGCCCAATGCGGCGATCCGCTCATTGGGTTGTTTGTCGTTGACCAGCATGATGATAAATTGCAACACGGCCAAAACGCCAATCACTGTATACTCCTGCGCCTGAATTGACCTGACGATTTTGTGCCTGCGATTCACTTCGTCGCATGGCCAAAGGCGGTTCAGTCTGTATTTTGAGTTTATGAGCAAGCAATACAAAACAGTCTCCTTATCCGACGAGCAGCGCATAGCACTTGAAGCGCTTTGCCGCCGCCGCAAAGTTGACGCCCTTGTTTGGAAACGGGCGCGCGCGTTTCTTCTTTTGGACGCAGGAGAAGACGCTGGAACGGTTTGCCGGATTTTGGATATTGGCCCGACAGTTTTGACGGAGTGGCGATTTGCCTTTGCCGGTGCGGGACTATCGTTTTTCGGTCTGAAGGACTACAGCCAGCGTCAGGGTCATTTGTCCGTCGTGCAAGAGCAGGCGGTGAGAGCCCATTTCACCGCGCAGCCTGCCCGCAATGCCGATGAGGTCTGTGCCTATGTTCTAGCCGAGTGCGACCAAAACTACAGCACGTCGGGAGCCGCCAAGCTGATGCGCCGCCTGGGGTTCGCGTATAAGAAACCACAATTGCTGCCTGCACAGGCCGATGAAGCCAAGCAGGCTGCGTTTATTGCCAAATATGAGGCCCTGATGAACGGGTTGGCCGCAGATGAGATGGTTGTCTTTTCGGACGCTGTCCACCCCGAACACCAGAGCCGCCCCGCCCATGGTTGGTTCCCCAAGGGACAAAAGACGGCCCTGAAGGCGACATCAGGGCGCAAGCGGCTCAACATTCAGGGCGCGCTTGACCTTGAGACTTTCCAGTTCACCTTTGTGGAAGGCGAAAAGATCAATGCCCAGACAACCCGACAGATGCTGGAAAAGTTGGAACGCAACAACCAAACCAAGACGGCCATCCACGTCTTTGTCGACAATGCCCGCTATCATCATGCCAAGATACTACAGCCATGGCTGGACAGCCCAGAACGTCGGGTGAAGTTGCATTTCTTGCCAGCATATGCCCCGCACCTCAACCCGATCGAGCGTCTTTGGGGTGTTATGCACAAATGGGTCACCCACAATCGGCACTATGCAACGTTCAACCAATTCACAGAGGCCATTTTCGACTTCTTCCGCAAGACCCTGCCAGAAAAATGGCCAGAGTTCCGCGACACCGTCACCGACAACTTCCGCGTCATATCGCTCAAGGAATACAAAGTGATTTGAGGGGAAAACCTCAGGTCAATTCAGGCGCGGGAGTATACTTGCGAAACTTATCATGATCGAGATCAGGATCATAAAGATCAGCCGCATCAACAGACCTTCCTGAACCGGCTTTTCCGGCTCCCGCCTCGCGGTATTTTCCGGCATCACGTCATCGAACTCATGTGGGTCGGACATGTTTTCTTCTCCTTGTTACTTCGTCAAACTAGCTCGGTAAGGCCGCTGCATAAACCGCATCAATGACACTTTGCGTCGCGCGCGCGTCCTCAAGAGACCACGCATAGGGCGCGCGCGTGCGCACAGACGCGCAAAACGCCTCAACTTGGGTCACATATTGTGCGTAATCTGGCCAGCGTTCAAGCCGCACCGATCCGTCGCTTTGGTGTAATTCCAGCTGCGCCTCGCCGTAGGTTGCGGCATTGAAGGGCGCGCTAAGATGAATACGCCCTTCGCTGCCAAGGAAAGTCATGCGTTGGGTATTGTGCACGTTCATTGCTGTCACCCAGTGGGCCGTAAACCCGTCAAATCTGGCCGAAACACGGGCTGTGACGTCAGCACCGTTCAGATAATCGATGTCTGCATGGGTAATCTCGAGCGGTTCTTGGCCCGTGGCCAGCCGCGTAGACCCAATTGTGTATACGCCAATATCCGGCAGACTGCCGCCGCCCTTGGCAGGATCAAAGCGCACGTTTGTCAGGTCAGGATTGTTTTAACAAAACACCCCGTCCACGTGGCGAAGATCACCAATCGCTCCGTCCGCAATCAGGCGGCGCGCCCGCGCCCACTGGGGGTGATGGGCGATCATAAACGCTTCGGCGGCAACCAGGCCGGTCTCATCACGCAGGGCGATCAGCGGATCAATTTGCGCGGCTTGTAGGCCCACAGGCTTTTCCACCAAGACGTGTTTGCCAGCCCGCAGGGCTTTCATCGCCCATTCGATATGCAAGTGATTGGGCAGCGGAATATACACGACGTCCACATCTGGATCAGCCAAAACCGCGTCGTAGCTGTCATGAACCTGCACTCCTGGTGCAAATCCTTCGAATGTTGCGGCCTTGTCGCGCGATGACGTGCCCAGCGCCACAAGTTGCGCGCCCGTCGCCGCATTAATGGCTGGCCCCATATGTTCGCGCGCAAATTTGCCTGCTCCCAAAATCGCCCAACGCACTGGTTCTGCCATATTGCCCCCCCATTATTCGAAATTGTCTTATCTTCGCATTTGCTTTTGTCGCGTAAATATCCCCGCCGGAGGCATACAACACAAGCAAAAGGCGCCAACCTTGCGGTCAGCGCCCTCATTTAGGCTCGTTATTTTAGGCTGTCGCCAGCATCCCGCGATCTTTGGCCAAAGTCTGCATCTTTTTTTGCAGTTTTTCGAACGCGCGCACTTCGATCTGGCGGATACGTTCGCGGCTGACCGAATACTGCCCACTCAAATCTTCAAGCGTCACAGTCTTTTCAGCCAAACGACGCTGCATCAGAATGTCTTTTTCGCGATCGTTCAGAACCTCCATAGCTTCTGCCATAAGCTCGCGGCGTTGTGTTAACTCATCGCGGGCTTCGTAATCGCCTGCTTGGTCGGCGGATTCATCTTCCAACCAGTCTTGCCATTGCATCGTGCCTTCGCCGTCAGATCCGACAGTGGCGTTCAAGGACGCATCCCCGCCAGACATGCGGCGGTTCATGGAGACAACTTCGGCCTCTGTCACCCCAAGATCAGTGGCAATCCGCTGCACGTTCTCTGGACGCAAATCGCCTTCTTCCAAGGCACCGATGCGGTTCTTGGCTTTGCGCAGATTGAAAAACAGCTTCTTTTGCGCCGATGTCGTGCCGAGTTTGACCATGGACCATGATCGCAGCACATATTCCTGAATAGACGCACGAATCCACCACATCGCGTACGTCGCGAGTCGGAAACCCTTTTCAGGATCAAAGCGTTTCACAGCTTGCATCAGGCCCACATTGGCCTCCGAAATCACTTCGGCCGTTGGCAACCCGTAGCCACGATAGCCCATGGCGATTTTGGCGGCCAGCCGCAGGTGCGACGTCACCATTTTGTGTGCAGCTTCGGTGTCCTCATGGTCCACCCACCGTTTGGCGAGCATGTATTCCTCATCCGGTTCCAGCATTGGAAACTTGCGGATTTCCTGCATGTAGCGGTTCAGGCCTTGTTCTGGCGTTGGCGCCGGAAGATTTGCGTAAGAGCTCATTATGTCCCTCCTCGTAATTATTTGCCGTTATGTTTACGGCCTTAACATCGATATGTGCATGCAATGCGCCCCGTTTCAAGGTTGTCTAGACGTCTTCTCGCTAAATACACTTAAGGATTAATAAATGTTTCGCCAGATATGTGCCAGATATGTATATGTGCACTCACGCACATGGGACCGTATGTTTCAGCCCTCGGCCCTGCCTATTCTTAACCTTGCGTCCCACCTAAGGCGGCAATCAGCCCGACCATATCGGCAGGCATTGGCGCCTCGAACCGCAGCATTTCTTTGCTGACGGGGTGCTGAAACCCCAATGTCGCGGCATGCAGTGCTTGGCGCGGGAACGTGTAGGCCGCGATTCTGCCACCCTCACCCACCGCCTTTTCAGACAATTTGCGCCGGCCTCCATAGGTGGGATCCCCAATCAGACCGTGCCCCGCATGGGTCAGATGCACACGAATTTGGTGCGTGCGTCCGGTTTCCAGCCAACAATCCATCACCGCGGCCACTGCAGGATTGCCCAGCGGCTGCACAACGCGGGCGCGCGTCACAGCGTGGCGGCCATTGTGCCAGATGACCGCCTGTTTCTGGCGGTCATGTTTGTGGCGCGCCAGTTGAGTTTGCAATTTCAGAATATTCCCAGGCTCAAAGCTCGCGCCCTTGATGCCTCGCACGCGCGGATCGTTGGAATCCGGCACACCGTAACAAATGGCGCGGTAGTGGCGTTCGACTGTGTGCGCTTCAAACTGTGCGGCCAGCCTGTGATGCGCACGGTCCGTTTTGGCCACGACCAACAACCCACTGGTTTCCTTGTCGATGCGATGCACGATACCGGGCCGCTTTTCGCCGCCAACACCAGACAGCGCATCGCCGCAGTGATGCAGCAGCGCATTCACCAATGTACCACCCGGCGTGCCGGGGGCAGGATGCACGACCATGCCAGTTGGTTTGTTGATGACGATCAGATCATCGTCTTCAAACACCACATCCAGCGGAATGTTTTCGGGCAAGACGTGGTAGTCGTCCGCAATCTCCACAGATATCTCAACTGTATCGCCTTCAACGGGTCTGGCACGCGGGTCCGTCACCACCGTGCCATTCACCTGCACAGCCCCATCCGCCAGCAAACGCATCAGGCGCGACCGGCTGAGCGACGCATCAAGCGGGACATTCAACGCCAGCGCCTTGTCCATCCGCGCGGGCGGGTTTTCGGCAAGGGTGAACAGAACTGTGGTGGCAGACATGATAGCCTCATTATACGGTTGGTTTGCGTCTTAGTGTGCGCACTTGCCCATGTCACGCCCTCCTGTCCGGTTCCAGTGGACTAGACAATATCATCCTCCGCAAGTTAGCTTTCAGGATGGCCCTGATTCAAAGTCAGAAAACGACACTATGGAGACGGGGTGTTTGCCCTTAACGTTCTGGGAGGAACTTATGAAATATTGTAACTCCCAAGGACCCCATCGGATATCGGGTTTTGTGTTGCCCTTGCGACGTTAGAGCCGAGCGATGATCTGTTGTGGTGATAGGGTGAGTGTTTCGAGGATATTGCCCCCGTGTTTTCTGACCGTCGAGATGACGGATCTGATGTCAGCGAAGACCTGCGCGCCCTCGAGGGTGCGGAAAGTTCCCGAGATTTTCATGCGCAACTTCATCATGCGCAGGTCCCGTTCGGCCTGATTGTTGGTGAAGGGAACTGTGAAGTCCGTAAGGAACCTTAGGACGTCATCACGGTAGTCGCGCAAGCGGACCAGAAGGTTATGGCCTGGCCGCCTGGCTTTTCGGCCTCGCGCACCAGTGCGTCTAGCCAGTGGGTCTTGTCGCTCATGGAAGGCGAGGCCCTCGGTGAGGATCGCCATGTATTTGGTGAGGATGTCGTGGTGAACCGACGTGGGGAGTTCGGTCTCGCCTCGCCCCTGAGCCGCGCACTTGAGCTGATTGGCGCTGTTGAGCAGCACGCTCATCGCGCACGCCCACGGCTCCTTTTCGATTTCTTCGATGGCCTTGAGTTCCCGTAAATGATGCGCCCCGCACAGGGCGTGCGCGTCCACCCCACTCATATGGGCGTAATAGGACTTCCAGTGGTCATGAACAATTGTCCCGCCGGTCAGGAAGGATGGAACAGCACCGCGCTTGGCGCTGATGCGATAATGCGTGAAGGCGAGATCGCTGATTGAGTGCAGCCAGTGCAGCTTACCATCAACACGAAGTCCGGTCTCATCCAGATGCCGAACGCCGCCTTCATTGAGCCGGGCCAGAATGTGTTCGACGACGCCACCCAAGGTACGCGCTGTGCCGTTCACCCAGTTGGTCACGCTGGCCGCGCATAGGCTGGTGGCACCAAACAAATCACGCAGGAGTTGGCAGACCCGATCCTCGGGGATCAGCTGCTGAACATTGCAGTAGACCGCCGCCGCCCGAATGCGCTTACCGTATTGCACGTGTGCATTCACGCCATCGGGAAAGGTGGCTGTCGTCGTGGCTCGGCAATGGCCACAACAATAAATCGCTGCCTGATGCTCTGTGACCTCCAGACGCGGCACCGGTATGTCATAAACCTGACGCCTCTCCACCGCCTTGATCATCCCAGCCGTCAAGCCATGCTGACAGGTGCCACAGGCCTCAGCCTCATGTCGCTCCACAAAGTCAGGCGTTGCTGTCTGACGTAGGGTGTCGCCTCGGTGGCCAACTTGGCCACCACTTTTCTTACCGGACTTACCACGCAGGCTACGCGGTACCGGTTTCTTCAACCCATCACTCGAAGGCGGCTTGCTGCTATTACTG
This sequence comes from Octadecabacter arcticus 238, assembly GCF_000155735.2. GTDB lineage: Bacteria > Pseudomonadota > Alphaproteobacteria > Rhodobacterales > Rhodobacteraceae > Octadecabacter > Octadecabacter arcticus. The sequence continues at coordinate 2,925,513 of NC_020908.1, forward strand.
CTGTTCTTAGCCAACTGACGCCGCAGATCCGCATTCTCTTGCGCCATGCTCGCCAACGCGGCTTCCAACTCGGCGATCCTGCGCAGAGCCGTGGCGAGGAGTTGTTCAAGAGAAGTAACTTGGTCCATTCCACCAATGATTCAGAGAAATCGTCACAGCGCCACGAAATTCAGACCACAACAGAAAATTCATGCGCCTAATGGCCAAGGAGACTCACATCAAAACTGACAAAAACCCGTTATCGGCTGGGGTGCTTGGGAGTTACAAATATTTTATTATGAAGGCGCTGTCTGTCAGCGTCGCGCTGAGCGTCAGCGCAACATCGGCAATGGCTGCGGAATGTATCGCACCTGCAAAACTCCGGTGGTGGCTGGGACTTTACCTGCCGCCAGATCGGCAAAATCCTGTTTGATATCGGCCAAGTCGACAGCCCTGTTCAGGTTACGAACATGGCAGGTGGCGGTGGCGGCCTTGCGTTTTCCCACGTGGTCAACGAACGCCAGACCGACGCCGACCTGATTGTTGCCGCGTCACAAGCGACAGCCACCCGTCTGGCACAAGACGCTTACGGCGGTGCAACCGCTGACCAAGTGCATTTCGTCGGTGCCATCGGTGCTGATCCAGGTGTGATTGTTGTGGCCGCAGACAGCCCGTTCATGACTTTGAACGATATGGTTGATGCGATCATCGCTGATCCATCATCCGTGGCTTTCGCTGGCGGATCTGCTGCAGGCGGTTTCGACCACCTCAAAGTTCTGATGGTCATGCAAGAAGCCGGCTTCACCGACATCACGGAAATCAAGTATATCGGTGTTGATGGCGGCGCAGATGCTGTGACACAGACCGTCGGCGATTTCACCCAAGGTATGACAGGCGACATGTCCGAAATTGTCGGTTTCATCGAATCAGGTGACATCCGTGTGCTGGCCGTTCTCGCTGAAGAACGCGTTCCTGGCTTTGAGGAAATCCCGACAGCGGTTGAACAAGGCATCGATGTGGTCGCCGTGAACTGGCGTGGCTTGTACGTGCCAAAAGACATTTCTGACGAAGACTTCAACGCTTGGGCCGCGCGCCTGCAAGCGGTTGCCGATTCTGATGAATGGAAAACAGCAATGATGGAAAATGGGCTCGCGCCATTCACCAAAGTTGGGGACGATTTCCAAGCGTGGGTTGATGGCGTCATTGCCTCCACCGAAGAACTGTCCCGTGAGATTGGCGTTATTCAGTAATGCGTATCTCGGACCGCATTTTCGGGGCCGTCGTGATCCTTGGGTCGTTCATCTACGTGATGGCGGCCCGGGGCATCGCCAAGCCGTTCTTTGCAGACCCGCTTGGCCCACAAGCTTTCCCCATCGGGGTTGGTATCGTGGCCGCAATTTGCGGACTCGTGATGGTGTTTTCACCGGATGAAGAACCCGACTGGCCGGAAATGCGGTCCTTTTTGTCGATCGTCGGATCAACGATCCTGCTAATCGCCTATGCCTATGCCTTGAAGCCCATGGGCTTCTTGGTGCCCACCGCCATCGCAAGCGCGGTCATTTCGTATCAGATCACCCCTGCGCCAATGCGCGCGGTGATCTACGGTCTCGGTATTTCAGTCGGCCTGTTCGTGTTGTTCAAATTCGCTCTGGGGCTAAGTCTGTTTGCCTTCCCCCACGACTTCTTCGGATAGGGTGCCATCATGGAAATTCTTCAGAATCTTCAACTCGGCTTTTCGATCGCCCTGTCCCCGTGGACCCTGATGTTGGCCGTAGCTGGCTGTTTCATCGGCACAATTGTCGGCGCTTTACCCGGTCTTGGGCTCTCCAACGGTGTGGCGATCATGATCCCGCTGACATTCTCTCTCAGCCTTGATGCGACGTCCTCACTCGTGCTGCTCACCTCGATTTATTACGGCGCGATGTATGGCGGGCGGATTTCGTCCATCCTGCTGAACATTCCGGGTGACGAACCCGCGATGATGACCACACTTGACGGCTACCCGATGGCCAAAGCGGGTCGCGCGGCGGATGCGTTGGTGATCTCAGGCGTCGCCTCATTTGTAGGCGCACTTCTCGCGACAATCGGCCTCGCGATCCTCGCGCCAGCCTTGTCGCGCATCGCCTTTGAATTCGGCCCCAGTGAATATTTCGCTCTGTATCTGCTGGCGTTCTGCACCCTCGGCGGTGTGGCCTCCAACAACCAAGCCAAGGCCGCGTTCGCATCCTGCCTCGGCATTGGCATCGCCATGGTCGGGCTAGATCCAAACTCCGGCACGCCACGGCTGACGGGGGGCAACCTGCACCTTTATGACGGCGTTGATTTTCTGGTCGCCATTGTCGGTCTGTTCGCAGTCTCCGAGGTTTTCTTCTTCATCGAAAGTCACGGCAAATCTGGCACATCCAACGTGAAACTCGGCAAAGTCCGGGTGCCGTGGCGTGACATATTTGAAGTCCGCTGGGTCATGCTGCGATCAAGCATCCTTGGCTTTATCTGTGGCGTCCTGCCCGGTGCGGGCGCGTCTCTGGGCAGTTTCATGATCTATGTGACCGAAAAAGGCATCGCAGGCGAAAAGGGCGGCTTTGGAACAGGGGTTCCCAAAGGCGTCGCGGCCCCCGAGGCGGGCAATAACGCCGCTGCGGGCGGTGCTTTGGTGCCAATGCTGACGCTTGGCGTGCCGGGATCAGGCACCACGGCAGTGCTGCTTGCAGTGCTGGTCACGCTCAACATCACCCCCGGCCCGATGTTGTTTGTCGAAGAAAAAGAGGTCGTCTGGGGCCTCATCGCATCGCTGCTCATCGCCAACTTCGTATTGCTGGCGATGAACGTACCGATGGTCAAAGTCTTCGTCAAAATCCTCGAAGTGCCCCCCGCCGCACTGATGCCCGCCGTCACCATGATCTCGATGGTTGGTATCTTTTCGCTGACGGGCAGCTATTTCGACCTGATCTTGGTCGTGGCGTTCGGCGTGTTGGGCTATGTGTTGCGCAAAATGGATATCCCGACGGTGCCTGTCATCCTTGGTATTCTGCTGGGCAGAAAAATGGAAAAATCATTGCGTGACGCGATGGTCTTATCAGATGGCAGCGCGTGGGGCCTCATTTATACGCGCCCAAGTGACCCAACTAACCCATCCATGATCGCCTCCGGTCTGTTGATCGCCGCGGTTCTTGGCTTTGTCGCGCCGATGTTTCTGCGCCGCATCTTGCGCAAACCGCAGCGCGTGTCAGACTAAACATGGGAACCCGTATTCTCATCCCGTCGGGCGCACTTGGCCTTGGATATGACAAGGCGGCGTTGAATCGCGCTGTCGAGGCGAAGCCCGACCTTATTGCAATTGACGGTGGCAGCACAGATTCTGGACCATCCTATCTAGGGCGTGGGGTCAGCAAATACGCAACCGAATCGACCAAGATCGAATGGCAGGGCCTGATCGAAGCCCGCGCCGCCGCTGGATGTCCGCTGGTCATCGGCACCGCCGGGACCTGCGGCACCGACAGCACGGTTGACTGGCTGTATAACATCACACTCGAGATCCTGTCAGACCTCGGCCAAAGCGCCAAAATTGCGCGGCTCTATAGCGAACAAGACCCCGCCAAAATCGCGCAGACCCCGCTTAGCCCACTGTCAGCGGCACCGCACGTGGACGCGGGCACCATCCAAAACTGCACCCATATCGTCGCCCTTGCGGGGGCGGAACAAATCCAAACAGCGTTGAACACCGGCGCAGATATCATCATCGCTGGCCGTACGACCGACACAGCCATAATCGCCGCCCTACCCTTGCAAAATGGCAACCACGCGGGCGCTGCGTGGCACGGCGCAAAAATTGGCGAATGTGGTGCGCTCTGCGCCACAAACCCGCAATCTGGCGTGATCTTGGTGGATTTCGACGACACGGGCTTCACCGTCACACCCATGGCGGACGGGGCAAAAGCGACCCCGCACACATTGTCAGCCCATATGTTGTACGAAAATTCCGACCCGTTTATCCTGTTTGAACCGGGTGGTCATCTGGACGTCACGCGGGCGACCTACACTGCAATCGATGATACTTCGGTGCGCGTGACCGGATCGCAATGGGAACCGTCAGACACCTACACCGTCAAACTCGAAGGCGCGCGGATTGCAGGCTTTCAGACGATCCTGATGGTCCTGCTGCGCGACGCACACTACGTGTCTAACGCGCAAATCTGGTGTGATGACATCATTGCAAAACACGCCACCAAAGTCGCAGACCGACTGGGACTAGACCCCGCCACATGGCACGCTGAACTGCAGATCATCGGGCGAAACGCCAACCTTGGCACGCTGGAACAGCGCACGTTGGACGCCAGCGAACTCGGCGTGCTTGCCATCCTCACAGCACCCGATCAGGCCACGGCCAACACACTTGGTAAAATGATGAACCCCTATTTGTTACACCATCCGCTGACGCAGGAAGAAGAACAGCCGACATTCGCCTTCCCGTTCTCTCCGGCGGAAATTGATCGCGGGGCGGCGTATAAATTTGTCCTGCATCACGTCATGGCTTTGGTCGATCCGATGGACGCATTTCGACTGGTGGTCACAGATGTCTAGCGTCGCGCAAATCGTCCAGAAAGTGCGGTCCAAAAACGCAGGCCCGTTCTGGCTGACCATTGATATTTTCTGTGGCTCACCTGCGGCCTACGCCCAAATTGCCCAAGGTCTCAGCACAGACCGCGTCGCCGCCCTGTTCCGCACCACACCCGATCAAATCAAACGCTTTGATATCGCGGATCTGAATGTTGTGAAATTCAGCCTGCCGCGCCCGACCATCCAAGGCAGCCGCACGGATCGCGATATGCACGGTGCGGGTTGGGCACCGCTCATCGCAGAGCTTGAGATCAACTAGTCAAACCAGCGGTTCACCAGTGGTGCACCAATAATGACAAAGACGATCCGCACCAGATGGTGCGCCACCACAACGGCTGCGTCCGCCCCCGCAACCAATGCGACAATCGCCATTTCCGCCTGTCCACCCGGTGAAAACGCCAGCACACTTTCGGTAAATGGCAGCCAGCCGAGCCGAAAGACCACTGCGGCGAACACGGCAGAAATACAAAGGCTCAGCACGGTGAAAATCACGCCTGCCGTCACATCGACCCGCAATTCGCGCCATGAAATGCCTGCGTATTTGACGCCAATGGAAAAGCCGATGAAAAATTGCGCCGCTTGGATCGCCTCGGCTGGGGGGCGGTGGTGAATAAATCCCGCCAGCGAAAACGCCGCCGTCAGGAACAATGGCCCCAATATGGACGCGCCAAACAGACCAAACGCCGCCGCAATGCGCCATCCGGCTAGGCCCGCAGCAGCAAGGATTAACAACTGGGTCCACGGCACAGACAAGAACGGCTCACCAACGGGTTGGCTCATATCGACGCCATAGAAAAAGGCGAACACGATCGGCAACACCATCACCACGATCAACACCCGCGTCGCGTGAACCAATGACAGCGCACGCACGTCGCCACCCGCTTCTTCGCCAAACAACAGCATGTCTTGCAAACCACCGGGCATCGCCGCGTAAAACGCGGTCGGGTGGTCAAACCCGAACCCTTTGCGAAACAGCGGATAGCCCACAGCGCCAACGCAAATCACCAAAGGCGGCATCAATGCCAGCGTCCAGATCAACGTGCCCAGTTGCGCAAACAGCGCGGGCGTAATCGTGGCCCCGACCGCGACCCCCAAAATCGTGCGCATCACTTGGCCGGTTTTTGGTGCCCCCTGAAGCCGCACGCCAAACAGCGCCGCAATCAAACACCCCAGCAACGGGCCGAGCAGCCACGGCAACGGCAACGCAAGCGCCATAAATGTCGCCACACCGAGGCCGGAAATCACGAGAGTTACAAACAATGCCATAGCGCTTGGTCGCATGACACAGCCGCTAATAAAAGGGGGCCCAACCAAACGGTACGACAAAACCAAACTGCGTGACAAAGGGGGGATGGTACCGCCTCCCCGGCTTGAACGGGGGACCTCTGGTTCCACAAACCAGCGCTCTAACCAACTGAGCTAAGGCGGCATCAGCGACGATTTAGCGAGGCAAGCGCGCGATTGCAAGTGCTTATGGCAGCAGTCGGCGCCAGATTTTGCCGCAAGACCACCCGCAGGCCTGCGCCAGACTTGCCATTGCGCATGCCTGCAGGGTAGAGCGAGCACTAGCTTAGCCAAAGGATTATCACCATGGGCATTAACGACGAACGCGACATCGAAGCAAATCTGCAAATCGGTCCGACGGATCAAGGTCAGGTCCGGCTGTTCATTGAAGGCAAAGGCATTGAAATCCCGATGGATTTCACCCCCGAAGAAGCTGACGAAATCGCAGAAGAAATTCAGGCCGCTGCCAAAGCTGCCCGCCTCGTCAAGACACGCTAAATGCCGATTGCGGCCCCGACCGTGGCGCCGACGGCAGCGTTGTGGCGGGTTGGGGCAATTATGCTGACATCCATGACATTAATCGTCGGCGGGGATGTTGCGGCCAAGGTCTTGTCGCAGAATGGCATCAGCCCAATTTTCATTGCATGGACACGTTTTGCCCTCGCGTCGGTTGTATTGTTGCCGTTTTGCGGGCTAACCCACGTTGACGCCCCTGCCCTGCGTGATCCGCGTGTCTGGCTGCGCGCGTTGTTCATTATGGGCGGGATTTGCCTGATCCTGACGGCGCTGCGCACCGAACCCGTTGCTGACACGTTCGGTGCATTTTTCGTGGGCCCGATTGTGGCTTACGCTTTGTCAGGCTGGCTCCTCAAGGAACGGATCACGCTGGCCCGCACGGTTTTGTTGGGCGTCAGCTTTCTTGGCGTACTTCTGGTCGTTAAACCCGGTTTCGGCGTGACTGTTGGCATGGGGTTTGCCGTCCTCGCGGGGATATTTCATGGCTGTTACGTGGTCTCGACACGCTGGATCGCGCCTTTGTACCGACCGCGCCTTTTGCTGATCTCACAGCTGGTTCTGGGGGGTATCATGCTCGCACCTTTCGGATTGGCGGCGCGTCCCGATCGCCTCACGCTGGCGGCATTTGTCCTCGTGGCGATCAGTGCCATGGGATCTGCGTTCGGCAATCTGCTGCTGGTCAAGCTTAGCCAAACAACCCCCTCAAGCGTTATTGCGCCACTCATTTACACGCAGCTCATTCCCGCCACGATTCTTGGATTTCTGGTATTTTCGGACTGGCCAGACTGGATTAGTTTCGCGGGTCTTGCGGTGATTTTCGCCGCCGGGATTGCATCACTGGCGTTGTCACAGCGCTAAAGCAGTGCGTTTGATGTCATCGCCGTGGGGTCGCGAAACGATTGCAGACGCATCGCTGCGGTGCGCGCGAATTTCTGCACCATAACCTTGCGCCGCGCCGCTGCCAGTTTGTCCTCGGGGGCCATGCGCACGACCTCGCCATCATAGGCATCAGCGATGATCAGGCCCGTTTCATCGGGCAGCAGTTCCGTTGGAAAATCGCCGTCTACCGCCCAGAAAAACCGATCACACCATTCCAGATAACCCTGCCATTTATGGTCTGACTGAAAATCAGCCCGCGACGATTTGCACTCAACAATCCAGATTTCTCCCTTTGATCCCAGTGCCATCACATCAACCCGCAGTCCCCGCGTTGGCACCAGTTCTTCAACGCACACGAAATCCAAACTGCGAAGATGGCGGCACACACCCCGCGCCAGCAGTTGACCGGGTTGGTACATTGAGAGATCAAGTGGGGTGGCTTCTTCATGCATTCCTCGAACATGAACAATGCGTGAACATCCGTCAAGAGAAGTTAAAACTTGACATGATACTATTTGGTATCATATTAAGTCGCTATGACCAGTAATCAATCCCTCTTTCGCGCCCTCGCCGATCCAACCCGCCGCGACATCCTGCTGATGCTGCGCGGCGCGGATATGACCATCGCGCAGGTCGCGGACAATTTCGACATGACCCGTGCAGCTGTGAAAAAGCACCTCACGGTGTTGTCAGACGGCGGGTTGATCACGGTGCGCGCGCAAGGGCGCGAACGCTACAACACGCTCAATCCAAACGCTTTTGCACCTATTCGTGACTGGCTTGGCTTCTTTGATGTCTTCTGGGACGACCGTTTAAGCGATCTTAAAACTGCCATAGAAAAGGATATGAAATGACCAATACATTGAACAAATCCATCTACCTGAAGGCGTCCAAGGCTGACGTTTGGGCGTTCCTGACCGACCCTGACAAACTGGCGATGTGGTTTCACAAACCGAAGACCGCCCTCGCGCAGGGCGACGCCTATGCAATGTACGGCACCACCAGCGGCGACAAGCTGATGTGGGGCGACATCATCACCGCAACCCCGCATAGCTACCTTGAATACACCTTCACCATCGCGCCAATGGGCGACGCGACCAGCACTGTAAAATGGACCCTCGAAGATGTGGCTGGCGGCACACGCCTGTCGCTGGTGCACGAAGGACTGCCTGCTGGCGAAGATGCGTTCGTCCTGACACTCGCGCTCGACAAAGGCTGGGACGGTCATTTCGCCCAGCTGCGCGATGCACTTCACGGCGCCGATTAAGATCAATCGAGTGTGCCCCCTTGCCGAAGCCCACCTGCCACACTACCTGTAATGGCGGCGGGCTTCTGCTCTTCTCGTAAACACGGGACACATTCCAGCGGCCTTAAGCAAATCCGAGGCGGCTGGCGCTGTCGGGGCCCTGGCCTCGTTACCTGGCTACCACCTGTACACACAGGTCCTCCGGAATCAGATCCCTACGGTTGCCGCGGGGCCCGCCACCTTCACACACCACGGACTAAAAATGGATCGCCAATCATAATGGCCGCAGACCTAGCGACGTCGCCGTGCATCTTCTACGCGGATCGGAATCGGTTCTGCTAAAAACACAGGCGCGCGGGCACGAAGGCCACCGCGTGGTTCATCGTCATCATCGTCATCATCATCCGCCATGCTCATGATCACGTATGCAAATTGCACACCAGCAAAGACGACGCCGTTCAAGATCCACATCATCAACACGGCCACAAATCCGACGTCAGACCGCACCACGAGCCCGCCAAGGCCCATCATGTCAAAGCCGAGCATCACCGCGACGAAAATCGCCGACAACACAAAGCCAATGGCGCAGCTTTTGATATAAAGCTTGATCAGTTTAGGTTTTTTTTGATTGGGCATTTGGACCGCCTCCTACATGCTTGATGTGGGGACGAATTCAGAAAATGTTAGTGTCAGAACGCCACAGTCTTTGCCTGATGCTACTTAAAACTGTCAGGCTTTGCCCAATATTGGCTAAAACTGTCAGGCTTTGCCTGAGGCTAGCTAAAACTGTCAGGCTTTGCCTGACGGGCCATATGATCCAAGACCGCATTCACGAACTTCGGCTCTTCGCCACCGTCAAAAAATGCTTTCGCAACATCAACGTATTCACTGATCGCGACCTTTGGTGGTGTGTCGCGGCCTATCAATTCAACGCCCGCGGCGCGAAACAGCGCGCGCAACGTCGGGTCGATCCGGCCCAGCGGCCATTTGGCGACCAGCGCACGGTCAGTCATCTGGTCAATCTTGGTTTGTTCGTTCACCGCAGTTTCGACCAGCATACGGAACAGGTTCACGTCGCCTTCGGCCAATTCATCGCCTTCATAGACCGCCCCAAAACGGTGGTCTTCAAATTCACGGGTTACGGATTCGATTGTCTGGCTGGAATGTTCCATCTGGAACAACGCCTGCACCGCATAAAGCCGCGACGCGGACTTCATCTTGCGTCGAACATTACCTGACAGGTTTGATTTTGACGGATTTGATTGAGACTCGGTCATGCTGTGGTGGAACCATCCGTGTTGGCGGCCATCAGGATATCGTTGGTGAATCCAACGCCCGATCTAGCGCCGCCCCACTTACGGCTGAGCGCGATCAAGTGCAAGGCCGCAGCGGCAGCACCGCCACCTTTGTTTTGATCTTTCGTATCGGCGCGAACCTCGGCCTGTTTTTGCGTCTCAACGGTTAAGATCCCGTTGCCGATGCACAAACCCTGCAGCCCAAGCATTTGCAACGCCCGCGAACTGTCGTTGCAGACGGTTTCATAATGCGTCGTTTCACCACGAATAACGCAGCCCAGCGCGACGTAGCCGTCAAAATTGCCCAACCGTTCGGCGATGCCTATGGCGGTCGAAATTTCCAGCGCGCCGGGGACCTGCACAGTTTCGTGTGTGCCGCCAGCGGCCTCAATCTCGGCTTGCGCGCCAGACAGTAGATTGTCGGCGATGTCTTTGTAATACGGCGAAATAACGATCAGCAGCTTTGGCTTCTGGTCGAATTCCGCACGCGGCATGATGTAGTGTGATGTGCCTGCCACTAGCCCAACTCCGAGATTTTGCGCGTGCCAATAATCTCAAGTCCATAGGCCTCAAGGCCGACAATCTTGGGTTTGGGTGAATTGGTCAAAAGCTCAATCTCGCCCAATCCCAGCGACGACAGGATTTGCGCGCCAAGCCCGTATTGGCGCAACGTCTGTGGTGACACGTCATCAGCAGCGACAATTTTCATTGACGTATCGCGCAACAGCACGACAACGCCGCGGCCTTCTTCTGCGATGCGCGTCATCGCCTCGCCGAATTCGTTTGTGCGGCCTGCGGGGCCGATGCCAACAACATCCAGCATGGCGTCCATGGCATGCATACGCACCAATACGGGCGAATCGCCAGAAATGTCGCCCTTGATTAGAACCACATGTTCATCGCCGTGGGTTTCGTCGGCATAGATTTTCATCTGCCATTCGCCACCAAATTCAGACGTGATGGTTTGTTCAGTGCGCACGCGCACCAGATTATCGTGGCGGCGGCGATAGGCGATCAGGTCAGAAATTGTGCCGATCTTCAGCCCGTGCAACTGCGCAAACGCAACCAGATCAGGCAGACGCGCCATCGTGCCGTCATCATTCATGATTTCACAAATCACACCGGACGGGTTCAGCCCTGCCAGACGCGAAATATCAACGGCCGCTTCGGTATGACCCGCACGCACCAGCACACCACCGGCGCGGGCGCGCAGCGGAAACACATGGCCCGGCGTTGCAATGTCGGCGGCACTCTTGGTTGGATCAATTGCCACGGACACGGTGCGCGCACGATCTGCGGCCGAAATACCGGTCGTCACGCCCTCGCGCGCCTCAATCGACACGGTAAATGCGGTTTCGTGGCGCGATGAATTGTGCGTCGACATCAGTGACAGGCCCAACGCGTCCAGCCGCTCCGCTGGCAGCGTCAAACAAATCAGTCCACGACCATGGGTGGCCATGAAATTGATCGCATCCGGCGTTGCCATTTGTGCAGGGATCACCAGATCGCCTTCGTTTTCGCGGTCCTCATGATCCACTAACACGAACATACGACCGTTGCGGGCGTCGTCGATGATGTCTTCGATGCTGGAAATCACGTCTTTCCAGTCGGTTTCAACGGGGCCGGGATTTTCGAACGCCCCAGTTTTTTCAGTCGAATTGTTCATGGTGATCCTCTCAGCCGTATTGAGGCGGAATAGCCTGTAGACGAGCAATTGAAAAGGGGCGCTGTCGCCGCAGGACTTAGCGTCAGATCAGATTACACAGCCCTCCGCTGGTGGCATTAATGACCCAACGGCGCCGACTTCAGTCCATCATCCACTCTACGTTGCGGGTGGCCGCGGTATAGGCGGCAAACTTGGTTTTGTACGTTTTCGCGTTGTCGTCTTCAACCTGTCGCCACTCGTCGCTCTCATCGCTGGTGCGGTGGTATTCGACGTAGGTGAAATGCCCTGCGTCCGCGTGGTGCAAAATATCAACCATCCGCTCGCCAGTGTCGTCCTCTAGCGAGGACACGATTTTGGGTGTTTCTGTATCAGTCATGGGGATACCTCAAATTATCTGTCATTGGGCGGGCGCGAAATAATCAGCGGTGGGCAAGGTGCCAGCCATGCGGCCTGCCTGCACCCATTCGCGTTCCAGATTGCTATTGCACATCAGCACGAAACGGCTAGCGGGGCGGCCGGCTTTCCCAATCTTTTGAATGCCGCCCGCCATCAATCATAGTCCCGCAAGCGGGCTACATAGCGCGCCATCGTGTCCACCTCCAGGTTCACCGGATCGCCAACTTTTGCATCGCCCCACGTGGTCACGGACTTCGTGTGCGGGATAAAGTTGATGCCAAAGCGCGCGCCATCGACTTCGTTCACGGTCAAAGACGTCCCGTTCAGGGCAACCGACCCTTTGGGCGCAATAAACCGTCCCAAATCATCAGGGGCTTGCAGCGTCACGCGGGTGCTAGCGCCATCGTCCACCATTCCCACGATCATCGCCACCCCGTCCACATGGCCGGACACAATATGCCCACCAAGTTCATCCCCGACCTTGAGGCTTCGTTCCAGATTGACCCGTTTGCCAACCGCCCATGCTGCAAGCGATGTCTTGCTGACTGTTTCTGCCGAAATATCAACATCGTACCAGCCTTGCGAATCGCGATCCAGATCCACGCCTTTGGCGACAACCGTCAAACACACGCCATCAGATGCAATCGACGCACCAATATCAATTCCGGAAATATCGTAACGCGTCGCGATCCGTGCCCGCAAATCGCCACGGTTTTCCAGCGCCAAAACGCGACCGACGTCTGTTACGATGCCTGTAAACATGGTGTATCCCTCTCTTATTCCCCCACGAACTAGCCCCTTGAATGGTCATGGGCAAGCTGGCTAGATACCACAGCGACACAACGCGCCATATTTCAGCCAAACTAAGTGGTTAATGTCTCCGAAACCAACGCCACAATATCATGGGACCAGAGTGACCGATCACGCAACCAGATCTTTCCTGTTTTTGCAGGGGCCCCATGGGCCGTTCTTCCACCGTCTGGGCAAAATGCTCCGCGCGGCGGGGGCAGATGTCTGGCGCGTTGGCTTCAATGCAGGCGATCGCGCGTTCTGGTTCGGGGCCAAGGGCTACATCCCCTATCGCGGCGATCCCAGTGATTGGGTTGAAACGTTCAAGGCTATCGTCGAAGACAAATCCATCACCGACATTGTTCTTTATGGTGACACGCGGCCCGCCCATGCGGACGCAGTTGTCGCGGCCAAGGAAATGGGCCTGACCGTGCACGTCTATGAAGAAGGCTACATGCGCCCGTTCTGGGTCACCTATGAGCGTGGCGGCGCCAACGGCCATTCCAAGCTGATGAACACCAGCGTCGATGACATGCGCAAGGCTTTGGCCGAAACGGAACTCGACGTGCCTGAGGCACCGGCCCACTGGGGCGACATGCGCCACCATGTTTTTTACGGCGCATTGTATCATTGGTTCGTGATGTTTCGGAACGGCGAATACCGCAATTTCCAGCGCCATCGCGAGCTACCATTGATTGCTGAAACAGCACTGTATACTCGCCGCCTGATGTTGATGCCGTTTATCGCGCTGGACCGGATCATCGCCACCTTTCGCATCAAACATGGCGGTTATCCCTATCACATTGCGCTGCTGCAGCTTGAACACGACTCTTCGTTCCAAATGCATTCGCCGTTTGCGCGCATGGAAGAATTCCTTGCCCTCGTGATCGAAGGCTTCGCCAAGGGTGCGCCACAACACCACCATCTTGTGTTCAAAGCCCACCCGCTCGAAAATGGCCGCAGCCCGCTGCGTAAAATCATCCGCCAACTGGCCCGCGACAACGACATCTATGATCGTGTTCACTACGTGCGTGGCGGCAAACTGGCACAGGTTCTAGACCATGCGCGCACCGCCGTGACGGTCAATTCCACCGCCACGCAACGGGTGTTGCACCGTGGTATCCCGCTTAAGGTGTTCGGCAATGCCGTCTATGACAAACCGGAATTTGTATCTGAATTGCCCGTCGATCGGTTCTTTGCGGCCCCCGCCCGGCCCGACAATCGCGCATTTAAGGACTACCGCCGCTATTTGCTCGAAACAAGCCAGGTTCCAGGTGGGTTTTATTCCGCGAGGGGCCGTCACCAGTTGATGCGCCAATTGGTCGATATGATGCTGGACCACAACGATCCTTACGATGCGTTGCGCAGCGGACAGGCCCCTCCGCGCCAGCAGTTGCGTGTGGTTAAATAAAAACCACCACACCTAGGGGGTGGCATGGCAAGTGCGCCACACCCCACCATACCCCAACCTTATACTAGATTTTGGCCACGGATTCCCGTACATTACAGTCAAAAGGTGAGGTGAATATAAATTCGCCCACATGACGACTGAGGCAGTTTTAATTAGGTCGAGGAGACCGGAGCAGTGAAATCCCCAAGATTGCGCCTTACAAAAGGCGTGGCCCTCGTTGCTGTATTGGCAGTTGTTGCGTCCTGCGGTTTACCGCGCTCAGGACCGACGAAGAATGAAATTATTTCCGGATCGGTGATGGAAGACGGCGACGCCTTTGTCCTTGTCGTTGATGACCGCGTGAATTTGGTGGCGAGTGTCACCCCCGCCCTCGGATTTTCCGCAGGCTTTCGCGATGCCAGTCCAATCGGCAGCGACACGATCCGCGCGGGTGACGTGCTTGGCTTGACGATCTGGGAAAATGTGCGCGATCCGCTGCTTGTGCCCGCCGGTCAAAACGCCACGGTGCTTGAAGAAGTACAAGTCGACGGCTCCGGTTTCATCTTCGTGCCCTACGCAGGCCGCATTCGCGCTGCTAGCAACACACCAGACGCGATCCGCCGCATCATCACTGAAAAACTCGAAGAACAAACGCCAGACCCACAAGTTCAGGTCCGCCGCCTTGCTGGTGACGGTGCGACTGTGTCCGTCGTCGGTGCCGTGGCCGCCCAAGGTGTCTACGCCATTGAACGCCCGACCCGTACACTGTCGGCGATGATTGCGCGGGCTGGCGGTGTGGCCATTCAACCAGAAATCGCACAAGTGACCGTCGTGCGCGGCGACCACACTGGCGAGATCTGGTTTGAAGACCTCTACGCCCATCCGGGACACGACATCGCTCTGCGCGCCGGCGACCGGATCTTTGTCGAACAAGACACCCGCAGTTTTACCGCCCTTGGCGCAACAGGCACTCAAAGCCGTGTCGCATTTGAATCTCAAACCATTTCTGCAATCGAAGCCATCGCGCAAGTTGGTGGCTTGAACACCAACCTCGCTGATCCAACGGGCGTCTTTGTATTTCGCAATGAACCCGTTGAAATCGCCAGCCAATTGGTTGCCCGCAATGACTTGATCGGCACCCAGCGCGTCATCTACGTGCTCGACCTGACTGAACCCAACGGCATGTTCATGGCACGCGATTTCGCGATCCGCGACGGCGACACAGTCTACGTAACCGAAGCACCGTTTAGCCAATTCAACAAAACCATCTCGGCTGTCTTTGGCACGCTTGGGTCGGTCAGTACGGCTGCCGCACTCGGCGGGTGATGACCTTGCAAAATACGACAGCCGCCGCAGGGGCAACCCCGCGGCGGCTGTATGTTTATAACGGTGGATTTCTAACCCAGAAACGTGTGCGCCGCATCCTGACGCTGTCGGGATATGACGTATCGTTGGGCAAACCGACTGGCGATGATCTGATCGGCGTTTGGGGCCAATCGCCGACGTCGTGGCGCGGTGAGGCGGTGGCAAACCGCACCTCTGCGCCCGTGTTGAGGGTCGAGGACGCATTTTTACGCTCGGTCTTGCCGGGTCGCGAAGGCGAACCACCGCTTGGTCTGCATCTGGACACGCGCGGCGTGCATTTCGATCCGACAAAACCGTCTGATCTGGAAATGATCCTGCGCGACGATCCGCTGGATGACACGGCGCTGTTGAACCGCGCACGCGACTGCGTCGACGCGATCAAACGGGCGCACCTCAGTAAATACAACGCCTATGATCCAGACACCCCTGCCCCTGATGCGGGCTATGTATTGGTGATTGACCAGACCGCGGGCGATGCGTCCGTCACCGCGTCCCGCGCAGATCGAAACACCTTCCTTGAGATGTTATTCGTGGCGCGCGAAGACCACCCAAACGCGCAAATCCTGATCAAAACCCATCCAGAAACCGCGCACGGCCATCGCGATGGCCACTACCGCGACGCCGATCTGTCGGACAATGTCGCATTCTTTAGCGATCTGATCTCACCGCATCACCTGCTCAACGGGGCCATTGCGGTCTATACAGTGTCCTCCCAATACGGGTTTGAAGCAATCATGGCGGGCCACAAACCGGTGGTCTTCGGCCAGGCGTTTTACGTCGGCTGGGGCCTGACGGATGACCGGATGCCCGTGGATCGCCGCCAAAGAAACCTGACCCGCGCCCAGCTTTTCGCAGGCGCGATGATCCTGTATCCGGTGTGGTACGATCCCTACCGCAATCAACTATGCGACCTTGAAACTGCCATCACGACGCTTCACGCCCACACCCGTGCATGGCGCGACGACCACCTTGGCTGGGTCGCGTCGGGCATGAGATTGTGGAAACGTGGACCACTACAAAAGGTGTTTGGCTAGCACCGTAAAATGATGTTTGAAGACGATCCCGACAAGGCCGACGCGCGGGCCGCTAAAACCGGTCGGGGCCGCATGGTCTGGGCGGGCAAAGCCACGGGACACGACAGTGCATTGCGTGTCGAAGACGGTTTCCTGCGCTCGCGCGGCCTTGGGGCCGATCTGATCGCGCCCCTGTCTTTGGTCCTTGATGATCTCGGCATTTACTACGATCCGAACAAGCCAAGCCGTCTGGAGGCCCATATTCAAGCCAGCATCGCGCTGCCCGATGCCGCCCTTTTGCGGGCCGAAATGCTGATTGATCGGATTACCAGCGCCGGACTGAGCAAATATAACCTCACCGCCACAAACCTGCACAACGACCTGCCAAAGGGGCGCCGTATCCTGGTCCCCGGACAGGTCGAAGACGATGCCTCTATCCGGCTTGGCACCACGGACGTGACCACCAACCGCGCATTGCTACAGGCCTGTCGCGCCGCCAATCCCGCCGCTGTGATCCTTTATAAACCGCACCCCGATGTCGAAGCAGGGCTGCGGACTGGCGCTGCGCCGGACGCCGCCGATATCGCGGATATCGTGCTCACCAAGACCTCCCCTATTGCGGCACTTGACGCTGTGGACGCCGTCTGGACCATGACATCAACCATCGGGTTCGAGGCCTTGTTGCGCGGCAAATACGTGACCTGTCTGGGATCGCCCTTTTACGCAGGCTGGGGCCTGACGGACGACCGTGCAACACCAATCGTACGCCGCACAGCCCTGCCGACACTCGCGCAATTGACCCACGCTGTGCTGATTGATTACCCCCCGCTATTTCGACCCCGTTAGCGGCCGCCCCTGCCCCGTAGACGTGGTGATTGACCGACTGCAAAGCGGCAAAGTCCCCCGCCCATCCCGCGCCAATCGCCTGCTGGCGAAAGTTCAAGGTATGCTTGCCAGCTACGCGCATTTGTGGCGCTAGCGGTTGATCGCCCCGACGGTTAAGTTTTAAGTCGCGTACAATAAGGCGCGACGCCAGCGGTGCATAATATCTGCACCAATGCGCGTGGTTTCAACCAGATCAAATCGCGGCGCGTCGGCCAATCGATCCAGCCCCATCGCCCCAATCGACGGCGTGCCCTCCGCCCCCAGCACGATGCCCGCCGTAAAGCCGACGATCTCATCCACCAGACCCGCACCAAGCAGGGACGCGGCAAGGCTGCCCCCACCTTCACAAAACACCCGCGTCAGCCCCGCAGCCGCCAATTTATGCATCATATCAACGGGATCAATCTCCCTGCCCTGCAAATCGCACGGCAAGGATTTGGCCCCTTGATCAACCCATTTCTGCGCATCAACATTCGCCCCATGACACAGCCACAACGGGGCATAGTTAATCGTCGCCAACAGGTTTGCAGCACCCATATCAAGCCGCCCAGACGCCACGATGCGCACAGGCTGGCGCACCGCGCCCATTTCGCGCACCGTCAATGTTGGATCATCCGCGCGCACTGTACCCGCCCCAACCAAAACTGCATCGTGCGCCGCGCGCATCGCGTGGACCTTGCGGCGCGCGTCCGGGCCGGTGATCCATTTGCTTTCACCAGTGGCAGCCGCAATGCGCCCATCGAATGAACTGGCAAGTTTTAGCGTCACGAGGGGGCGGTTTTCGGTAATACGCAGCAGAAAACCCGCCATATCCACGCGGGCTTCATCCTCGCGCACACCAATCATGACGTCGATCCCGGCCGCTCGCAAAATCGCAATCCCCTTGCCCGCCACGCGCGGGTCAGGGTCGCCTGTTGCAATCACAACGCGGCTCACGTTTGCAGCAATTAACGCGTCCACACAGGGCGGCGTTTTTGCATGATGGGCGCACGGTTCAAGCGTCACATACGCAGTGGCACCTGCCGCATCGATACTATCAAGCGCGCGCGTTTCCGCATGGGGCCGCCCACCATCCGCCGTCCAACCGCGTCCGATCACGCGACCACCATTTTCGCACGGGCGCACAATGACACAGCCGACATTTGGATTGGGCCAAACACGACCAAGGCCCCGCCGCCCAAGCGACAGGGCCATGCCCATAAACCGGTTGTCTAAATCTGTGCTCAATCTTCCGGTGGGGTTTGTGGGCGCAACTCACTCACAAACTTATCAAAATCATCCGCCGCTTGGAAGTTTTTGTAAACACTGGCAAACCGAACATAGGCCACGGTGTCGATGCGGGCCAAAGCCTCCATCACGATCTCACCGATTTGTTTTGACCCGATGTCTGTTTCGCCCATGCTTTCAAGACGCCGCACGATCCCAGATATCATTTGATCGACGCGTTCCGGTTCGATCGGACGCTTTTGCATCGAAATCCGGACAGAGCGTTCAAGCTTGGGTCGGTCGAAATCTTCACGCCGACCATTGGATTTTATGACAACCAAATCACGCAGTTGAACGCGTTCATAGGTGGTAAAACGACCGCCGCACGCAGGACAAAACCGCCGCCGCCGGATGGCAACGTGGTCTTCCGCGGGGCGGGAGTCTTTAACTTGTGTGTCGAGGTTTCCGCAAAATGGGCACCGCATATACTGTCCTCGTCATCTGCCTGTGGGGTCTTTTGCCCCATTTATCCACAGTCATTATAGGTGGCAGGATAGGTTTTGGGTAGGGGGCAAATCACACCACTAGATCATGAGTCGGATCAGCCACAGTTTGGCGCTAATACGCATAGGTGACGGTGCTGGGAATACATTCCAGGTACGCCAGTTCTTTGCCCTGACGGTCTTCAATATAGATGCCGCCAAACAGCGGATAGATATCATCGTTGGGATCGTCCTCGAACGCCTCAAACTTATCAAGCCCGCCGTGAACCTCGTATGTGACGTCATTGTTTGTCAGCCGCACCGCCTCCGAGATGGTGCGCCCGATGCCGTTCCAAGGCACAAACTCCGCCCCCTGCCCGAACCGCAACGACAGCGCCAATTCCGGCGTTTGCCCGGGTCGCCCAAAACTGTAACGGGCGACGTTATCGGTCATGCAAACCTCAACAGCCTTGCCATTGGCAAAGGTGCAGGACATGAACGTGCGCTCATCGCTCGCGCACGCGGCCCAAGCGGGGTTTGTCACAGTTATTAGGGCTAAAATTAGTCTCATGGGACCTCCGATGTTGGAATATGCCAGTCCATACCACGCGATGTTTGCACATATTCGGGCCATTTAAACTGCGTTGGTGCAGGATAATCACAAAGCGGCGGGATGTCGTGTTCGGCTTTGCGGCGGTTAAATTCTTCGGTTGCTGCAGCGCGCGCCTCCCCGTCTTGCAGCAGTCGCAACGCCGAACACGCCAGCACCTTCGCAGCCACCTGAACCATAGGGTCAATCGTCTGCGCCATGCCACCAAGCGCGTTCATTGCCCAAGCTGGATAGGGTCCGCCCTTTAGGGCAGGTCGCGCAATATAGAACCGCGCGGTCGGCGTGTGCCACGTCATATCGGTGTAATCGTCGGACGTTGAATTTCGTTGGTTTGGTGGCAGCGTCTCGCGCAGGATCGCCTCAGCGTCTTGCGGCGAAATCAGCGTTTCGCAGGCAGGCAATACTGGGTTTTCGTCAGGCGTAATTCCACAGTTTTGCTGTACCTGTCGCATCAAGTCTTTCGCGTCGCGATCCCATACAGGCGCGCCCACATGTTGAATTTGCTCCCAAACCATAGATGCCATTGCGTGGTTCGCCAATCCGGGTCGTGATTTGCAAACCCAGTGGCGTTCAACCCGACACCCCGTCAGGCCTGCAATATTTTCCGCCAGTGCGTCCAGCCGCGCAGATACCTGTTCGGCCATCGCGACCGTCGGCACGCGCATCATATATTGCAGCTCGGCGAGGCCAGCCGACAGATTGTCCGCCGTCGCCTGCCCAGTGCTCAGGATCGCCTCGGAAATCGACCAGCCACCCACATGCGGCAGCATGCTGTCGCGCAGCATCCGCGCTTGGCTATACATCATCACCAGTGCGTCGTTCGCCCCCGGCGCGCGGATATCGCTGTGGCTTTGTGGGATCGGCGCGCCATCTGAGGCTCCAAAAAGATGCGGCGCGTCGCAGATAAACCGATAAATCATTGAATAGGCCGCGCCACAATGCGTGTCCCAGCGCACCGTATTGCACATCGGCAGCATGTAGAACGGATGGAACGACAGCATGCCCGCAAGACCATCATAATACCCCCGCGCCGCGTGGATCGGCTTGGAGCCGCGCACCTTTTCAGCGGGCTCACCGGTAAAGCGTAACCCGCCTTTTATCCCGTGCAGTTCCATCGTCGCTTTGGTCGCAAGCAGGCCACCTAACCCACTGATCCCCAGCGCAGAATGCGGATCCGTATGGCCAGCGGCATGGCCGCTTAACCCGACACGTGGGGCCTGATGAACGCCCGCCGCTTGGCAGTTTCCAGGCACCGCATCGTATTCCGCGTACATGCCCACAACGGGGCCTGCACCATTTGACCATTCAGCGCAAAACGCGGTCGGCATGCCACCGCTGCCGTCTTCGACGGTGAACCCCTCGGCGCGCAGCCGTTCGACATACCAAGCGCTGGATCGGTATTCACGCCACGCCGGTTCAGCGAACTCAAATATCCGGGCGCAATCGGCAGACAACACGTCACGCGCTGTTTCAACCCACGCAAGGGCAGTCTTTTGGGCCGCAGAAACGCTCATCTCACCGCACCCACCATCATGCCCACAACGCGACGCAGATGCGGAACGGTTTTATGTTCGAAAATGTATATTCCCTGCCAAGTTCCAAGCTGCATTTCCCCTGAAATCACGGGAATTTGCAAGCTGGTTGGCAGCATCGCGGCCTTAATATGGGCTGGCATGTCATCAGGTCCTTCATAAGTATGTCTAAGATAGGACATGCGCGGATGATCCGACGGCGGCACCAACCGATCAAAGAACGCAGCCAGATCAGTTTGGACTTCGGGGTCAGCATTCTCTTGGATCAAAAGGGAACAGGACGTGTGCTGCACAAACAGCGTCAACACACCCGTCCCTGTGACCTTTGCGGCCACGTCGCGCGTAAACTCATACAGCCCCGCACCAGACGTCTTGATCTGCCATTCCATGGGGCAAGTGTCTCTGCCCAGCTCCGTCAAAGCAAGTGTTTGCGCGCTAGATTTCGAAATCACCGCTTAACCCGTTTAATCAGCGTTTTCTTGGTGTTCTGGCCGACAAAGGGCGAGGCCTTTGCAAACCTCGCCCCATACCGCAGACAATTAGAAATCGTCCAAATAGAGTTATTGATCCAAGAATGAACGCAAACGGCGGGACCGGCTTGGATGCTTCAGCTTGCGCAGCGCCTTTGCTTCGATCTGACGAATACGTTCGCGCGTCACGCTGAACTGCTGACCGACTTCTTCGAGCGTGTGATCGGTGTTCATGCCGATACCAAACCGCATCCGCAGCACCCGTTCTTCACGCGGCGTTAGCGACGCCAAAACCCGTGTCGTGGTTTCCTTCAGATTCTCCTGAATCGCAGAATCCAGCGGCAGCACCGCATTTTTATCTTCAATGAAATCACCGAGTTGGCTGTCTTCTTCGTCACCAATCGGGGTTTCAAGCGAAATAGGCTCCTTGGCGATCTTCATCACCTTACGTACCTTCTCAAGCGGCATTTGCAGCTTGGCGGCCAGTTCTTCCGGCGTCGGTTCGCGGCCAATCTCGTGCAGCATCTGGCGACCTGTACGGACCAATTTGTTGATCGTCTCAATCATGTGGACCGGAATACGAATCGTGCGGGCCTGATCCGCAATCGACCGCGTGATCGCCTGACGGATCCACCATGTCGCATAGGTCGAGAATTTGTAACCGCGCCGGTACTCGAACTTATCCACAGCCTTCATCAGGCCGATGTTACCTTCTTGAATAAGATCAAGGAATTGTAGGCCGCGGTTCGTGTACTTCTTCGCAATCGAAATAACCAAACGCAAGTTGGCTTCGACCATTTCTTTCTTGGCCTGACGGGCTTCTTTCTCGCCCTTTTGAACCTGCTGCACGATGCGGCGAAATTCGGAAATATCGACGCCGACGTATTGACCGACCTGCGCCATCTCGGCGCGCAGTTCTTCGATTTTCGTGGTAGACCGTTCGATTAGCATCTGCCAACCGCGTCCAGCCTTTTGGCCCATTTCTTCAAGCCATGTAGGATCAAGTTCACGACCGCGGTAGGCATCAACAAATTCGCGACGGTTGATGCGCGATTGGTCGGCCAGCTTAACCATGTTTGAATCGATCTGCATGATACGGCGGTTGATGCCGTAAAGCTGGTCAATCAGCGCGTCGATCCGGTTGTTGTGCAGGTGCAGCGAAACCACCAGTGCTACGACTTCGGACCGCAACTTCTGATATTTCTTTTCTTCCTTGCCGGAAAAACTGTCGTCTTCGTTCAGCGTCGCGGACATCCGCGAATCCTGCATATCCGACAGTTTGGCAAAGCCCTTGGCGATCACTTCCAACGTGTCCAGAACCTGCGGCTTCAGCTGTGCTTCCATCGCGGCAAGCGACAGGTTTGCGGCTTCTTCCTCATCATCATCATCGTCTTTGGCAATCGGTTTGCCGTCTGCATCAAGATCTTGCTTTTCTTCGCTTTTCTCAGCGCTAGGTGCAGCGGACACAACAGCACTTTCGCCGGTTTCCTCGGCCAACTGGTCGCCGAATGTTGTCTCAAGGTCGATCACGTCACGCAGCAAAATGTCTTCGGACAGCAATTCGTCGCGCCAGATCGTGATCGCTTGGAACGTCAGTGGGCTTTCACAAAGCCCGAGGATCATCGTGTTGCGGCCCGCCTCAATACGCTTGGCAATCGCGATTTCGCCTTCGCGCGACAGCAATTCGACCGAGCCCATTTCGCGCAGGTACATGCGTACAGGATCGTCAGTGCGATCCAGCTTTTCAGCCTCGGCACCGCCGAGAATAACATCGCGCCGACCGGCCACTGTTGCCAATTCTTTTGACGTTCCGTCGTCGTCAACTTCTTCGGATTCTTCTTCTTCGGTCACTTGAATGCCCATCTCGTTGAGCATCGACATCACGTCTTCAATTTGGTCCGAAGACACCTGATCGGGCGGCAGCACCGCGTTCAACTGATCGTAGGTGATCGTGCCGCGCTCACGCGCCTCTGCGATCATCTTTTTGACGGCAGCTTGGCTCATATCCAAGGAATGGTCTGCGTCGTCCCGTTGAGCGTTGGTGTCTTTGGCGGCCATAGTCATGTTCCCTTCGACGGTCAGCGAGGCGCGCCCAGCGCGCGTTCCCTGATTCGGGTGATTCGGTTAGAAATGAATCAACCAACCCTTTGGTTGATTCGCAATGCCTCAAATGGCTTATTTTTATGGTTGTTGCAAAGGACTTAGTGCCCTTTGTCCTGTTTGGCAAAGCTGATTCGGTCTAAAAGTGCATCAAATGCACTTCGTTCGTCTTTCTTGATTCGCGCACCACTGTCTGCGGTGTCGTATTCTGCACTGTCATTCCCGTCCTGTCGGCCTGCGTTGTTCATCGCGGCGATGGACTGCGCCAATCGCGTCGTCAGGCGTTCATCAGCCACATCGGAATTCATTTCGTCGATAGCATCTTGAACCTCATGGGCGTGTCCACGACGCGCGGTTAATTTGGCAATTTCTTCAGCCAGACACATCCGCGCAAGTTCACCATTGTCGGGGCGGCGCACGGCTGGCGTTATCGTCACGTGTGCCTGCGCAAATAGCTTTACAAGGGGCGCGTCGCCAATTTCAGACGCCAAAATCGCTTCAAGATCAACTTGCGGCTCCACCATAAGCAGCGCATCGCGCAACATGGCGATGTCAGGGCCGGAACAAATCATCCGTTCAAGTGCGCCGTGGAAATCATTCAAAATCAAGGGATTCCGTATTAGAACGGCAAGAATTACAGCCTCACGCAAATGGTCCTCGGATGACGGCCCACCGCCTAAAAGGGACGCCTTCGTGCTCATCTGCGCTGGCAGTTTGGCGCCTTTGGGCAGCCATTTTCCGCGCTGCTGGCCAGTGCCCCCACCGTTGAAAGCCTTGCGATTATTTCCAAAAAGCTCCCAGCGCATATCCTTGATCGCCTGCCCGTAATGGCTGCGAATGGACGGATCTTTGATCAACATAATCTTTTCGCGCAGTGATTTATCAAGCGCGGCTTTGCGTTCGGGGCTGTCGAAATTCTTGCCCTCAACCTCGCGTTGCCACAGCAGTTGCACCATCGGCAAAGCGCCCTCAACCCGCTCACGCATCGCGCCTGCGCCCGCAGATTTCAGCAAATCGTCAGGGTCCTGGCCGTCGGGCATCATCGCAAAGCGCACCGATTGTCCCGCCTCAAGCAGCGGCAGCGCCAGATCGATTACCCGCATCGCCGCGCGTTGGCCCGCCACATCACCATCAAGCGTGATCACAGGTTCGGGCGCAATCCGCCACATCATCTGCAATTGGGTTTCTGTCACCGCAGTGCCCAACGGCGCGACGGCGGCCCCAAATCCGGCCTCAACCAGCGCGATCACGTCCATGTACCCCTCAGCCACCAACAACGGCTGCCCCTTTCCCGCCGCTTCACGTGCGGGGGCGAAATTGTACAAACTGCGGCCTTTGTCGAACAGTTCAGTCTCGGGCGAATTCAGATATTTGGCGTTGTCGTTCGGGTCCATCGCGCGGCCGCCAAATGCAATCGCACGCCCGCGTGCATCGCGGATCGGGAACATAATGCGATGCCGGAATGTATCGTAGGGCTTTTTGCCCTGGTTAGATGGTTTGCCCAGACCCGCGCCGAGGATCAGATCCTCCGCCACACCCTTGCCGCTCAAATGGTCCCACAGGTTTTGCCATCCTTGCGGCGCCAGCCCGATCTCCCAACGCTCCAACGCCGCCTCGCTCAGCCCGCGCCCCGCCAGATAATCGCGCGCCTCTGCCCCCGCACCCGCCTTCAACTGCAGCCGGTAAAACTGCACCGCCTGCTCCATCACCTCAGCGAGCAACGTGCGGCGATCCGATTTCGCCTGCGCTTGCGGATCGCGCTTGGGCACGGGCATCCCCGCCTCAACGGCCAAGATCTCGACCGCTTCCATAAAGCTAACGTTCTCAGTCTCGCGCACAAAAGAAATCGCATCTCCCTTGGCGTGACAGCCAAAGCAATAGTAATATCCCTTGCGGTCATCGACGTGAAAACTGGCGGATTTTTCTTGGTGGAACGGGCACGGCGCCCAAAGATCGCCTTTGCCTTGGTTCGACTTGCGCTGATCCCACATAACTTTGCGCCCAACGACCTGTCCAATGGACAGCCGCGTGCGCAACTCATCAAGAAATCCCGGTGGCAATGACATGCGATCTATATTGGGGCTCTGGTCGCAAGAGTCGAGAGGCCCGCGACCAGAACTACCCTTTGGTTTGATGTGCCGTTGGCGTAATCCGCCGCTTGGCCAATGCCTCACGCCATGTGATGAAACTAATCGATGCCATAATAATCGCACCGCCAAACACCACCCAGCCGTCGACAGGTTCGTTAAACACCAAAGCCCCCATCGCCACGGCCCAAATCAATTGCAGGAACGTAACCGGCTGCGTCACCGTCAGGGGGGCGGCGGCAAAGGCCAATGTCATCGTATAATGTCCCGCCGTGGCAAAACACGCGACCAAAAACAGCCAGCCGATATCGCTCCACGCGACAGGTACCCAGACAGCCCAGGCAAATGGCGCCAGCCCGATCGTGACCGTGCTCGACAACATGCCCACGACAACCGCGGCGCTTACCTCACCGCTCAGCTGCTT
Organism: Octadecabacter arcticus 238; assembly: GCF_000155735.2. Taxonomy (GTDB): domain Bacteria; phylum Pseudomonadota; class Alphaproteobacteria; order Rhodobacterales; family Rhodobacteraceae; genus Octadecabacter; species Octadecabacter arcticus. The sequence continues at coordinate 2,951,744 of NC_020908.1, forward strand.
GGCGATCAAATATCCTGCCGCAAACATCAACGCTGTGCCGAGCATGGCAATATGCCCGTGGTCAATTTCGCGAAATCCGGGCCGCAGGATGACAATCGCGCCCACAAGCGCGATTATGACAGCAGCCAACCTGCGTGGCGGCAAAGCCTCTTTCAACACCAAAGCTGCCCCCAACGTCACGTAGACCGGCGACAGATAATTCATCGCCGTCACATCCGCGATCGGGATCCGTGCCATGGCGAAAAACCACAAGATCACAGCAATCGTATGCACGACCCCGCGCGCGATAAACAGTTTTAGCTGCCGCTTTGTCAGATGTGCTGCCAGAATTGGCCGGATCATCGGGATCAAGAACACCAAACCCAAAAAATACCGCAAAAACGCGCTTTGCGCGGCGGGAACATCGTTGCCGATGTGTTTTACAATCGCGGTAACGGCGACGAAATTCAGGCCCGTGAGGACCATCCAGATGACACCAGTAACGGGTTGATTTTGGCCGGAGTCTATTGATGCCATATCGCGCACAAGACGCCGCTATCCTCTGAAGATCAACCCCAAAGCAATGGCCCACATCACACAACCGATCACCCCTTCCAAAACCCGCCACGCAGCCGGTCGCGCCATCACTGGCGCCAACATCCGTGCACCGAACCCAAGTGCTGCGAAAAACGCAAACGATGACGTGACCGCGCCAGCCCAAAACCCGACCTCAGCCCCCTCGAACCGCGAAGCAATTGATCCGATCAACACCAACGTGTCCAAATAAACATGCGGATTAAGCCACGTAATGGCGAGACAAAATAGCACTGCCCCCTTAAGCGACGTCCCCGCACCTGTCGCCGGATCAAGTGCTGCACCGCCCTGCCACGACCGCCAGAAACTCACCGCGCCATAGCCAAACAAAAATGCCGCCCCAAGCCAGAGCATCACCGGCGCAAGGCTCGGTAAACTTTCAGTCAACGCCGCAAAGCCGGATACCCCGACCGTGATCAGGATCGCATCCGACAACGCACAGACCAGAACAACCGCCAACACATGTTCACGCCGCAACCCTTGTTTCAAAATAAACGCGTTCTGCGCCCCGATCGCCAAAATCAACGAAAACGCGACGCCAAAGCCGTTCAAATACGCACTCAGCATCGCCCGACCCTCTTTTTAACGTCTTTGCTTTAAAAATATCCCCGCCGGAGGCGCACGTCAAAACGCACGCTACCCCCGCCGTGATTGGCTCACGCCCACCAAGCGATCAAATGATCCTGCAGCGGCGCAAGCCGCTTCAATCAAATCAATCTTCGCTGTCGGCGTAGGCCTGCATGACCTCATCGGATGCATCCATATTGGTGGTGACAGACTGGATGTCATCGTCGTCTTCCAATGCCTCAACCAGACGCATCAGCTTTTCCACACCTTCAAGGTCCAGTTCGGACTGAATGTTGGGCTGCCAAATCAGCTTGGTTGAAAAGCTTTCACCCAAATTGGCCTCAAGCGCGTTGGACACGTCATTAAGATCGCTGTCCGCGCAGATAATGACATGGCCGTCTTCATCGCTTTGTGCATCTTCCGCACCCGCCTCGATGGCCGCCATCATCACGGTGTCATCGTCGCCAACCGATGCCGGATAGATAACCTGCCCCTTGCGATCGAACATGAAGCCCACGGACCCGGTTTCACCCAGATTACCGCCCGCCTTGGAAAACGTGGACCGCACCGTGGACGCCGTGCGGTTCTTGTTGTCGGTCATCGCCTCAACGATCACGGCAACCCCGCCAGGGCCATAGCCCTCATAGCGGATTTCGTCGTAATTCTCTGCGTCGCCGCCAATGGCTTTCTTGATCGCGCGGTCGATGTTGTCTTTCGGCATCGACAGGACCTTGGCCTCTTTGATGGCCATGCGCAGACGCGGATTGTGGTCCGGGTCGGGATCGCCCATCTTGGCCGCAATGGTGATTTCCTTTGACAGCTTGCTGAACAACTTGCCGCGCAACTTGTCTTGGCGTCCTTTACGGTGCTGAATATTCGCCCATTTTGAATGGCCTGCCATGGGTCTTCTCCCGTGAGTTCAATTGTCTTTTCGTCGCCCTCTATAGGGCAGACTGGCGCGGTCCTGCAATCCCGTCTGAAATCGGCACAAGACACCCGAAATTCTGCACCCGCAGTATGCCTCGTGTATGTACAGGTTGTGTACAGCTTGTGTACGCGATGTGTCGCGCAGAAAAACACGGTTTTCGCCCTTGGCTACACGCGCTACACATCCTTCATGACATCAGATCAAATCATCCTCTTTTCTCTCTTTGGCGCAGTCTTTGGTCTGCTTCTCTGGGGGCGTTTTCGCTATGACCTTGTGGCCTTCTCTGCCCTGCTTGGCGGCGTGGTTTTGGGTGTGGTTCCAACCAAAGACGCCTTTTCCGGCTTCGGTCATCCGGCCACAATTATCGTCGCCTTGGTGCTGGTCGTCTCGGCGGGTCTGGTGCGCTCGGGTGCGGTCTATCTGATCACCCGTACACTGGTGGATGCATCTCGCAGTTTGGGTACACACATCGCTATTATGGGGGCCATTGGTGGGGTGTTGTCGGCATTCATGAACAACGTTGCGGCCCTTGCATTGTTGATGCCAGTGGACATTCAAACCGCACGAAAAGCGGGCCGCCCCCCGGCTTGTCGCTGATGCCGCTGTCGTTCGCCACCATCCTAGGCGGCATGGCGACCCTGATCGGAACACCCCCCAATATCATAATTGCCTCGATCCGCGAAGAAACCCTTGGCGAACCGTTCAAGATGTTCGACTTCGCCCCCGTTGGCATCGTTCTGCTATCGCGGGCCTGTTGTTCGTAGCGTTCATCGGTTGGCGCCTAATCCCTGCGCAAGACAGCAAACAGGCCGGCGCCACACTGGACAGCTACACCGATTATCTGGCCGAACTTACCGTTCCCACTGACAGCAAATATATCGGCAAACGCGTCTCTGAACTCTATGAAATAGCTAAAAAAATGATGTTGCGATCGGCTCTTCTTCGCTTTGTTGAGTTATTCTAGGATTTCAAATAGAACATAGATTGATTATCTGGGATGGATGATTGTCTTATACCAACGGCCGAATTAAGTGACCCTTGCCCATTCTCGATCTGTGATTGAACTTATTCGCTCTGGGTCGTTCGCAAAGAAGTTCCAAGCTTGTGCACATTTGTCGAGTATTTCGTCATAGGTGTCGAAAACTGTGATTGCGAGTTTATTGGCTCGCAGATAAGCCCAGACGTTTTCCATGGGGTTCAGTTCGGGTGAATACGGTGGCAGCTTAACGAGAGTAATTTTATCTGGCACCTGCAAACATTTTGCGCCATGCCACCCCGCCCCATCAACAATCAGCAAGGCATGTGAGCCGGGTGCGACAGCTTTTGCGATCTCATCAAGATGCAGCCCCATAGCCTCGGCGTTGACGTAGGGCAGGACGAGACCTGCGGCGGTACCACGTGCGGGACAAGCGGCACCAAAGATATAACTCCATTTGAAGCGTATATCACGGGGTGCGCGCGGGCGAGTTCCACGCTTGGCCCATTTACGGGTGAGTGTCCCCTGTTGTCCAACGCGGGCTTCATCTTGGAACCATACCTCAAGAGGCTTCCCCTTTGCATGTTCTGGCAGAGTATCGTTTACGAGGCTGGTAAAGTTTTTTTAAAAGTCTGCTGCGCTTCGCGATCAGTTTTCGGATGCTCTGGACGCACAGACAGGCGGCGAAAGCCATGCTTGGTTAGATATTTCCCAATCGTACGCACATGCAGTTTCACGTCGAACTCCTCTTCAACACGAGCCTGCAAGTCGACACAACGCCATCGTACTACGCCATCTTTTACTGGGTCGGGCCCGGCCTCCACCCACGCCACAAATTGCGCCTGTTGCTTGGGCGACAACCGTGGTTTTGCCCCCTTGCCATTCCGATCCGATAACCCCTCAATGCCTTCTGCGTTAAAGCGATGCGCCCAATCCCGAAGTGTTTGTCGATCCATACCACTGCTGCGGGCAGCCGTTTCACGATCCACCCCATCAAGCACCAGCGCTATGGCCAGTAGTCGCCGTACAACCCGCCCATCCTTGGTTCGCTTTGCCGCACGGCGCAAATCTTTCGCAGACATATCCGTGCGCGTAATTTTTATGGCTCCACCCATGAGCACCTCCCAATCTATGGAGAATATTGATTCAGAGTTTACCAAAACTTAAAACCAAATAAATGAGTCAGATATTCTGGCCGCTGGTATAATTTTGAGTTTGAAGTATTCGGTATCCCTGATGCCCCTGGCTCGTTTGCGGATCATTCCTATACTGACATTACCAGCCTCTATCCTGGCGCTTGTCAGCTTGTGTTTCGCGTAGTTGCATATGCCCACACAATGTTTTCTTAGGGATTTTGCGAACTTTTTCAGATAGAGCATGTGTGACTGATCTGCGATCAGGCACCAATTTTCCAGTTGCTCTGACATCCCCTCAAATGATGGGGCGCTCCACAGAGCCTGAAGCTGTTCTTTTAAGACGTAAAGCGTATTCAGGTTGCTATTGCTCTCCAGCAACGTTTGCAGCTTGTTATACTCCCGCGCCTGAATTGACCTGAGGTTTTCCCCTCAAATCACTTTGTATTCCTTGAGCGATATGACGCGGAAGTTGTCGGTGACGGTGTCGCGGAACTCTAGCCATTTTTCTGGCAGGGTCTTGCGGAAGAAGTCGAAAATGGCCTCTGTGAATTGGTTGAACGTTGCATAGTGCCGATTGTGGGTGACCCATTTGTGCATAACACCCCAAAGACGCTCGATCGGGTTGAGGTGCGGGGCATATGCTGGCAAGAAATGCAACTTCACCCGACGTTCTGGGCTGTCCAGCCATGGCTGTAGTATCTTGGCATGATGATAGCGGGCATTGTCGACAAAGACGTGGATGGCCGTCTTGGTTTGGTTGTTGCGTTCCAACTTTTCCAGCATCTGTCGGGTTGTCTGGGCATTGATCTTCTCGCCTTCCACAAAGGTGAACTGGAAAGTCTCAAGGTCAAGCGCGCCCTGAATGTTGAGCCGCTTGCGCCCTGATGTCGCCTTCAGGGCCGTCTTTTGTCCCTTGGGGAACCAACCATGGGCGGGGCGGCTCTGGTGTTCGGGGTGGACAGCGTCCGAAAAGACAACCATCTCATCTGCGGCCAACCCGTTCATCAGGGCCTCATATTTGGCAATAAACGCAGCCTGCTTGGCTTCATCGGCCTGTGCAGGCAGCAATTGTGGTTTCTTATACGCGAACCCCAGGCGGCGCATCAGCTTGGCGGCTCCCGACGTGCTGTAGTTTTGGTCGCACTCGGCTAGAACATAGGCACAGACCTCATCGGCATTGCGGGCAGGCTGCGCGGTGAAATGGGCTCTCACCGCCTGCTCTTGCACGACGGACAAATGACCCTGACGCTGGCTGTAGTCCTTCAGACCGAAAAACGATAGTCCCGCACCGGCAAAGGCAAATCGCCACTCCGTCAAAACTGTCGGGCCAATATCCAAAATCCGGCAAACCGTTCCGGCGTCTTCTCCTGCGTCCAAAAGAAGAAACGCGCGCGCCCGTTTCCAAACAAGGGCGTCAACTTTGCGGCGGCGGCAAAGCGCTTCAAGTGCTATGCGCTGCTCGTCGGATAAGGAGACTGTTTTGTATTGCTTGCTCATAAACTCAAAATACAGACTGAACCGCCTTTAGCCATGCGACGAAGTGAATCGCAGGCCCAAAATCGTCAGGTCAATTCAGGCGCAGGAGTATACTTTGTTTTTCATTCAACTTATCCGCATTTTTGAGCAACAGATAATGCGTGCCCTTCATCAACTCTTTACCACTTGGATCGGCCTTCCTGAACTCAAGGCGACGCTGATTATGGATAGCCTTGCTGTAGTTTTTCATGACGTGGAAACGGTCAAATACGATGTCGGCCATCGGCAAGGACTCCCTGACAGGCTTTTGGTAGGCAGGCCCCATATCCATCGACACGGCCTTTATTTTATGGGCTGTATCTGGCTGCAGCTGTTTCAAAAACCTTGAAAAAACTTCGGCAGTTCGACCGGCTTCCACCCAGATCAGATGCCCTCCGACCATATCGTAGACCACCGTCATATAGTCATGACCTTTCGCCCGGGCCACTTCATCGACACCAATGTATTCCAAGCCAGCAAGCTGTGCGGGATCAAGCGCAGGGAGCGTTTCCATCAGGTATGCCTTGTCGATATTCTTTACCGTCTCCCATCGTATACCTAAATGCCTGGAGACAGCCAGAATGGATAAATGACGGCACAATCCACTGATAAGATGGCAAAATCGATGGGTGAAACGGCACCCTTTATCAACAAAAGGACACGCCTCAATGCGGCGCTCACCCTTGCTAATAAAAACCTGCGCTATACTCCTGCGCCTGAATTGACCTGACGATTTTGGGCCTGCGATTCACTTCGTCGCATGGCCAAAGGCGGTTCAGTCTGTATTTTGAGTTTATGAGCAAGCAATACAAAACAGTCTCCTTATCCGACGAGCAGCGCATAGCACTTGAAGCGCTTTGCCGCCGCCGCAAAGTTGACGCCCTTGTTTGGAAACGGGCGCGCGCGTTTCTTCTTTTGGACGCAGGAGAAGACGCCGGAACGGTTTGCCGGATTTTGGATATTGGCCCGACAGTTTTGACGGAGTGGCGATTTACCTTTGCCGGTGCGGGACTATCGTTTTTCGGTCTGAAGGACTACAGCCAGCGTCAGGGTCATTTGTCCGTCGTGCAAGAGCAGGCGGTGAGAGCCCATTTCACCGCGCAGCCTGCCCGCAATGCCGATGAGGTCTGTGCCTATGTTCTAGCCGAGTGCGACCAAAACTACAGCACGTCGGGAGCCGCCAAGCTGATGCGCCGCCTGAGGTTCGCGTATAAGAAACCACAATTGCTGCCTGCACAGGCCGATGAAGCCAAGCAGGCTGCGTTTATTGCCAAATATGAGGCCCTGATGAACGGGTTGGCCGCAGATGAGATGGTTGTCTTTTCGGACGCTGTCCACCCCGAACACCAGAGCCGCCCCGCCCATGGTTGGTTCCCCAAGGGACAAAAGACGGCCCTGAAGGCGACATCAGGGCGCAAGCGGCTCAACATTCAGGGCGCGCTTGACCTTGAGACTTTCCAGTTCACCTTTGTGGAAGGCGAGAAGATCAATGCCCAGACAACCCGACAGATGCTGGAAAAGTTGGAACGCAACAACCAAACCAAGACGGCCATCCACGTCTTTGTCGACAATGCCCGCTATCATCATGCCAAGATACTACAGCCATGGCTGGACAGCCCAGAACGTCGGGTGAAGTTGCATTTCTTGCCAGCATATGCCCCGCACCTCAACCCGATCGAGCGTCTTTGGGGTGTTATGCACAAATGGGTCACCCACAATCGGCACTATGCAACGTTCAACCAATTCACAGAGGCCATTTTCGACTTCTTCCGCAAGACCCTGCCAGAAAAATGGCCAGAGTTCCGCGACACCGTCACCGACAACTTCCGCGTCATATCGCTCAAGGAATACAAAGTGATTTGAGGGGAAAACCTCAGGTCAATTCAGGCGCGGGAGTATAGCTCAATCTCAATCACACAAGGATACCCAAAAAACGGGATGTCGTTTACTTGTCGGCGAATATGTTGGTTGATGCTACCCTTCTTGCCGGTTGCAGGGTCTATAGCGCTCCTGCGGGCATCCCGACTGCACTGAACAATAACCTTCGCACAGTCTTCAGCCAGCTCAATTTCATTTACACGTTGCCCCTTCAGGCGTAAAATCTGTTGCGAGATGTCGATGGTCATATACCTGCCCTATGAAAAGTTGTCAGAAACCTAACATATCAATAGGTTACTTGATGGTCGGCATCTTTTCTTACTCAACAAAGCGGAGAAGAGCCTTGCGATCCTTGGCTTGATCCGCAAAGGCAAAACCCAATACGGCACGGCAACGAACAATATTTTACAGGGCCAAGACACGCTTGTCATCGAAGCCGCCCCCGAAGCGCTTGGCGAATTTCGTGCCGCCCTGAACCTCGACTTTACCGATTCCAAACGTGAGGAATTCTTATCCGGTGCCTCTGAAGGATTGACCGTCATCGAGGTCGTCGCGACCGAAAGTTCCCGCATCACCAGAAAAACAGCTGAGGCGATCGGCCTTGCTTGGCGCCAACGTACCGTCCTGATGGGGCTGTCGCGCAAAGGCAAAACCGTCAAATCCCGGATGCGCAAAACGGTGATCGAGGCGGGCGATATTTTGCTGCTGCTTGCCCCGCAAGACGCCGCCAACGACGTCATTGAATGGCTCGACTGCCTGCCGCTGGCAGATCGCGGTGTGGCGGTGACCATACTACACGACAGTAGGGTGGTTGAGGGTGTCAGAAGGTGATTTAGGAGCGGACTCTTATCGCTAAAAAAGGTTCCACGGATGATCACGAAAGCCCTGACGACCCTCAAGAAGAGGTTATCCCCCCATTTAGAGTTGAGCAACAGTCGCCTTGAAACGATGTGCCTCTTGATCATGGGAATGGTGAATGCCCGGACGGTAAATTTGAGCCATCTGGCCTGTGAGTTTCCTACCGATAGCAAGGTTGAAAGCACCTACCGTCGCCTACAACGCTTTTTCCAGCATGTTGATCTTGGCTCGGATTGGGCGGCCCCCTTGCTTGTTAAAATGATTGGTTCTGGCCCCACCTGGCATTTATGCTTGGACCGAACAAATTGGAAAATTGGCCAACGCCATGTCAACTTCTTGGTCTTAGCCATTGTCACACGCCGCCACCGTATTCCGTTGATGTGGAGCGTTTTGGGGCGTGCAGGGAACAGCGATACTGCTCAGCGCATTGCCTTGATGAAACGTTATCTGTCGGTGTTTGAGGTCTCCACCATCAAGTTCTTGTTAGCGGACCGGGAATTCATTGGAGCACAATGGTTGGATTTTCTTCATAAAAACAACGTCCCATTTGTCATCCGTATCAAAGCAAACCAACTTGTGACCACACAGGACGGGAAAACGCAAAATCTAAGCACCTTGTTGCGCACCTGTCGCGGTAAGCGCAACTTTGATGCCCGATTTGGAGGCAACAATTTGGGGGAGGCCACGTGGTTTAGCTTTGCTGCAAAGCGCATCAAGGGGGTGAGCTTTTGATCGTCGTCTCTAACCGGCCCGCACATCGGGCCCTCGCCACCTACAAGAAAAGATGGGCCATTGAGAGCCTCTTTGGCGACACAAAGACACGCGGCTTCAATCTTGAAGACACACGACTAACCATCTCCCAAAAACTTGAGCTTCTTTTAGGTCTCGTTGCGCTCGCGGTTGCATGGGCATCTAAAACCGCCACAAAGCTTATTGGAGGCGGGGAAATGAAGCGGAAAAAACACGGATATTTTGCAAAGTCATTCTTTCGAATTGGCTTCGATCAGCTCCGTAAACTGCTCAGGTCAGACCCAAACGCCGCTGTCTCACCGTGGATACTAATTCCACCCATAATCACAAGAGTCGTGTAGTATGGGCTGTGACTGAAAACTCCAAAGTCTGGCTCGCCATTGGTCTTTTTGCCGGTGCCGTGGCCTTGGCCGGTTTCGGAATTGTCTACCTGCCGATTGCCCTTGGCCTTGTGGTCGTGGCCTATGTTTTGGCCAAGATCGTTCCGCTTTCCGAACTTTACACCCACATCGAATGGCCCGTGGTCGTGCTGCTCGGCTCGATGATTCCGCTTGGCGCTGCGTTGGAAACGTTCGGCGGCACTGAACTGATCTCAGGCGCGCTGCTTGATCTGACGGGCGAACTTGCGCCGTGGATGATCCTGACGGTGTTAATGGTCGTCACGATGACCCTGTCTGACGTGCTCAACAACACCGCCACCACCATCGTCGCCGCCCCTATCGCAATCCAGATGGCGCAGTCGCTAGATGTGTCCCCTGACCCGTTTCTTATGGCCGTCGCCGTTGCCGCATCAAGCGCGTTCCTGACGCCGATTAGCCATAAAAACAACACGCTGATCCTTGGTCCGGGGGGGTATTCGTTTGGCGATTATTGGCGCATGGGCCTGCCGCTCGAAATCCTTATTGTTGCGGTGTCTGTTCCTGCAATTCTTGTGTTCTGGCCGCTATGATGGGCCGCGCAGTGAAACCATTTCTGATCCTGCAACTGCGCCCCGAAACCGAAGCGTCAGACGATGAATACAGTGCCATTCTGCGCAAAGGTGGGCTCGCCGCGGATCAAACCAGACGCATCCGCCTTGACCGCGATACGCTTCCCGACATCGACCTTTTGGACTATGCCGGAACCATCGTCGGCGGCGGCCCGGGGTACGTGTCTGATGCGCCACATGACAAGACAACAACAGACGCCCGCGCAGAGGCCGCGTGCCTGTCGCTGATGCCGCAGATTACCGCAGCTGACCTGCCGTTTATGGGGTGCTGTTATGGCATCGGCATCCTTGCCCATCACCTCGGTGCCACCGTGTCAAAGGAGCGCTACGGCGAAGCCGTGAGTGCGGCGACCTGCACCGTGACGCCAGACGGCAAACGCGACCCGCTGCTGGACGGTTTTCCCGACCAGTTCGATGCGTTTGTCGGCCACAAAGAGGCCGTGCAAAACCTCCCCGCCGATGCCACTCATTTGCTGTCCGGCGATGTTTGCCCGTTTCAGATGATCCGTTACAAATCAAACGTCTACGCGACGCAATTCCATCCCGAAGCAGACGGCGCGGGCTTTGCCACGCGAATCCGCATCTACAAAGACAAAGGCTATTTTCCACCAGACGAGGCGGCGGCGTTGACGGACATGGTCAAAGCCGCGGACGTGACTTATGCGGCCGACATCCTGCGCAACTTTGTGACGCGGTACCGCTAAAGCGGCCAGATCAAAGGGATCATCGCAGAGGCAATAACGCTCATCGACAGGTTCAGCGGAATACCCACGCGCATAAAGTCGCTAAACTTGTAGCCGCCCGGACCATAGACCAGCGTGTTCGTTTGATAGCCAATGGGCGTAGCAAACGCGCACGACGCCGCGATCATCACCGCCACCACCAGCGGACGCGCATCGACCCCCAAAGCGGTCGCAAGCGAGATCGCGATCGGCGTCATGATCACCGCAACCGCATTATTTGACACGATCTCGGTCAGGATCGTCGTCAGCAGAAACACACAGAAAATAACAAGGAATGGCGGCAATCCGTTCAGGCTTGGCGATATCGCATCAACGATCAGCGACACGGCACCGGAATTCTGTAACGCTGCCCCGACCGCCAGCATCGAAAATATCAAAGCCAACAATCGCCCGTCGATAAAACTGAACGCCTCGTCCGCATCAATGCAGCCGGTCAGCAAAACAATGGCGACAGCGATCACCGCCAGCATCAGGATCGGGGCGACGTCTAATGCGGCCAGCGTGACGATGCCAGTCAACGCGGCAATGGCAATCGGGGCGTGCCCGCGCCGGAACGCGCGTGCGGACGGGTGGGACACGTCAACCATGTCCATTTCAGTGGCGAGACGGGCAATGTCTTCGGGCGCACCTTCAAGCAACTGGGTGTCGCCCACACACACCACAAGAGCGTCCAGATTGCTGCCGATGTTCTGGTTACGCCGATGAACGGCCAGCACATACACACCGTAGCGCCGGCGCAGTCGCAACGACGCCATCGTGCGCCCGATCATCTTGCAACCTGGTGTGATCAAAACCTCGACCGTTTGGGTTTCCACAGCGGACACCTGATCGACGCGGCGCAGATCCTTGGTCTGTTGCAGGGACAACAGCTCCGTCATTTCGGTCTTCAACACGACGCGATCACCCACAGCCAGCTGAACGACCTTAAGATTGCGACGCAGCGATGCATCACCACGCACCACGTCGATCAATCGCACTCCATCGCGCTTGAACAATTGTACGTCCAGCACATCGCGCCCGATAAGGTTGCTATCAGGTGGGATAACAGCTTCAGTGAAAAATTTCATCTTAGTCCGGTCGGACAACATACTGGCCATACTGTCACGGTCAGGCAACAGGCGCGGTGCAAAAATGCCCATGTAAATCAGCCCCCACGCACAAACGACCAAACCGATTGGCAAAATCTCAAATATGCCGAATGGCGCCAGCCCCTGGCTGCGCGCAACACCGTCCACCAACAAGTTCGTCGACGTCCCGATCAGCGTCAGCGACCCGCCCATGATCGCCGCGTAACTAAGCGGAATCAGCAGCTTTGACGCCTTGGTGCCAAGGGTTTTGCTGAGTTGGACGACGACAGGTATCATAACAACCACAACGGGCGTGTTGTTCATAATTGCCGATGCCCCCATAACAGCCAAAATCACCCCTACAACGGCAGCTTTGGGATGCGTGCGCGCATAGCGTTCAGCCAATCGCGTAAGCACGTCCAACGCCCCGGTGCGCACCAGCGCGCCCATCACGATAAACATCGCCGCAATTGTCCATGGGGCCGAGTTTTGCAGGACTGCCTGCGCTTCATTGTAAGGCAATACCCCTATGGCCAACAGGACGGCAGCACCGCCCAACGCGACGACCTCAGTCGGGTAGGTTTCGCGCAAAAACAACGCGAACATGATCGCCACCACGATCAGTGCAAGGATGGCCTCGCCGGTTTGTGAAATTGCGAAGATTTCGACCACTTTTGTGTTCCTTTAACCGGTTTTAGGAAGTGTCGCGTGCTCCGCGGACCTGCGCAAGTACCGTTTGATCCCGAGGCAGGGCAGGACGAACAAGCGTCAGACCTGCCAGCATCAACGCAAGCGCAATCCAGACCCAGCCGGAATAGCGTTCGCCCAAAATCAGCATTGACCAGATGACGCCAAATCCCGTGACCAGATAGGCCGTTTGGCTGGCAAACACTGCGCCCAAACGGGTCAACAACCACAGGTAGCCCGCGTAGATCAACGTATGCCCGACCGCACTGGCCAGCACAGCAAAGCTCACAAGATCAACGCCGCGCAACTGGCCGCTCAAGATCGCGGACACAAACGAGATCGGCAGGAAGATCATTGCCGCCCCAGCGTAGGCCTGCAAAGGATGTAATCCGGCCATGCCACGGGTTGCGATGATCGTCGAATTGACCGCGTAATACAGCGGTGCAATCGCCGCGACGGCGACGGCCCAAAGCGGCCCCGACCCAACCGCGCCACGGGTGGCGGCAATCAGCACGATTGCGCCTAACCCCATCAAGACGCCGGTGATGCGCAGCGGGGTCATCGCCTCACGTCCGAGCAGTGCGCCCAAGACAAGCGCGAAGATCGGGATCAACGCCATGATGATCGCGACAAGTCCGGCAGAAATATATGCGATTGCCGTAAAGCTGGCGAAATGAGGGATCAGCGTGCCAAGCAGTGCGATCTGGGCGCAAAACAGCCATTGCTCCCTGCCTTTGGGCAGCCCCTTGCGACGGGCGAGCGCGCCTGCAAGACCGAGCGTCACCGCGCCTTGCCAGACCATAATACCGAACGGTTCAAACCCGCCGTCAACGGCGATCTTGTTCATCGGCTGCATCAACCCCCAACCCGCACCAAACACTATCAACGCCAACCAAGGCAGCGCTGCGTCGCGTGTCATGACGAAGGTCCAGCAGGTCCCTGCTGGCTAAGCCGTCCGCCCTGACGCACCGCTTCAACGCGCGTGGCTTTGCCTGTGCGATCATCAGTTTCAACATAGATGCCGGACAACGTGGCCTCGCCATTGGCGGGTTCAAAGCGCCCTTTCGGCATTCCGGTGATGAAGCGACGCAGCGGTTCGGCCTTGTCCATGCCGATAACCGAATTGTAGTCGCCACACATCCCCGCATCAGATTGAAACGCCGTGCCGCCGGGCAGGATCATCGTGTCCGACGTGGGAACGTGGGTGTGGGTGCCAACAACGATGCTGGCGCGCCCATCACAAAAGTGGCCCACAGCCATCTTTTCAGATGTCGCTTCGCAATGGATGTCGATCAGGCTGGCGTTGACATTGCCGCCCATGGGATGCGCCTTAAGCACCGTTTCCAGTGCGGAAAACGGATCATCAAAGGGGCGTTTCATGAAAACTTGGCCGAGAGCCTGCGCCACCAGCACTTTGCGCCCGCGCGAGGCCTCAAACACTTTTGCGCCTTTACCGGGGGCCGATTTGGAAAAGTTGAGCGGGCGAATGATCCGTGGCTCGGCTTCGCAAAACTGGATCATGTCTTTCTGATCGAACGAATGATCGCCCAGCGTCAAAACGTCCGCGCCCGCATCAAGTAACGCCTTGGCGTGGGCGCTGGTCAGTCCCGCACCGTTGCTGGCATTTTCACCGTTCACCACGACAAAATCAAGTTTCCAGTCCTCGCGCAGCTTGGCCAGCTGTTCAATGATTGCAGTTCGGCCAGACCGGCCCACGACGTCGCCTAGGAAGAGTATTTTCATGGGGTGGGGTATTCCAAGGGTACGGTCCAGACGCAAGGGCTGAGTGGGGCCCTGCCCCGTCCTTCGGACACCCCGGGATATTTTTAAAGCAAAGACGCGGTTAAGAGATGTCTATGATGCCAGTCTCGGTGACGATCAGGTTTAGCGGCTGATCCGTCGGTTCCAGCGGTAAATCGGGCATTTCTTGGGCGGCGTAGGCAAAGCCGATGGCAAGCGTCGGCCGATGAGCGCGCAAACCTTCAAGTGTGCGATCATAAAACCCACCGCCATAGCCCAACCGTCCACCGTTGCGCGAAAACGCCAGCAGCGGCACGATGAGGATTTCAGGGGTGATCCAGTCGCCAATGCTGGGGATTTTGGCACCAAATGCCCCCGCTTCCATGACGCAGTCCGGGGTCCATGCGCGAAATTTGAGCGGTGTGGCGGGGGCGATGATCACGGGCATGCAAACTGCGCCGTGTGCGCTGGCTTCCTCCATCGCGGCTGTCGGATCGATTTCCGTGCGCATCTGCGCATATCCCGCCAATGGCACGCCACGATAGCCGGCCAGAACCGACGACAGATAGCCTGCGTGGGCCAAGCGCGCGCCGCCGCCAGCTTTGTGGGCGATGTGGCGCGCGGCAAATGCCGCCTTGCGCGCCGCGTCCTTGCGGTCTGCAAGGGTCACAGCAACATCACAGCAGCAAGGCCAAGGAAAGCAAAGAAGCCGACCACGTCCGTCACCGTCGTCACAAACGCACCAGACGCGAGCGCAGGGTCGACGCCCATTTTTTCAAGCAGGACGGGAATGCCTGTCCCCGCGAGCCCTGCCACGACCATGTTGATCACCATCGCAATCGCGATCACCAGACCCAGCATCGGTGAGCCAAACCAGACCCAGCCAACAATCCCCATAACAACAGCAAATATTGCGCCATTCACCAAACCCACCAACACTTCGCGGCGAATAACCCGCCAGACGTTGGCACCGGTAAGGTCTTTGGTGGCGATGGATCGCACGGCAACCGTCAGGCTTTGTGTGCCCGCATTGCCGCCCATGGACGCCACGATGGGCATCAACACTGCCAGCGCCACGAGGGTCGCGATTGTGTCTTCAAACAGCGAAATTATGAGCGATGCGAAAATCGCGGTCACAAGGTTCACCGCCAACCACGGAAAGCGGCGTTTTGTCGTCGCGATCACCTTGTCAGTCAGGCTGGATTCCGCATCCACACCCGCAAGGCGCAGGATGTCTTCGTCATGTTCATCGTCCAGCACGATCATCGCGTCATCAATTGTGATCACCCCGACCAAACGGTCGTCTTCGTCCACAACGGGCGCGGAAATCAGGTGGTATTGGTTGAACGCATAGGCCACTTCTTCTTCGTCCTGATCGACACGGAAAGTGCGAAAACTGTCCTCCAACAGTTCGGTCAGATGGATCAGCCGCGGCGTGCCAAGCAATCGGCCAAGGGTGACGTAACCCACGGGTTTCATTCGCGGATCGACCAAGATTACATGGTAAAATTGCTCTGGCAGGTCATCGCTTGCCCGCAGAAAATCAATCGTTTGGCCGACGGTCCAATGGGACGGCGCGCGCACGACTTCCATCTGCATAAGGCGGCCAGCAGATTCGTCAGGATAGGCCAACGCCTTTTCGACGGCGACACGGTTTCCCGCCTCAAGCGCATCCAGAACCTGTTCTTGTTGGTCCACGCCAAGGTCTTCGACCAGGTCGACCACGTCATCGGATTCAAGGTCGCGAACCGCATCGGCCAGCTCGGCCGGGCCCAAGAGATCAATGACTTCGGAGCGTAGATCGTCCCCGAGCTCCGACAGGATTTCACCGTCAATGCCATCGCGCCACAGAAACAGTAATGTCGCGCGGTCACGCTGGTCGATCTGTTCGAGAAGGTCAGCAACGTCGGCGGGGTGCAGCGGATTAAGAAGCGCGTTTAGTGCGGCGACATTCGTGCTGGCAACAGCATCAAGGACTGCCGCGACGAGGCGTTTTGGCAGACCTTCGTCGTCTACGTCTTCGTCTTCGATGATGTCTGCCGAGTCTGCCATAGCGCGCCCCTTTTTCATCGCAGCATATCCATATGCCGCTCACCCTCAAGCGGTCATCGGTGAATTCACGATTTACCCGACGCTGCAGCGCGCATAGGAGTGATGGATGACAGATCAACTCCTTCTCGGCCAAACTTTGCGGTTCTCAAGTGATCCATTTTCTGGCGATCCCGAAGCGGCAGCACATATCAGCGCGCGTGGCGGCGTTTTGGTGCGCAATGGGCGCATTGCGGCTGTGGGCGAGGCTGATAATCTGCGTCGTGACAACCCGATCGCCACAGTGACGGATCATGGCGACCACCTGATCACGGCGGGCTTTGTGGACGGCCATATGCACTACCCGCAAACGGCGATGATCGCGTCATGGGGCAAGCGGCTGATTGACTGGCTGAACACCTACACCTTCCCCGAAGAAATGAAGTTTGCGAACCGCGCCTACGCTGACGAAATCGCAGGTCGCACATTGGATTTGGCTTTGGCCAACGGCACAACCACATTGACCAGCTTTTGCACCATCCACCCCGGCAGTGTTGACGCCTATTTTGAGGCGGCCAATGCGCGTGGCATGGCCGTTGTTGGCGGTAAAACCTGCATGGATCGCAACGCCCCCGACGGGCTGCGCGACACCGCAAAGTCTGCCTACGACGACAGCAAGGCGCTGCTGGAAAAATGGCACGGCAAGGACCGCATCACCTACGCGATCACACCCCGTTTCACACCCACGTCGTCGCGCGAACAGCTGCATGTACTTGGCGCATTGTGGGCTGAACATCCTGATTGCTTGATGCAAACCCATCTCAGCGAACAGATAGATGAAATCGCGTGGGTCCGCGATCTACACCCGCAGGCGCGCGACTATCTGGATACATACGAAGCGGCTGATCTGCTGGGTGAACGTGGGCTGTATGGCCATTCCATCTACCTTGAACCCCGCGAGATAGATCGCTTGGCTGAGGTAAACGCGGCCGTCGTCCATTGCCCGACATCCAACACCTTTATCGGGTCCGGTCTGTTTGACATGGCTGGCCTGAAAGCACGCGGCATCCGCACGGGGCTGGCCACGGACACAGGCGGCGGGTCTTCGTTTTCAATGCTGCGCACAATGGCCGCAACTTATGAAATTGCGCAATTGCGCGGCACCGCTTTGCACCCTGCGCAATTGATGTGGCTGGCCACCGAAGGCTCCGCGTCGGCGCTGCACATGTCAGGACAGATCGGGTCACTGAATGTGGGCGCGATGGCAGATATTGCCGTCCTCAACCTCGCGTCCACCCCTGCAATTGCGCAACGATCAGCCCACGCCAATTCCCTGTGGGAGGCGCTGTTCCCAACAATCATGATGGGCGACGACCGCGCGATAGCTGCGGTCTATGTGGCGGGAAAAGCAGTCTAGCAGCCGCGCCCCATCATCAGCACCCACATATTGCCAACCCGCCCGAGCCCGTAGTCACGCGCATCAGACAACAGGATGTTGCGACGGTGACCGGATGAGTTCATCCACTCGGTCATGACTTCGGCCTCTGATGTTTGACCAAAAGCAATGTTTTCCGCTGCGGCACAGGTGTAACCCGCAGCCCGTGCCCGTTGGCTAAACGACGACCCATTGCGCCCGTCATGTGAGAAATAGTTGTTGCTCACCATGTCTTGCGCATGATCGCGTGCGGCGGCAGCAAGCCCAGCGTTGGCGGACAAACTGCGCAATCCCCTTGCAGAGCGTTCTTGATTGATGAGTGCAAAGAATGTGGCCCCAGCGTTCACAGCGGCTTGCGGCGGATCGACCATCTGCGCCACGTTAGGGGGCGTAACTGTCTGACACCCGCTAAACACAAACATCATCACGACCGCAAATCCAGCTTTTGACATATTAAACCCTCCCGCAAAAACCCTCTATTCTTGCAACTTTTGCACCAACTGTCCTTGTCGCGCAATCGCACGCTCAAGATCAAAGCTTACCACACGGCCATCCGCCACGATTCTGCGCCCCTCGACAAACAAATCACGCACAGATGTGGGGCCCGCAAGCAGGAATGCCGCCACATCCCAAGACCCCGCACTCTGGAGCCCTGACACGTCCCAAACTGCAATATCCGCTCGTTTGCCAACCGCGATCTGGCCGCAGTCATCGCGGCCCAGAACCTGCGCCCCGCCGCGTGTCGCGATCTCTAACGCTTCGCGCGATGACATGGCATCCGCGCCGTTTGCGACCCGCTGCAACAACATCATTTGGCGCGCCTCACCGACCAGCGAACCGCCGTCATTGGACGCTGATCCATCAACTCCCAAACCCACTTTTACGCCCGCGTTCCGCATAGCCCGTACAGGTGCGATACCTGATCCAAGACGACAGTTGGAACAGGGACAATGGGCAACGCCCGTTTTTGATCTGGAAAATAAATCAATCTCCTGACCGTCCAGTTTCACGCAATGGGCATGCCACACGTCCGGACCGGTCCAGCCCAAATCCTCGGCATATTGGCCCGGACGACAGCCGAATTTCTCCATCGAATACGCGATATCTTCGTCATTTTCCGCCAAATGGGTGTGCAGCATCACGCCTTTGTTGCGCGCCAGAATCGCCGCGTCGCGCATCAGATCACGGCTGACCGAAAACGGCGAACACGGTGCGACACCGACCCGCACCATCGCACCCTCGGATGGGTCATGAAAGGCGTCGATGACGCGGACGCAATCCTCAAGAATGGCAGCTTCTTTTTCGACCAGTGAATCCGGCGGCAGACCGCCATCGCTTTCCCCAATGCTCATCGCACCGCGCGTCGGGTGGAACCGCAATCCAACATCACCCGCCGCGGCAATCGTATCGTCCAGCCGCGACCCGTTCGGAAACAGATATAAATGATCCGATGTCATCGTGCAGCCCGACAGCGCCAACTCGGCCAGCCCGATCTGTGCCGAGATATACATCTCTTCAGGCCCAAACCGCGCCCAAATCGGATAGAGCGTTTGCAGCCAGCCAAACAGCAAAGCGTCCTGCCCCCCCGGAACAGCCCGCGTCAGCGTTTGGTACAAATGGTGGTGCGTGTTCACCAAACCCGGCGTCACGACGCATCCTGTAGCAAGGACGATCTCTGCCCCGCCAGCCTGCAATCCAACACCAACATCAGCAATAACGCCGTCGCGGATCAGCACGTCCGCACCCTCCAACTCACGCCGCGTATCATCCATGGTCAAAACCGCCACGGCGCCCTTAATCAAAATATCAGGCATGTGCCCTCCCTTCGATCCAGTTCGGTGAATTAAGTGCCGCCAGAACAGGTAAGGACGCGACTGCCCTAGACTAGCGGCGTTCTTGCCTGCCCATCAAGCTTTCTCTGCATTGTATAGGTTCAGGTGTTTTGAGACTCACACGACTTTGGCCTGAGTGATTCGAATGTACTCCATTGGTGCCTTGCCTTTCAAGGCATGATGAGGCCTGAATGTGTTGTATTTATCGACGGCTTTTCGAAGTTCAAACCGCATCGCTCCTATGCTGTCGGCAATGAGATCACGACATGCATAGAACTCTTCGCGGAAGGTGCGGTTACCGCGCTCGACACCACCGTTGTATTTTGGCCTTGCTGGCGGCAGCACAATGAGCGGGATCTCCATCTGTTCGCACGCTGTCTCAAAATCGGCCATAAACTCAGACCCGCCATCGACTTGAATTGAGATGATCTTATAGGGAGCTATTTCCACGAGTTCTTGCAAAAACCGTTTGGCAGAGCGTGCCGTGGCATTCGAATAAACTTGCGCGTGGATATGCTTGCTACACCTCTCCCAGGCTTGAAAGTGTTTGCACGTGACGCCGTTCTTCGTGGCAGTCATATGATCGATCTGCACACGCTCGCCAACCACAATATCTTTGTAATCCCTATATTTCCATCCCTTGGCATGCCCCTTGGAAAAATTACGCTTGCGCTTTTGGGGCGCAGATCTTGATCGTGTGATCAGGCCTTTTTTCCTTAGAGTCTGATTCAAAACTAACTGAACGTTCTCAATTCTTTGTGAGATGCCGTGTGACGCGTCTGATATGCGCGATGAGGATCCAAGCCTCTGCGCTTGCGATGGATTTCTCCCAATCTTTCGATAGGCGGCGACATCGGTTCAGCCAGGCGAAGGTGCGCTCGACGACCCACCGCCGCGGCAGCACTTCAAAGCCCTCCGCGGTGTCAGAGCGTTTGACGATCTGGACGGTCCATCGGCCGAGGGCCTTTAGCGCGTCCCGCAGTTTGGGTCCTGCATACCCGCCATCCGCAAATACATGTCGCAATGATGGATAGCGCAAGGCGATCACTTTCAGCACATCGGGTGCGCCATCCCGGTCCTGAATTCCGGCGCTGTGGACCACCAAGCCTATCAGCAATCCAACCGTATCGGTTACGATGTGGCGCTTGCGGCCCTTGATCCGTTTGCCCGCATCATACCCCCTAGTACCACCGCTTTCAGTGGTTTTTACGCTCTGGCTATCTATGACCCCTGCCGTTGGCTGGGCTTTGCGGTTCTCGGCCAGACGCGCAGCTTCGACCAGCTTCTGATTTATCTCATCAAGCAAGCCGTCATCACGCCACGCGTAGAAATAGCCCCGAACCGTTGAAACCGGAGGGAAGTCGTTGGGCAACATACGCCATTGGCATCCGGTCGTTGCAATGTAGAGGAGCGCGTCAACCACGTCGCGCAAACGTGTCGTACGGGGCCGACCAGTTGTCTTCGGTGGCGGCATTGAAGGCGCTATCAACGCCCATTCCGCATCGTTCATATCGCTTGCGTATTTATCGCCATTTCGGTCATGTTGACGGCGGGTGAGTTTAGTCCAAGCCATTGTGATCTCCATTCAGCTTCACAACCGAACAGAATCACAAACTACTGAACTCACTCAAATAGTTTTAAATCGGGCTCTTAGAAAGCTCAAAATGCGCCCCACGGTGCTATCGCTCATGGTTTGCTTTTTGTCGCGACGCAAGATGGCCCCTATTTTCTCCTTACCGTAGGTTTCATTGTCGCGGCGGGCCTCAAGCACCAATTGCTTTTCTGCCTCGCCCCACTGTGACTTGTTGCAGCGTTTGGGAGCCTTTGAAGGCGGTATGATTGCCTGCGCCAAAACCTTCAAAATACGCTTGTGACGGTAATATGTCGCGCGCGAGATGCCGACGAATTCAGCGCACTTTGATAGAGAAACGCCCTCTGTACGTAAGTCGTCCCATTGCCGAACCTGACATTCGTATTTGATACGGTACACGTCCAAACATTCTTGTGTCCGCGCCCAAGCATAAAGTTTATAAACGTTCTTGTGCAGTCCGATGATTTGCATATTGGCCTCGTGAGCTGGTTTCTTTCAATTCTCAGTCTCCGAGGTCGCCTAAATCTTGGCAACAAAATTTTGTCTCACATCTATCTGAACTTATTCAGCATCATGTCTTTGCGTAACTCCCAAGGACCCCATCGGATATCGGGTTTTGTGTTGCCCTTGCGACGTTAGAGCCGAGCGATGATCTGTTGTGGTGATAGGGTGAGTGTTTCGAGGATATTGCCCCCGTGTTTTCTGACCGTCGAGATGACGGATCTGATGTCAGCGAAGACCTGCGCGCCCTCGAGGGTGCGGAAAGTTCCCGAGATTTTCATGCGCAACTTCATCATGCGCAGGTCCCGTTCGGCCTGATTGTTGGTGAAGGGAACTGTGAAGTCCGTAAGGAACCTTAGGACGTCATCACGGTAGTCGCGCAAGCGGACCAGAAGGTTATGGCCTGGCCGCCTGGCTTTTCGGCCTCGCGCACCAGTGCGTCTAGCCAGTGGGTCTTGTCGCTCATGGAAGGCGAGGCCCTCGGTGAGGATCGCCATGTATTTGGTGAGGATGCCGTGGTGAACCGACGTGGGGAGTTCGGTCTCGCCTCGCCCCTGAGCCGCGCACTTGAGCTGATTGGCGCTGTTGAGCAGCACGCTCATCGCGCACGCCCACGGCTCCTTTTCGATTTCTTCGATGGCCTTGAGTTCCCGTAAATGATGCGCCCCGCACAGGGCGTGCGCGTCCACCCCACTCATATGGGCGTAATAGGACTTCCAGTGGTCATGAACAATTGTCCCGCCGGTCAGGAAGGATGGAACAGCACCGCGCTTGGCGCTGATGCGATAATGCGTGAAGGCGAGATCGCTGATTGAGTGCAGCCAGTGCAGCTTACCAGCAACACGAAGTCCGGTCTCATCCAGATGCCGAACGCCGCCTTCATTGAGCCGGGCCAGAATGTGTTCGACGACGCCACCCAAGGTACGCGCTGTGCCGTTCACCCAGTTGGTCACGCTGGCCGCGCATAGGCTGGTGGCACCAAACAAATCACGCAGGAGTTGGCAGACCCGATCCTCGGGGATCAGCTGCTGAACATTGCAGTAGACCGCCGCCGCCCGAATGCGCTTACCGTATTGCACGTGTGCATTCACGCCATCGGGAAAGGTGGCTGTCGTCGTGGCTCGGCAATGGCTACAACAATAAATCGCTGCCTGATGCTCTGTGACCTCCAGACGCGGCACCGGTATGTCATAAACCTGACGCCTCTCCACCGCCTTGATCATCCCAGCCGTCAAGCCATGCTGACAGGTGCCACAGGCCTCAGCCTCATGTCGCTCCACAAAGTCAGGCGTTGCTGTCTGACGTAGGGTGTCGCCTCGGTGGCCAACTTAACCACCACTTTTCTTACCGGACTTACCACGCAGGCTACGCGGTACCGGCTTCTTCAACCCATCACTCGAAGGCGGCTTGCTGCTATTACTGCTGTTCTTGGTCAACTGACGCCGCAGATCCTCATTCTCTTGCGCCATGCTCGCCAACGCGGCTTCCAACTCGGCGATCCTGCGCAGAGCCGTGGCGAGGAGTTGTTCAAGAGCAGTAACTTGGTCCATTCCACCAATGATTCAGAGAAATCGTCACAGCGCCACGAAATTCAGACCACAACAGGAAATTCATGCGCCTAATGGCCAAGGAGACTCACATCAAAACTGACAAAAACCCGTTATCGGCTGGGGTGCTTGGGAGTTACGTCATATCTTCGAAAGCCTGTTTTGGCGTTTTGTAGCCGACGCCTGAATGACGGCGCTAGCGGTTGTAGAAGACCTCAATGTATTCGAAGATGGCGGCCTTGGCCTCAGCGTGTGTTCTAAAGCGCCGCTGGTGAACCATCTCCTTTTTCAATGAAGCAAAGAAGCTTTCCATCGGCGCATTGTCGAGGCATTGGCCCTTGCGGCTCATGGATTGAGTGAGTTTCGCCTTTTTGATCAGCTTGCGATAGTCCCCGCCAGCATATTGGCCGCCCCTATCGGAGTGGTGTATCAATCCCGGAACCGGGCCTCTGCGTCCCAGAGCCATCTCGAGGGCGGCGCAGCAAAGCTCCGCACGCATGTGATCCTCCATCGCCCAACCGACGATCTCACGCGTAGCCATGTCCTTCACGCCAGCCAGATAAAGCCAGCCTTCGTCCGTGTCGATATAGGTGATATCCGCCAGCCAAACGGCATTAGGCGTCTGGCTGTGGAATTTCTGTTCCAACAAGTTTGGGGATGGCTTCAGCTTATGATTGCTGTCCGTTGTGATTGGCTTTCTACGCTTGCGAAGAAGCGGGGACACCTTGTGTTCCTTCATTATTCTCGCAACACGGCGCTCGGAGACGACCTCACTATCCGCCAGTAAGTCTTGGTGAATACGCTTTGATCCACAACATTTCTTACTGGCCTTGAAGAAGGTTTTTATCTTGGGAAGCAACGCCTGATCCCGAGCGTCGCGATTAGCTTGACGCTGATCACGTGCAGGCTGACTGGCTGGGAACCCGTAGAACCAGCCCCGGGATATCTCTAGAAGACGGCATAATATTGAAACCGCGTATTGAGCTTTATGGGCGGTGACGAAAGCACGCTTGTTCGTCATGGTTTCACCAGCCGCGCCGCGAAAAAAGCGGATGCTTTGTGCAAAATCTCCACTTCCTCAGCAAGCCGCTTGTTGTCTTTGCGAAGGCGGAGCAATTCAGCCGCATCCGCCTGCTGACGCCGTTTGGCTTCAACTGAGCCAAACGCCTCAATTTCCAAGCGCCACGTCTTCAGCTGCGTCCCAGTGATCCCAAGCTCCTTGGCAACGCTGCCTTGCGTCGCACCAGGCTCATATAACCGCTCAACTGCAGCTGCCTTATAATCGTCTGTATAATTGCGTCGATGTTGTCCCATTTGGTGCCCCTTTCACGGACTGGGGTAAAGTACCCCAATGTCCGGCAACAGGGACGAAGTTCACAACAGGCTGGGCGTTTGCAGGGATCGCACTGGCTCTGATCGTCGCGCTCACCGTTCAGCGCCGACTTGGCGCGACACCGGGCTACGGCCTGACGTTAATCTGAGCGCTGGTGGGCATCATCGTCGCCAACGGCATGACCCCAGTGGGCGCATTCGCAGCCCTCGGGATCGTTGCAATGTTGGCACTGCTGGCCTTTCAGGTGTGCCAGAAGGCCAATCGTTCAGCCTAGCCCCTAAACCGCTTTTTCACGTCAGCTGGCGCTTTGCCCAAGTGCTTGCGCAGGCGCGACGGTGTTGATTTCGTATTATTTTTATACGGGTTTTTATCCGATTGGCTGCGGAAATGCAGACGGATCGGCGTGCCCGGCATATCGAAATCCAATCGCAACCCGTTGACCAGATAGCGCGAATAGCTTTCGGGCAGCATATCGGGATGGCTACACATCACAACGAACCCCGGTGGGCGGGTTTTGACCTGTGTGGCGTAGCGCATCTTGATGCGACGCCCGCCCGGTGCGGGCGGTGGGTGCGCCTCGGTCATGCCCATCAACCAACGGTTCAATTGCGCGGTGGTGATACGACGATTCCAAACCTCATGGGCTTTCAGAATGGCCTCTTGCAGACGATCAATGCCGCGTCCGGTCTTGGCGGACACAGTCACCAGCGGCGCGCCTTTCAGCTGGGGCAGCAAACGGGTGAACTGCTCCTGAAGCTCTTTCAGCTTGGCCTGCTTTTCACCCTCAACATCCCACTTGTTCACGGCCAGCACCACAGCGCGACCTTCGCGTTCGGCAAGGTCGGCAAGCCGTAAGTCCTGCTGTTCAAACGGAATTTCCACGTCGATCAGAATGACCACGACTTCGGCGAATTTCACCGCACGCAGACCATCCGCGACTGACAGTTTTTCAAGCTTTTCCTGCACCTTAGCACGCTTTCGTATGCCAGCCGTGTCAAAGATACGCACCGGAACCGTTGCGCCCTCAGGGCCCCAGTCCATCTGTACAGAGATCGCATCACGGGTAATCCCCGCCTCCGGACCCGTCAAAAGCCGGTCCTCGCCAAGGATCTGGTTGATCAGCGTCGATTTACCGGCATTTGGGCGGCCCACAACGGCAATTTGCAGTGGCTTTGCTTTTGTGGGAACGCGCGGGCCGTCTTCTTCGTTGTCTTCATTAACTTCGACGTCCACGTCCGGCGCATCGGCGGCTGCGCGTTCTTCAAACGCATCCGAAATCGGCATCAAGACGTCATACATCTCGCTCAAGCCTTCGCCGTGTTCGGCGGACAGGCGAATGGGTTCGCCAAGGCCCAGATTGAAGCCCTCAATCACGCCCGCATCTGCTGCACGGCCTTCGGATTTATTGGCTGCCAGAATCACTTTGGCGCTTTTTTTGCGCAGGATGTCGGCGAACACTTCGTCGGCAGGCATGATCCCCATGCGCGCATCGTACATGAACAGGCAAACATCAGCCATTTCCACGGCGCGTTCGGTCAAAGCGCGCATGCGGCCTTGCAACGATTCATCAGTGGCTTCTTCCAGACCCGCGGTGTCGATCACCGTGAATCGTAAATCGCCCAAACGCGCGGCGCCTTCGCGCAAATCGCGCGTGACTCCGGGCTGGTCATCAACAAGCGCAAGCTTTTTGCAGACAAGACGGTTGAATAACGTGGATTTGCCGACGTTCGGGCGGCCCACAATGGCGAGAGTGAATGACATGGGGTACGACTCTATTAGGTTAGAAACGCGCACTACACGCTTTGTCGCTTAACGGAAAGCCAGCAATTGACCGCGCTTGGTCACAACGTAAAGCGTGCCGTTGGCAACGACAGGGTTTGACGCCGCTCCACCTGGGATTTCGATGGTTCCCACCAAGGCGCCCGACGTGGGGTCAAACTCGCGGATCAACCCGTCGCTTGAAACCACAATAAGACGCCCCCCCGCAAGGATAGGGCCATAATGGGCAAAACGGGTTTTCTGGCGACGTTCGCGGGTTTGTTCAAAACTGGGCAATGCAACGCGCCAAATCGCGGTGCCATCGCCCGCGTCAAGCCGCAGCAATTCGCCGAGGTCATTGACCAGGAAAACCGACCCGCCCGCGGGCCATACAGGGCCAACGGCGCCCTCGGTCGCAGTCCAGATGCGATCTCCGTTGGCAATTTCTAGCGCCACAACGCGGCCCGAGAAGTTGCCCACATAGACGCGGTCGCCGTCAATCACCGGATCACCAGCGATGTCAGAAATGTTTGAGGCGGCTCGGCCGGGGCGCTGGCCAGTCACGACAGTGGACCAACGGCGCAACCCGCCCTCAGGGAAGGCCGCAAAAACTTCGCCTGTCGGAAACGGGAAAATCGCAAAATCACCAGACACCGCAGCACCTGCCCCGCCTGAGAAATTCGACACAGGTGGTGTGCCACTTTGGGTCCAGCGGATTCGTCCCGATGCCAGCTCAATAGCCCAAGCGCGGCCATCACGGGCCACCACGTAGGCCAGATCACCGACAATTGTAGGCGCAGAAGTCCCGGGCGCATCAAGGTCTTGGCGCCAGATTTCAGCGCCCGAGGCCGCGTCCAGCGCGACAACTTCGCCAAATCCGGTAGTGGCCAGCAAAACCGGCCCCGCCACAGCCAGACCACCGCCCGACGCATCACGCGGATTGTCGGTTGGCGGGATGACGCTGCGCGCCCAAAGGGTTTCCCCTGCGGTCGATGTCGCAAGAACCTGACTTTGTGCATCCATCGTGTAGACCGCGCTTGGCGTTACAATCGGATCAGCAGTTATGCGAAGGCGGCGGCTGTCACCTGCACCGATATTGTTGGAAAACAACGGCGCGAGGGACGCACCAAGGGCCGGATGGGTCACCATATGGGTCGGCCCACCATTGCGATGGGTCCAATCGGCGTTGGTCACAGCAGCGGGCAATGAAATCGGGCGGGCTTGGTTCACGAAGGCGGCGACATCTGTCGCTCCGCCCCGAATATCTAGCCGCTCACCCGTGAGGATGATGTCTTGTTCTCCGCAGGCCGCGAGTGCCGTCGTAAGCGCCAGAGCCACCAGTGTCGGTCTTTTGAAGACTGTCAATATTCTGCCTGTCACGTCGTTCCCCTTTTCGGGCCCCTTAGCGGGTGTCTTAATTGTCCTGCGCATCTGTGGCAGCAATATCACCCACAAGTGCTTCAATGTCACCGCCCAAGGCTACAATCATACTGAACGCCCGCTCACGCAAGCCCCGCGTCGCTTCGGCGTCTTGGGCAAGGGCGACAAACTGCGTCACCGCAGTTTCAATATCTCCAGCTTCAACGCTGATCAACGCGAGCTGCTCTTGCGCCAGTACACGGAACGGCCCACCGGCCATGGCCAAGCCTGCCAGCAGCGCGCGGCGATCTTCAATCGACAGTGTATCGCCTTGAACCATAACGGATTTCAGCACAGCAAGGTCGCGGTAGACTTGCGGCGCATCAGCGTCCAGCGCCACCGCCTCAAGTGCGCCAACGGCCCCCGCGATGTCGTCGGTTTCGGTCAAATTCGCCGCCGTTAACAAACCTGTGATCGCAGCCGCAGGGCCGCTTACGTCAATCGCCTGCAAAGCTGCAGCGCGCCCCTCGTCATCGTCAATTTCCAGTGCCGCAAGGATTTCATCACCCACCGCCTGCGCCGCGCCTGTCGTTTGCGCCTTGCGAAACTCCGAATATGCGGTGCCGCCAACGATCAGCAAAACAGCCAAGACGGCGATCCAACCATACTTACGCATATAGCCGAACAGCTTGTCCTTGCGGACCTCTTCAGTGACTTCATCGATGAAGGATTCAGAATTGCTCATTTTGCCCTCGCGCAGTTTCCCGCCCCTCTTATCGCGAAGGGGCAAGCAGGGACAAGACCCGCGCGGTCACACATTGGAAATGGGCCGTGAAATTACCCCGAAAATCATGCCATTCCCGGTGAATACTCCAAAGTAACAACCTTTAACATTTCCGCCTTGCTGACGCGGCACTTTCTCTTTAATCTGAACTGGTCGGTTTAGCGTAATAACTAGTAGATTCGATGACATCCCTCTGATCCCACACTGCGAGACTTAATTTATGCGACTAATGCCCCTATTCACTGCCATCGTCGTGTCGATCGCACTTTACGCCCTCGTGTTTGAGAGGGAATCGTTGCTGGCCTTTGCCCAAGTCGAGCCGGGCGTCGAAGAAACAATTGAAGACGACGTCACACTTAACCCGATCAGTGTCGTTGCCATGACATCACAAGCCGTCACCGTGGACAGCGCAGTTATCATGCGCGGGCGCACTGAAGCTGCGCGGCAAGTGACCGTCGCATCCGAAATCTCGGGCCTTGTGATATCCGAACCGATCCGCAAAGGCGCATTTGTCGACGCTGGCGATCTGCTGTGCCAACTTGACCCCGGAACACTTGCAGCGCAATTGGCCGAAGGCCGCGCGCGTCTGGCAGAGGCGCAAGGTCGCGTTCCCGAAGCCCAAGCAACGGTCCTTGAAGCCTCAGCCCGCGTCCGCGAAGCCGAAATTAACGTCAACGTCGCACGCCGCCTGTCTGAAGACGGTTTTGCGTCTGAAACCCGTCTGATCAGTGCCGAAGCCGCACTAGAAGCCGCCAATGCGGGCGTGCAACGCGCCTCTAGCGAAGTGATATCAGCGCAAGCGGGCATTGAGGGTGCGCAAGCCACCGTCGCGGCAGATGAACGTGAAATTGAACGTTTGAACATCACCGCGCCCTTTGCTGGTTTGCTTGAAAGTGACACCAGCGAACTTGGCTCGCTCATGCAGCCCGGCGCGCCCTGCGCCACCATTATCCAGTTGGACCCGATTAAACTTGTGGGATTCGTGCCGGAAGCCAGCATCAGCCAGATCTCGGTTGGTGCCATGGCCGGTGCGCGCTTGACAACGGGGCAAGAGGTCGTGGGCCAAGTGACGTTCCTGTCGCGCTCAGCAGATGAGCAGACCCGCACATTCCGCGTCGAAGTTCGGGTGCCGAACGCGGATCAGCGTATCGGTGACGGGCAAACGGCCGAAATTATCGTCGCCTCGGACGGGCGCATGGCGCATCTTTTGCCAGCCTCATCGTTGACGTTGGACAATGACGGCGCCATCGGCATCCGTGCAATCGTCACACAAGATGGCAGCGACATCGATATCGCGCGATTCATGCCCGTGGGCATCATGCGCGACACCATTGATGGCATCTGGGTCACAGGCCTGCCCGACACGGTGGTCGTGATTGTTGTCGGACAAGAATATGTGACAGACGGCGTGCCCGTCATTGCGACCATGCAGCAGGAGACTGACGGATGATCAAAATCGTCGACGTCGCCGCCGCACGTGCGCGCATGGTCATCGCCTTTATCATCCTGTCGCTTTTGGCGGGGGGATTCGCCTATTATGCCTTGCCGAAAGAGGGCGAACCGGACATCGAAATTCCGGTGATCTTTGTGTCCGTCCCCTTCCCCGGTATTTCAGCCGAAGATTCCGAAACGCTGCTGGTCCAGCCGATGGAATCGCAGTTGCGCGACCTTGACGGGTTGAAGACAATGACCGCGACAGCGGCCGAAAACTACGCAGGTGTTGCGCTGGAATTCGATTTCGGTTGGAACAAGACCGAAACCATGGCCGACATTCGCGACGCGATGAACACCGTCGAAAGCGAATTTCCGGATGGGGCCGATAATTATTCCATCAATGAAATCAACTTTTCCGAGTTCCCGATCATCATCGTCAACCTGACGGGCGACGTCCCCGAACGCACGCTTATCCAAGTGGCCGAGGATTTGCAGGAAACCGTCGAAGGCATCGAAGGTGTGCTTGAGGCACCGTTAACAGGCCAGCGCGCCGAGATGATTGAGGTCATCATTGATCCGCTCAAGCTGGAATCCTACAACGTCACGGCAAGTGAGCTGATCGACGTCGTCACCCAAAACAACTTACTGATCGCCGCCGGTGAAGTAGAGACAGCACAGGGGTCGTTCGCTGTCAAAATCCCGTCCAGTTTCGATGAACCGCGCGACATTTACTCCCTGCCCGTCAAGATCAACGGCGACCGCGTTATCACGCTGGGCGATCTTGCAGAAATCCGCCTGACGTTTGAGGACCGCGCAAGCACCGCGCGATTTAACGGGACGACGACAGTGGCGTTGCAGGTGGTCAAACGCCGTGGGTTCAATCTGATCGACACCGCACAAGAAGTCCGCGACGTGATCGACGCCGAAGTCGCGGCATGGCCGCAAGATTTGCGAGACGCCGTGCAAGTTGGCCTGTCCAACGACCAATCCCGCAACGTCAATTCCATGGTCCGCCAGCTTGAGGGCTCGGTTTTGACCGCCATCGCGCTGGTGATGATCGTGATCCTCGCAACCCTTGGCACGCGCCCAGCGCTGCTGGTCGGCTTTGCTATTCCGACATCGTTCCTGCTGTGCTTTGCATTCCTTGCGGTGATGGGCGTGACCATTTCAAACATCGTCATGTTCGGACTGATCCTTGCTGTGGGAATGTTGGTGGACGGGGCCATTGTGGTGGTCGAATTCGCCGACAAACGCATGCAGGAAGGCGCCGGCCCGATGGAGGCCTATACCGACGCCGCCAAACGGATGTTCTGGCCCATCGTGTCGTCAACCGCCACGACGCTCTGTGCGTTCCTGCCCATGCTGTTCTGGCCCGGTGTGCCGGGGCAATTCATGGGCATGCTGCCTGTGACAATCATCTTCGTTTTGTCCGCATCGCTGATCGTGGCGCTGATTTATCTGCCAGTCATGGGCGGCGTCACAGGGCGCATGTCGCGCGCCTTTGGCAACACGTCAGACGCTCTTAAGGCCCGCTTGCCGTGGTTCGTGAATGCCCTCTTGGTTCTGCCCGCGATCATGATCGTGTTCACCGGCGCAATGATGACATTAAACCCCGGCTATCTGACCGGTGAACAGTTCAACAATGGCGGATTTTTCGCCGCCCTGCCCGGGATGATCGTGTTCTTGTTGGGCGGCGTTGCCGTGTCGATCACTGTCGGTGCCGCCAAAATCGAACGCCCTGCAAAGCGTATCAAGGCGGGCTACCGCCGCACGATCTTTGGCCGTTTTATCCATTTCATCGCCGGCAACCCGATTATGCCCATCGTGTCTATCGTTGGCATAGTCTTCCTCGTCTATTCGACGTTCATCTTTTTTGGTGCTAACAACAACGGCGTCGAATTCTTCGTTGAAAACGAACCGGAACAGGCCATCGTTTACGTCCAAGCCCGCGGCAACCTGTCGATTGCGGAAAAAGACATCCTCGTGCGCCAAGTCGAAACCATCACCCTGCAAGAACCTGGTATCCAGTCGGTCTTTGCCTTTGCCGGAGAGGGTGGTTTGAACCAAAACACCTCCGGTGCAAGTGGTCCAAAAGATGCAATTGGACAGCTGCAAATCGAATTGGTTCCATGGGACGACCGCCCCGCATTCGCGCGCGCGAATGACATTGATTTGGCCACATTGGACGGTGATCTGGTGATCGCACGGCTGCAAACCGCCCTTGATACGATCCCCGGTATCCGCACTGAAATCCTAAACCTGTCGATGGGTCCGGGTTCGGCAAAACCGGTGCATCTGCGCCTGTCAGGTGGAAATTGGGATGAATTGCGCGTGGCCACCTCCCTCGCGCGGGACCAGTTCGACACAACGACCGGCCTGACCCTGATCGAGGACAGCCGCCCCCTGCCCGGCATTGATTGGGAAATCACTGTCGATGTGCAGAAAGCGGGCCGGTACGGCGCCAATGTCGCGGCAGTCGGTGGCATGGTGCAACTGGTGACACGGGGCATTTTGCTTGACACGATGCGGGTCGATACGTCGGACGAAGAAATCGAAATCCGCGTGCGCCTGCCCGAAGCCGACCGCGTGTTGTCCACCTTGGACAGCTTGCGCGTGCGCACGTCTTCAGGCCTCGTGCCGCTGTCCAATTTCATCACCCGCGCGCCTGTTCCCGAACTGGCCCAAATTGATCGGATTGATCAAAATCGCTACTTTGATGTGAAGGCCGATGTGGCACCAAACCTCACAAAATTCACAATTGGCGAAGGCGATGACCTGTCCGTCCTCGGCCTGTTCCGCGAACTCCAGGACAGCGACGCCGCGCCAGACGCCAACCGCACGATCATGACATCGGACGGCACAATCTTTGTGCTAGTCGACCTGATCGATGCGCCAAACGTCGCGGCTGTGCAAACTGCCATCACGGACGGCGACGCGCTTCCCGTGGCCGTCAATGGCAATGAACGCATCGCGACAATAACCCAGTGGCTCGACACCAACCCCTTCCCCACCTCCGTCAGCTTCGAGTGGACTGGCGATCAAGAAGACCAAGCCGAATCCGGTGCGTTCCTCGCCAAGGCCTTCGCGGGCGCACTGGGCTTGATGTTCATCATCCTGCTGGCACAATTCAACTCGGTCTATAACTCGGTGCTTGTGCTGTTGGCGGTAATCCTGTCCACAACGGGTGTGCTGATCGGTATGCTGGTCATGGATCAGGCGTTTTCGATCATCATGACAGGCACAGGGATCGTCGCCCTTGCGGGAATCGTGGTGAACAACAACATTGTTCTGATCGACACCTATCAAGAATACGAACGCTACATGCCCCGCACCGAGGCGATCACCCGCACAGCAGAAGACCGTATTCGCCCTGTGTTGCTGACCACCATCACCACGATGGCGGGCCTTGCGCCGATGATGTTCGGGCTTTCGCTGGACTTTATCGGTGGTGGCTATTCCATCGACAGCCCAACATCGCTGTGGTGGAAACAACTGGCCACGGCAGTGGTCTTTGGCCTTGGCATCGCGACCGTGCTGACGCTGGTGTTCACCCCGTCCATGCTGGCCCTGCGTGTCTGGGTCACGACCTACGCGCGCTGGGGTGCGCAGCTGCTGTCCAAACTGTCGATGGGCAATTCCAGCCGCGCCGCACAAGACTGGGCGCTGAGCCGCGAAGCCAAACTGGTAAAGGCACCAGAAATCATCTGGGACGATCCTGATGATGAGGTGCCGGTTCCTGTGATGGGACAAGCAGGCGCCCTCAAAGCGGCTGAGTGATGCCAGAGCCTACACAGGTTCTGGCATCACTCCCGCCGCGAACCCGCGCAGACCTGACCACCCGCAGCGATTCCGCGGGGCTGATGCATCTGGCAAAACATGCAAGCATCATCTTGGTGTTGGCGGGCTATGTTGCCACGGGCCTGCCGCTGTGGCGGGTTGCACTGCTGCCGCTTGGCATCGCGCTGGTGTTTTTGTTCACCTTATACCAATGGCCGAATTAAGTGACCCTTGCCCATTCTCGATCTGTGATTGAACTTATTCGCTCTGGGTCGTTCGCAAAGAAGTTCCAAGCTTGTGCACATTTGTCGAGTATTTCGTCATAGGTGTCGAAAACTGTGATTGCGAGTTTATTAGCTCGCAGATAAGCCCAGACGTTTTCCATGGGGTTCAGTTCGGGTGAATACGGTGGCAGCTTAACGAGCGTAATTTTATCTGGCACCTGCAAACATTTTGCGCCATGCCACCCCGCCCCATCAACAATCAGCAAGGCATGTGAGCCGGGTGCGACAGCTTTTGCGATCTCATCAAGATGCAGCCCCATAGCCTCGGCGTTGACGTAGGGCAGGACGAGACCTGCGGCGGTACCACGTGCGGGACAAGCGGCACCAAAGATATAACTCCATTTGAAGCGTATATCACGGGGTGCGCGCGGGCGAGTTCCACGCTTGGCCCATTTACGGGTGAGTGTCCCCTGTTGTCCAACGCGGGCTTCATCTTGGAACCATACTTCAAGAGGCTTCCCCTTTGCATGTTCTGGCAGAGTATCGTTTACGAGGCTCGCAAAGTTTTTTTAAAAGCCTGCTGCGCTTCGCGATCAGTTTTCGGATGCTCTGGACGCACAGACAGGCGGCGAAAGCCATGCTTGGTTAGATATTTCCCAATCGTACGCACATGCAGTTTCACGTCGAACTCCTCTTCAACACGAGCCTGCAAGTCGACACAACGCCATCGTACTACGCCATCTTTTACTGGGTCGGGCCCGGCCTCCACCCACGCCACAAATTGCGCCTGTTGCTTGGGCGACAACCGTGGTTTTGCCCCCTTGCCATTCCGATCCGATAACCCCTCAATGCCTTCTGCGTTAAAGCGATGCGCCCAATCCCGAAGTGTTTGTCGATCCATACCACTGCTGCGGGCAGCCGTTTCACGATCCACCCCATCAAGCACCAGCGCTATGGCCAGTAGTCGCCGTACAACCCGCCCATCCTTGGTTCGCTTTGCCGCACGGCGCAAATCTTTCGCAGACATATCCGTGCGCGTAATTTTTATGGCTCCACCCATGAGCACCTCCCAATCTATGGAGGTCATTGATTCAGAGTTTGCCAAAAATTAAAACCAAAAAAATGAGTCAGATATTATGGCCACTGGTATTACAGCACGAATGCACCCATCAAACGCCGTTCCGTTCGGTCTGGCTGAATGAACTTGTCGGCCACATCTGCGCTGTCATGATCGCGCAACCGTTCCTGTGGTTTCGCACGTTCCACTTGGCGCATCACCGCCACACCAACGACCCGCACAAAGACCCAAAACTGGCTAGCGATTCAAAGCCGGACTCTTGGTCCGCATTCGCATGGCATCTGGGCACCTTGGGATATTGGGCGTCAAAGCTGCGCACGCTGCGCGAAAACGCCCGCGGATCGTTCGATCAGACCACGTGTCGCCCCGCGCCCATACACGCCTAAAAACCGAAAGCCGCCTGTTGATCGCGCTTTACGCCGCGGGGACAGTTTTCACCCTGACCGTCAGTCCGATCCTGATCTGGATCTGGGCCTTGCCGCTGGCGCTCGGATTTCCGGTCCTTCGTCTGTATCTTTTGGCCGAGCACGGACGCTGCCCGCAGGTCGCCAATATGTTCGAAAACTCGCGCACGACACTGACGAACAAAGTAGTCAAACTGCTCGCGTGGAACATGCCCTATCACGCCGAACACCACGCCTATCCAAACGTGCCGTTCCACAATTTACCAGATGCCCACGCGGTCACGGCACCCCACTTGGAGGTCATTGCGGATGGCTACGTGGCCTTCACGAAAACCTATACCTTGCCGTTAAAATAACGACACGGCGGTTACGCCGCCTTTTCATCCTGCTGCTGGCGATGCCAAAGCTGCGCATAGCGCCCATCTGCGGCGATCAATGCATCATGGGTGCCCTGCTCAACGATCACACCTTCCTCAAGCACGACAATCCGGTCTGCATCCGAAATAGTGCTCAGGCGGTGCGCAATCGTCAGAACCGTGCGGCCTTGGCCCATCGCCTTAAGCTCGGTCTGGATTTCGCCCTCTGTCTCAGTGTCCAACGCGCTTGTCGCTTCATCAAGGATCAAGATCGGCGGGTCCTTGAGCAACGTGCGCGCAATGCCGACGCGTTGCTTTTCGCCACCCGATAACTTCAAACCACGTTCACCGACTGTCGTTTCATACCCGTCGGGCAGGCTTTCAATGAAGGTGTGGATTTTCGCCGCTTTCGCCGCGGCTTTGATGTCGTCAAAACTGGCCCCGTCCCGTCCATAGGCGATGTTGTAGCGGATCGTGTCGTTGAAAAGGACCGTATCCTGCGGCACGACACCGATTTGGTCATGCAGGCTTTCCTGCGTCACATCACGAATGTCTTGGCCGTCAATCCGGATCGCCCCTTCGCCCACATCATAGAACCGGAACAAGAGCCGCGCGATGGTGGATTTGCCAGACCCCGATGACCCGACAATCGCCACGGTCTGTCCCGCTAGAACAGACAAATCGACGCCCTTCAAAATGGGTCGCGCCGCGTCGTAGCCAAAGAACACCCCGTCAAAGACCACTTCACCGCCTTGGACCTTTAGAACCTTGGCGTCCGGTTTGTCATTCACCTCCGCCGGTTGCCCGAGCAACGTAAACATATCGCCCATGTCGATCAATGCTTGGCGGATTTCGCGGTAAACCGTGCCCAAAAAGTTCAGCGGCATGGTGATTTGGATCATGTAGGCGTTGACCATCACGAAATCACCAACCGTCAACGCGCCGTTCTGCACACCGATTGCGGCCATGACCATCACCACAACCAATCCGCCGGTGATCAGCACCGATTGCCCGAAATTCAGAAACGCCAGCGAATAGGACGTTTTCAACGCGGCGGCGACGTATTGCTCCATCGCCCCATCGTAGCGATTTGCCTCGCGCTCCTCGGCGCCAAAATATTTGACGGTCTCGAAATTCAGTAGGCTATCAATCGCCTTTTGGTTCGCGTCAGTGTCTTGATCGTTCATCTCTTTGCGGATTTTCACCCGCCATTCGGTGACGGTAAATGTGAACCAGATATAAAGCGAAATGGTACCCACAACGACAGCCAAGTACCAGACATCAAACAAGAAAAATAGAATGATTGCGATCATGATCAGCTCAAGGATCAGCGGGCCAATGCTGAACAACAAAAACCGCAGCAGGAAATCAACGCCTTTGACACCGCGTTCAATGATCCGGCTCAAACCGCCGGTTTTGCGCGTGATGTGATAGCGCAAGGACAGGCGGTGAATGTGGGTAAATGTCTCAAGCGCGAGCGCGCGCAATGCCCGTTGCCCGACTTTGGCGAAGATCACATCGCGCAATTGCTGGAACCCGACGTTCATCAGGCGCACAAATCCATAGGCCACCGTCAGTCCAACCGCGCCAATCGCCAGCATCGACGCCGATCCCTCGCCCGCCAGCGCATCAACCGCGCCTTTGTACAAAATCGGCGTTCCAACGGCAATCAGTTTGGCGAAAAACAGCACCGCCATGGCCGCCACGACGCGCCGTTTCACCCACAGTTCATCTTCCGGCCAAAGGTACGGGATCACACGCTTGATCACGTTCCAGCCTTCCACTTTGGTATTGTCGAGGTTCGCGGAAGTTTTGGTCGCGCGGCGCATAGTCGTTTCCAATCTGAACTGAAGTGTTTACCTAGTGTGCCTGTGTCAGATTAACCAGACTTGAGGCGCATCATCGCCAACATGCGTGCCTTATCACCCCCATCACGCGGATCGCAAATCGCTGCCGCCAGTCCTTGCAGCGATGCAATATTATGGCCTGCGCGAAAGCTGGTGACATGGGGCATCATGGCGCGAATTCCATGGGCCTTGGGTGCGAAGTTTTCCCAACGCATCAGCGGGTTGAGCCAGATCAGCTGTCGCGCAGACAGGTTCAGCCGTTCCATCGCCTTGGCCAAATCACCTGTGGCGTCGCGATCCAGCCCATCAGTGATCAACAAAACGCAGGCACCCTGCCCCAGCACACGGCGCGACCAGTCGCGGTTAAAGGCCGCAATGCAGGCCCCGATCCGCGTCCCGCCTTCCCAATCTTGCGCCTGCGCCCCGGCTGCGGCAAGTGCGGCATCAACGTCACGGGTGCGCAAATGGCGGGTGATGTTGGTCAATTGGGTACCGAATGTGAACCCATGGACGCTGCCCCATTGGTCGCCCTTTTGATTGGCAATTGAATGGACAAAATGCAGCACCGCACGGCTGTAGGCCGACATTGATCCCGAAATATCGCACAGAACGACCAAATTGGGCGCGCGCGTTCGCCTTGTCTTCATCGCAAACCCGCGGATTTCACCACCCCAGCGGTTGGCGATCCGCAGCGTTTGGCGCCAGTCGGGACTGCGCCCAGCGCCCGCTTTCATGCGCCGCGACACCAACGGATCTATCGGCAACGTCAGCGTCGACAAGATGCGCTTGGCTAGCGTCATTTCATCGCCGCTCATTTGTTCAAAATCCAACGTGCGCAGGCGTTCTTGTGCTGAAACGGTCTGTGACGCATCAATGTCGATTTCTGTTGCGTCGTCTTGTGGTGCGTCCTTCGCCGGTGCCTCGACCCCGTCTAACAACGCCTCAGCCGCGCGTTTTTCGGCCGCTTTGGCGTGGCGGTCTTCTTGCACGCCGCGCACCATCGGCGTGATCAGCGACATCATATGATCAACGTATTTCGGATCGCGCCAGAACAACCGGAACGTCTGGGCGAACACCGCGCGGTGATCGGGGCGGCTGACAAAACAAGCCTGCAACGTGTAGAAAAAATCTGCCCGATCCGTAAACCCCGCAACCCTGACGGCCGCAACTGCATCCAGCACACGGCCCGGTCCAATCGGCAATCCCGCCTTGCGCAACGCCCGTGCGAAATGCGTGATGTTATGGCCGAGTTTGCCATCTTCGGGCAGATCAAGGCGCGGCAGGTCCATCACGTTTGTCCAATTGGGGCGCTGCCCCCGGCCTGTCGGCCTCCCCCGGGATATTTACGAGACAAAGGCAAATTATAGATCATCAAGATCAGCCCGCGCCGCGTCTAAAATGCGTTTTGCCTCGGAGCCTTGCAGCGCTTGAATGTCGTCTTGGTATTTCAATATTGCACCCAAGGTGTCGCTGATGACCTCTGGCGACAGGGCGATCACGTCCAGCGCCAGCAGGCATTTCGCCAAATCAATTGTCTCTGCGACACCGGGTTTTTTGAACAGGTCTTCGCGGCGCAATGCTTGGACAAACGCGACAACTTCGCGTGAGAGGGCCTGTTGTGCTTGCGGCGCGCGGGTGGCTAGAATCTCCATCTCGCGATCAAAATCGGGGTAGTCGACCCAGTGATACAAGCAGCGGCGTTTCAGCGCATCATGCACCTCGCGGGTGCGGTTGGATGTCAGGATCACGATGGGCGGCTCTGGCGCTTTGATCGTGCCAAGTTCGGGAATCGTGACTTGGAACTCCGATAACGCCTCAAGCAGATAAGCCTCAAACGGCTCATCAGTGCGGTCGACTTCGTCGATCAACAACACGGGCGCACCGCCGGGCTGGGGGCGCATGGCCTGCAGCAGCGGGCGTTCGATTAGATAATCCTCTGTAAACAGTTCAGCCTTTAGGGCTGTGCGATCCGCGCCACCGACGGCTTCGGCGGTGCGAATGGCGATCATCTGTTCGGCAAAATTCCATTCATATACCGCAGACGCCGCATCCAGACCCTCATAGCATTGCAACCGGATCAGGCGGCGGTCAAGGGAGGCGGCTATGGCTTTGGCGATCTCGGTCTTGCCTGTCCCCGCTTCGCCCTCCAGAAACAACTGGCGGCCCAATCGCTGCGACAAAAACACCACCGTCGCCAGCGAACGGCCACAAATATATCCCTGCGCTGCTAGGTCTGTCTGCACATCGTCAATGGTTTGCATCAATCGGCCCCTTTGTTTCCATAAGCTGCACGCAAATGCGCTTGCGTCAAGGCGCGCATTGTTCGCGCGGTTCAGGCAGGTTAGGTTAAAACTTGAGCATCATGGAGGTCGGAAATGAATGAGTCGTCAGCAATTCAAACGGGTCACGGACCTGATTTGGCTGCGTTTGAATGGTCAGACGCCCTGCGCCTTGAGGATCAGTTGAGCGAAGACGAACGCATGCTGCGCGACGCAGCTGCGACATTCGCCCAAACCACGCTGCAACCCAAAGTGCGCGACGCCTACCGCGAAGAAGTCACTGACGCTGGCATTTTCCGCCAGATGGGTGATGCAGGTTTGCTTGGTCTAACCATCCCCGAAGAATACGGCGGGCTGGGCGCGGGGTATGTCACCTACGGGTTGGTCGCGCGCGAAATCGAACGCGTCGATTCTGGCTATCGCTCAATGATGTCGGTGCAAAGCTCGCTCGTGATGTATCCGATCCACGCCTACGGGTCCGAGGCGCAACGCAAAAAATTCCTCCCCGGATTGGCCAGTGGTGAGTTGATCGGCTGCTTTGGCCTGACGGAACCAGACGCAGGATCCGACCCTGCAGGCATGAAGACCCGCGCGGTAAAAACCCCGACAGGGTACAAGATCAGCGGTGCAAAGATGTGGATTTCCAACGCGCCGATTGCCGATGTCTTCGTGGTTTGGGCCAAATCAGACGAACACGGCGGCAAAATCCGTGGCTTTATTCTTGAAAAAGGTATGACAGGCCTCACTGCGCCGAAAATCGGCGGCAAGCTGTCCCTGCGCGCCTCGGTAACGGGGGAGGTCGTGATGGACGGCGTTGAGGTTGGCGAAGACGCGTTGTTGCCAAACGTCCAAGGCCTGAAGGGGCCGTTTGGCTGTTTGAACCGCGCCCGCTATGGCATTGCCTGGGGCGTGATTGGGGCCGCAGAATTTTGCTGGCACGCGGCGTTGCGCTACGGACTTGATCGCAAGCAGTTCGGCAAACCGCTGGCGCAAACGCAGCTTTTTCAAAAGAAGCTCGCGGATATGCAGACAGAAATCACCCTTGGCTTGCAGTCTGCGCTGCAACTGGGCCGCTTGATGGACGCGGGCAAAGCCGCGCCTGCGATGATTTCCATGATGAAACGCAACAACTGCGGCAAGGCACTGGATATTGCGCGCGCATCCCGCGACATGCACGGCGGCAACGGCATATCGGATGAATTTCACATCATGCGTCACATGGTAAACCTTGAAACCGTCAACACCTATGAGGGCACCCATGACGTACACGCCCTGATCCTTGGTCGCGCCCAGACTGGATTGCAGGCGTTCTTCTGATGATTTTTTTGTGGATCAGGGCACAAACGCCTTACCGGCTGCCTATTTATGCCGCAATGCGCCACTAAATCTGCCAACTGTGAGTGGGATCACACCTTGGATATGGATATAAGATGAAAGATACCGCTGCCGCATTTACCTATGATCTAGGCGACCTTGACCATTCTGCCTGGATGGAACGTGTCGAAGAAACCGCCGAAGAATTCGGACATGCCGAGTCTATTGGGCCGGACTATATGGCCCTGCTCATCGATGCTGGCCGCACGTTGCTGGTCAGCTTTGAGACCGTCGCATCTGTACGAAAACACAATGATGACGATGCGCCAATCGGTTGGGAATTCGTGCAAAGTCATGGCTGGTCAAGCCTGACACTGATGGCAAATGCGCAACCCGATTGGTTCCGCCATCCTGCAATGTTTGAGTATTTCGACCGGATGATCGACGACGGGTTCTTTGATGATTTCGATCAGGTGTTGTTTTACGGTGCGGGTGCCGCAGGTTACGCCGCCGCCGCCTATAGCGTCGCCGCTCCGGAAGCGCAGGTTTTGATCATTCAACCACAAGCAACACTGCGTCCAAGCTTGGCCCGTTGGGACCGCCGTCACCTCGAGGCGCGGCGCTTGGATTTTACGACCCGCTTTGGCTATGCGCCGATGATGGTTGAAACAGCCGAAAAGGTCACAGTTGTTCACGATCCATCCGTGATTGAGGACGCCATGCACGCATCATTGTTTACCGGTGACAACATCACGCATCTGTCCTGCTCCTATCTGGGACCAAACGCAGATCTCGCGTTGATTGCAATGGATGTGATGCCAGACATGATCGAACAGGCGATGGACGGCACACTAACGGCCACCAGCTTCGCGAGCCTGTGGCGCGCACGGCAAACGTTTTCACCCTACCTGCGGACTTTGTTTCGTCGTTTGAATGGTCAAGACCGCCACGAACGGCTCTTGGCGCGCCTGTATCGCCACGTCGGGGCAAACGGCAAATGGCCGATGTTCTACAAAAAGCTGAAAGAACTCGAGGCAAAAGGCATCACCCTTTAACCTACCTATACTCCTGCGCCTGAATTGACCTGACGATTTTGGGCCTGCGATTCACTTCGTCGCATGGCCAAAGGCGGTTCAGTCTGTATTTTGAGTTTATGAGCAAGCAATACAAAACAGTCTCCTTATCCGACGAGCAGCGCATAGCACTTGAAGCGCTTTGCCGCCGCCGCAAAGTTGACGCCCTTGTTTGGAAACGGGCGCGCGCGTTTTTTCTTTTGGACGCAGGAGAAGACGCCGGAACGGTTTGCCGGATTTTGGATATTGGCCCGACAGTTTTGACGGAGTGGCGATTTGCCTTTGCCGGTGCGGGACTATCGTTTTTCGGTCTGAAGGACTACAGCCAGCGTCAGGGTCATTTGTCCGTCGTGCAAGAGCAGGCGGTGAGAGCCCATTTCACCGCGCAGCCTGCCCGCAATGCCGATGAGGTCTGTGCCTATGTTCTAGCCGAGTGCGACCAAAACTACAGCACGTCGGGAGCCGCCAAGCTGATGCGCCGCCTGGGGTTCGCGTATAAGAAACCACAATTACTGCCTGCACAGGCCGATGAAGCCAAGCAGGCTGCGTTTATTGCCAAATATGAGGCCCTGATGAACGGGTTGGCCGCAGATGAGATGGTTGTCTTTTCGGACGCTGTCCACCCCGAACACCAGAGCCGCCCCGCCCATGGTTGGTTCCCCAAGGGACAAAAGACGGCCCTGAAGGCGACATCAGGGCGCAAGCGGCTCAACATTCAGGGCGCGCTTGACCTTGAGACTTTCCAGTTCACCTTTGTGGAAGGCGAGAAGATCAATGCCCAGACAACCCGACAGATGCTGGAAAAGTTGGAACGCAACAACCAAACCAAGACGGCCATCCACGTCTTTGTCGACAATGCCCGCTATCATCATGCCAAGATACTACAGCCATGGCTGGACAGCCCAGAACGTCGGGTGAAGTTGCATTTCTTGCCAGCATATGCCCCGCACCTCAACCCGATCGAGCGTCTTTGGGGTGTTATGCACAAATGGGTCACCCACAATCGGCACTATGCAACGTTCAACCAATTCACAGAGGCCATTTTCGACTTCTTCCGCAAGACCCTGCCAGAAAAATGGCCAGAGTTCCGCGACACCGTCACCGACAACTTCCGCGTCATATCGCTCAAGGAATACAAAGTGATTTGAGGGGAAAACCTCAGGTCAATTCAGGCGCGGGAGTATACCTAACTACCACACTGATTTAGCCGCAACTATATCAGCTGCGACGATCCTCGATTCTACGCTGTCCCCAGCGCAGCAAACGCGCGCCGAAATAGCCCAACGCGCCACCCACCGCGAGGCCAAGTGGCGATCCGGTGTCGAGCACATTACACACCACGCCCACAATGATCATCGCGATCATGAACGCCAGCGCACGCACTTCGTTTTCTTGCACCTCAACGTGTTGAGCCATGGATTTGGCAGCACGACGTGCCAGCGGATCTTCAACCATCGGCGTCACAGCGCCCGCGGCTATGGCAATCAAAAAACCAAACATTCAAATATCCTCTTTATTGCTTCATCTGGCTTACGCAACCTCGCCCCCGCTTGGCAAGGGCAGACAGGCCATGGCCAGAGCCTAAGCTGGGGCTCAAACCCTCTGGTCAGCACGAGGTTGGCAGTGTACGAGGCACCCCATGATCAAACAACGCCCAGATCGCATTACCATTCGCCAACCCGATGATTGGCACCTTCACCTGCGCGACGGCGCAATGATGCAGGCCGTGGCACCTTTGTCCGCAGCACGCTTTGGCCGCGCGATCATTATGCCAAACCTTGTGCCCCCCGTCGTGACCGGCGCTCAGGCGCGTGCGTACCGCGACCGGATCATGGCCGCCCTGCCCGATGATACCAGTTTCCGCCCGTTGATGACGTGTTATCTGACCGAAGATACCGACGCCGATGACCTGGCCGCCGCCCACCGCGACGGCATTATCACGGCCGTCAAATTATACCCCGCAGGTGCCACCACTAATTCCGCATCTGGCGTCTCCAATTTTGACAAAATTCGTCCCATTCTGGAACGTATGGCCGACATCGGCCTGCCCTTGAGTGTGCACGGCGAAGTCACCGATCCCGACGTCGACATTTTTGACCGCGAAGCCGTGTTTATCGACAAGGTACTAAAGCCGATCCGCAAAAGGGTGCCCGACCTTAAAGTGATCATGGAACACATCACCACGCAGGACGCGGTGGATTATGTGCGCGACAGCCGATCCAACCTCGCGGCGACGATCACCACGCACCATTTGATCATAAACCGCAATCACATCCTCGCGGGTGGGATAAAACCGCATTATTACTGCCTTCCCGTTGCGAAACGCGAACGGCACCGTATTGCGCTGGTTCAGGCGGCAATATCGGGTGACAGTCGTTTCTTTCTTGGCACCGATTCAGCGCCGCACACGGACGCCAACAAACTTCTGCCCTGTGGCTGCGCTGGCTGTTTCACCGCGATCAATACTCTCTCGTGCCTCGCGGAAGTCTTTGACGTCGCAGGAAAAATGCACAAGCTCGAA
Organism: Octadecabacter arcticus 238; assembly: GCF_000155735.2. Taxonomy (GTDB): domain Bacteria; phylum Pseudomonadota; class Alphaproteobacteria; order Rhodobacterales; family Rhodobacteraceae; genus Octadecabacter; species Octadecabacter arcticus. The sequence goes on from NC_020908.1 coordinate 2,996,625, forward strand.
AGCTTCACATCGCTGTCTGGCCCACGGTTTTACGACCTTGCGCCCAATGACGCGACCGTGACGCTGATCCGGGGCGACGCAGTAACCTACCCCGACCATATCGACACCGCAGATGGCCCCGTCACTGTGTTCGACCCCGGCTTCCCACTGCACTGGCGCGTTGAATAACTCCAAGAAAAGAGACCTGCATGATCCCCTCTTCGTTTCCCGACAAAGCCGAAATCGCTCGTCTGACCGCGCGGATGTTGATTGAAATTGGCGCGATTGATTTCAACGCAAAAGCGCCTTTCACCCATGCGTCCGGCAAAAAAGCCCCGACCTATGTGGATTGCCGCAAGCTGATCTCGTTCCCGCGTATCCGCTCAACTCTGATGGATTTTCTGGCCGTCACAACCATGCGCGAAGTCGGGTTTGAGGCGTTTGATAACATCGCTGGCGGCGAAACTGCCGGTATCCCGTTTGCTGCATTGATGGCCGAACGCCTCGCCTTGCCAATGACCTACGTGCGCAAAAAACCCAAAGGCTACGGGCGCAATGCCCGCATTGAAGGTGTGATGACCGAGGGCCAGCGCGTTCTGTTGGTTGAGGATCTGACAACCGATGGCGGCTCAAAACTGTCATTCGTCGATGCGATCCGTGAAACGGGTGCGACCTGCAACGCAACGGCGGTGATCTTCTTTTACGGCATCTTTGAAGGCGTCGAACAAACACTGGCCGAACACGGCATTCAATTGCTGCACTTGTGCACATGGTGGGATGTTCTCGAAGAAGCCAAGACGTCCGAATCCTTTGACGCGGTAACATTGGCAGAAGTCGAAGCCTATTTGCGCGATCCTGCCGGTTGGTCCGCCGCCCACGCCTGAATGCCGCGAATAAATTAACCCCAACGGGGCCTTAACTTGCACTACATCTTGCGGACTTTACCCTATCCGCAGACTGCATCTTGTGGCATGATAAAGCCCACATCCTATCCACAACTTTATACAGTTTGCACGGATAGTGCGGGTTTTGTATGACGACACAGCGGTGGATCGCGCATGCAGGGGCAAAATAAATGAACGAGATTTCGACATTCAACGCGACGGGCACACTTGAAACCACCGTCGATTCCGTCCCCCATTCGATTGAGGCTGAACAGCAGCTTCTGGGCGCGATCCTGACCAACAACGATATTTTTGATCGCATCGCATCCATCGTCGGGCCAAGTCATTTCTATGATCCGGTTCATGCCCGCATCTTTGATGTGGCCGCTGCGCGCATCGCCAAAAACAACCTCGCCTCCCCTGTGACGCTCAAGGCGTTTCTGGAAGACGACGAAGGGCTGAAAGAACTCGGCGGCCCCGCCTATCTTGCACGCCTCGCTGGGGCGGCAATTTCGGCGTTCGCGGCACGCGATTACGCACAGATGATCTACGATCTCGCAGTACGGCGCGAATTGATCACCGTTGGTCAAGACATCGCGGCTAAGGCCAAAAAGGTCGATGTGGACAACGAACCGAAAGAACAAATCGTTGAGGCCGAACAGGCCTTGTACAAACTGGCCGAACAAGGCTCGTCCGAGGGCGGATTTCAATCCTTCCTCAAGGCCGTAACTGATGCCGTCAACGTCGCCAACTCCGCGTATCAACGCGACGGCGGGCTGGCGGGCGTCGCCACAGACCTGATTGATCTGGACAACAAACTGGGTGGTTTGCACAAATCCGACCTGCTGATCCTTGCCGGTCGCCCATCCATGGGCAAGACGTCGCTGGCGACCAACATCGCCTACAACGTCGCCAAGGCCTATAAAAAGGGCAAACTGGCCGATGGGTCAGAAGGCACCGTTGATGGCGGCGTCGTCGGGTTCTTCAGCCTTGAGATGTCGGCAGAACAGCTCGCGGGCCGTATCCTCGCCGAAGCCTCCGAAATCTCCAGCCACAAAATCCGCCAAGGCGATATGACCGAGGTTGAATTCCGCCGCTTTGTCGATGCCGCCAAACAGCTTGAAGCCTGCCCGCTTTATATCGATGACACAGCCGCCATCCCGATCAGCCAGCTGTCCGCCCGCGCCCGCCGTCTGAAACGCACCCACGGGCTGGACTTGTTGATCGTGGACTACCTGCAACTTGTCCGCGGCACGTCCGAACACCGCGTGCAAGAAATCGGCGAAATTTCCATGGGCCTCAAAGCCATCGCCAAGGAACTGCAAATCCCCGTCATCGCCCTGTCCCAGCTGTCACGACAAGTGGAAAACCGTGAAGACAAACGCCCACAACTCAGTGACTTGCGCGAATCCGGTTCTATTGAGCAAGACGCCGACGTCGTCATGTTCGTCTATCGCGGCGAATATTACACCGAACGCGAAAAGCCCGAAGACAGCAACATGGAAGCAATGGCGGCGTGGCAGAACAAAATGAACGACCAATTCGGCAAAGCCGAAGTGATCATTGGCAAACAGCGCCACGGCCCGATTGGCATGGTTGAACTGTCGTTCACGCCTGAATTCACCCGCTTTGGCAACCTTGTGAAACCTTGGCAGCAAAACGGTGATCAAGAATTCTAAACGCGGCTTGCGCCGCCCCTTGCGACCATCCGCGCGGGCTGGCACAACCACCCCATGAGCACAGGTTTTTTATCGGTTGATTTAGATGCGCTGACCGCCAACTGGCGCAGCTTGGACGCAATGACGGACGTGGAAACATGCGCTGTCGTCAAGGCGGATGGCTACGGCCTCGGCGTGGCTAAAGTTGGCCGCGCGTTGATGAAGGCTGGCGTAAAACGCTTCTTCGTGGCCGTTCCAGAAGAAGGCGCAATACTACGTCACGCCGTTGGTCCCAATGTGGAAATTTGCATCTTTGCAGGCCACATGCGCGGCGACACCGACATGATCGCGGACATGATGTTGACCCCGATGATCAACACAATCGGCCAGCTGACCCGCCACCTCGAGGCGCTACCAGACCATCCCTTTGGCGTGCAGCTGGACACCGGCATGAATCGCCTCGGGCTTGAGATTGATGAATGGGCCTCCATCGCCGAAATCGCCCTGACGCAAAACTGTCGCCTCGTCATGAGCCACCTTGCCTGCGCAGACACCCCCGATCATCCGATGAACCGCAAACAGCTTGACCAGTTTCACCTGATGACGGACGGGATCAACGTGCCGCGCTCCTTGGCCGCAACCGGTGGGATATTGCTCGGCCCTGAATACCATTTTGACATGACCCGGCCCGGCATCGGCCTGTATGGCGGCGCGCCCTTCGCGGATGCTCTGCCCGTGGCCTATCTCGACCTGCCGGTCATTCAAGTACGTGATGTCGAAATTGGCGAAACTGTCGGCTACGCCAATGCGTGGACCGCGCAGCGTCCCTCGAAAATCGCGACCCTGTCAGGCGGTTACGCAGATGGGCTGACCCGTGCGCTGTCTGCTGGCGCCAACCTGTGGCACGGCGCGCAGCCTGTGCCGCTTGTGGGCCGCGTGTCGATGGACCTGATAACGGCGGACGTCACCGACTTGCCCGAATTGCCCGGCGTGCTGTCAGTCCTTGGCCTTGATCAAACCGTTGACGAACTGGCAGCGCGGGCTGGTACGATCGGCTATGAAATCCTCACGTCGCTGGGACCAAGATACGAACGACGGTATTCTGGCGCATGATTGGCTCGCTCGCCTCTTTGGGCGCTGGCGTTCTTGGGCTTTTGGCAGCAGTCGGGCGATTGGCGACATTCACCGGACAAACCATCAGCCACCTTGTGCGCCCGCCGTTTTATGGCCGCGAATTCGCCAACGCCCTGCTCCAAATCGGTTATTTATCCCTCCCCGTTGTTGGCCTGACAGCCTTCTTCACGGGCGGCGCATTGGCGTTGCAAATCTATTCCGGCGGCGCGCGTTTTAACGCCGAAGCCGTGGTGCCGCAAATCGTTGCAATCGGTATGGTCCGCGAACTTGGCCCCGTTCTGGTGGGCCTGATGATTGCCGCGCGGGTCACATCCTCCATCGCCGCCGAAATCGCCACGATGAAGGTCACCGAACAGATTGACGCGCTGGTCACCCTGTCGACGCATCCGATGAAATATTTGACCCTGCCCCGCGTTCTCGCGGCCACATTGGTGATGCCAATCTTGGTCGGCGTCGGGGACATCATCGGCATCTACGGTGGCTTCTTGGTTGGCACGGAACGGCTTGGCTTTAATGCAGCCGCCTATTTGCAAAACACCGCGGACTTTCTTGAACCAAGTGACATCGTCTCCTCCCTCGCCAAGGGTGCGGTCTTCGGGTTTATCGCGGCCCTCATGGGCTGTTATTACGGCATGAACAGCGAACGCGGCGCGATGGGGGTTGGTCGTGCAACAAAGTCCAGCGTTGTCGCCGCCGCCATTTTGATCCTCGCTGCGAACTTCCTTCTCACTGAGGCATTTTTCTCCGCATGATCACACTTTCAGGGGTTCACAAAACATTCGGCACAAACGCAGTCCTGCGCGGCGTTGATCTGTCGGTGGCCAAGGGCGAAAGCATGGTGGTAATCGGCGGATCGGGCACCGGAAAATCCGTGCTGATCAAATCGGTGCTGGGCTTGGTCAAACCCGACGCGGGCACCATCACGGTGGACGGCACGGACGTCAACAAAGGCGACCGGGACGCGTTTCTCGCGCGGTTCGGCATGCTGTTTCAGGGCGCGGCTTTGTTTGATTCACTCCCCGTTTGGCAAAACGTCGCCTTTCGTTTGCTGCGCGGTAGTCTCAAAAAGCCCAAAGACCAAGCCCGCGCCATTGCAATCGAAAAACTGCGCCGCGTCGGACTTGGCAGCGACGTTGCCGACCGCCTGCCTGCGGAACTGTCCGGCGGCATGCAAAAGCGCGTCGGCCTTGCCCGCGCCATCGCTGCGGAACCGGAAATTATCTTTTTCGACGAACCGACCACGGGACTCGACCCGATCATGGCGGGTGTTATCAATGACCTGATCCGCGAAATCGTCACCGAAATGGGGGCGACTGCGGTGACGATCACCCACGACATGACCTCCGTGCGCGCGATTGCAGACAAAGTCGCCATGCTGCACGCGGGAAAAATCCGCTGGACTGGACCTGTGGGCGACATGGACGCGTCCGGCGACCCCTATGTCGATCAATTCATCCACGGCCGCGCGACAGGTCCGATTGCGGCCGTGCGCTAACACCGAATTTCAACCGCCGTTTCTTACTCTAGCGCGCCTCTTGCACTCCTCCCCCGCACCCAAACGAATCGCAAAACCGGATGTAGCCCAATAACCACGATAGGTGGGGTCGCTGTGCGAATATATGGGCTGCGCCGCTGCGATCTACCACATCGTGGATCAGGCCGGTTCGCCCTCCTGACACAACTTTTGATTGCATAACCCCGTTTTGGAACTAATTTTGCCAATATACTGTTATTGTTTATGTTTTTCTAAATTGGAGGTAAATTAGCCAAAATTCCCCCTTTGGCGTCGGAGATTTTCCGCCTATTATAACTTATATACTCCTGCGCCTGAATTGACCTGACGATTTTGTGCCTGCGATTCACTTCGTAGCATGGCCAAAGGCGGTTCAGTCTGTATTTTGAGTTTATGAGCAAGCAATACAAAACAGTCTCCTTATCCGACGAGCAGCGCATAGCACTTGAAGCGCTTTGCCGCCGCCGCAAAGTTGACGCCCTTGTTTGGAAACGGGCGCGCGCGTTTCTTCTTTTGGACGCAGGAGAAGACGCCGGAACGGTTTGCCGGATTTTGGATATTGGCCCGACAGTTTTGACGGAGCTTAGGCTCAAGTTTCAAATGCAACACTCAGAGCCCTTTGGGCATAGGATGTTGTGATGGACATACGAAGCAAGCACCTCAGCAGCGAGGACCGTGGCGTAATATTAGCCGAGCATAATAGGGGCAGCAATCAGCGGTTGATCGGCCAGCTTTTGCATCGCCCGGCGAGCACGATCTGCCGTGAGCTGGCGCGAGGTCGGCAGGAAGACGGCAGCTATTGCCCGCAAGCGGCGCGGCAGGCCTATGATGCCCGGCGTGCGCGCTGCCCCTCCGTGCCAATAAGCGTGAGACAATTGACTGGCTAAAGTTTACACTTGAGGGCGTAGGAGAACGAACCCATGGTTATGCCTTCACAATCACCACTTTCGCCAGATGCTGGATCTGGAGCCGTTTTGGCCCCGACGTCGCCTCCCCGCGTTGTTAATGCGCCGTTGGCTCCCACAGCGGAACTGACGAGCATCCCGAAGCGACGCAACTTCACAGCCAAATACAAACTGCGCATTCTGGATGAGACGGACCAAGTGGCAGACACTGGCGGGGTTTCCGCCATTCTACGGCGGGAGGGGCTTTATTCCTCTGCACTGACCGATTGGCGCCGTGCGCGGGCGGCCGGCACATTGGGTGCATTGCAGCCAATGCGCCGTGGCCCACAAAAGGCACCTGCCAATCCATTGCAAGCTGAGCTGGCTAAGGCCAACCGTGAGGTGACAGCCTTGCGGCGCCGTCTGGATCAGGCGGAAGCCATCATTGCCATCCAAAAAAAAGTGGTGGGACTTCTGGACGAGATGGAGCAGACGCAAGAGCGCAGCGGCAAATCATGATGGCCGTCGCGATTGCATTGCCCACCGGCAGCGGCTTGACCTCGGCTGTCTGCGCCGCGCTATCATTATCGCGCGCGAGCGTTCTTCGACAGCGTGCGGCGCTGACGGCACCACCACGCACACGCCCACCGCGCGCAGCGTCTTCGCGGGCTCTGCCGGAAAGGGAAAGAGACCAGGTATTGCACCACCTGCGCGAACCCCGCTTTGCGGATCAGACGCCCACAGAGGTCTTTGCCACCTTGCTGGATGAAGGCACCTATCTGTGTTCAATCCGCACGATGTATCGGATATTGGCCGCGCAGGGCGAAGTTGGCGAACGCCGCCGACAGCGCACACATCCCGTCTATCAAAAGCCTGAACTTCTAGCTGAAGCCCCCAATCAGGTCTGGTCTTGGGACATCACCAAGCTGAGGGGCCCGGTGAAATGGTCCTACTTCTATCTCTATGTCATCCTCGACATCTTCAGCCGCCGCGTTGTTGGCTGGCGCGTCGAGCACGCGGAGAGCGCCAGCCAGTTCAAAGAGCTGTTCATCGACGCGATGGAAAAACACGAGGTTCCACGCGATCAGCTGACATTGCATGCAGATCGCGGTGGGCCCATGAAGGCAAAGACGACAGCCCTGATGCTGGTTGATCTTGGTGTGCTCAAGTTCCACAGTCGGCCCCACACCTCAAACGACAACCCGTTCTCCGAAGCCCACTTCAAAACACTGAAATATCAGCCAGAGTTCCCCAAGAACTTTGAAACCATCGAGCAGGCTCGCGCATTCTGCCGCAGGTTCTTTGCATGGTATAACCAAGACCATCATCACGCCGGGATTGGTCTGATGACGCCCGACCAAATCCATTTTGGGCAGGCCCAAGAAATCTACACCGCGCGACAAGCAACACTAGACGCGGCATTCCTCGCCACGCCCGAACGCTTCGTACACAAACCACCAAAACCGCCTCAAATCCCGACCGCCGTCTGGATCAACCCACCAAAACCAACCGAAGAAACCCAAGCCTAAAGTCCAAAAGCCACTGTCTCAAAGTCGTTGACACGTTCCGGCAGCGCGCGCGCAAGCTTGTGGAGGGGAGCGATCTTTATCGTTTTGTTCATGGCAAGCTCGTACATCTGCACTGGTCGCCTGAGCAGATTGCGCAGAGACTGCGTCTCATGAAGCCTGATGATCCATCCGCCCATGTGAGCCATGAGACCATCTATGCCGCGATTTACGCGCAGCCACGTGGTGGGCTGAAGGCGGCGATGATCGAGGCGTTGCGTCAAGCGAAGCCTAAGCGTGGGCTCAAGCGCAGGACAGCGGCGGGCAGTGCTATGGTCCCGGAATCATTGCGCATTATCAATCACCCTGAAGAGATCGAAGCGCGACTGGTACCAGGCCATTGGGAGGGCGACCTCATCAAGGGCGCATTCAATCACTCGTCAGTGGGGACCTTGGTCGAGCGCAAGACACGCTTTGTCATTCTTTGCAAAATGGACGGCAATGGGGCCGAGGCCGCGCTCGACAGCTTCACCCGCCAGATGAGACGACTACCCGCTGCTTTGCGCAAGAGCATGACCTACGACCGCGGCTCCGAAATGGCCTGCCACCCCGAACTCGCCAGACGGTTGAAGATCGATATCTGGTTCTGCGATCCGCATGCGCCTTGGCAGCGTGGCAGCAACGAGAACACCAACGGACTGCTGCGTCAGTTCATGCCCAAAGGAACTGACCTGAACGGTGCAAGCCAAACATGGCTGAACGACGTTGCAAACCTGATGAACAACCGTCCAAGAAAAACTCTCGGTTGGAGAACACCCGCTGAAGCCATGGCCGACGAAATCGCGGCCTTCAAATCAACCGTTGCACTTGATGTTTGAATCCAAGGAGTGGCGATTTGCCTTTGCCGGTGCGGGACTATCGTTTTTCGGTCTGAAGGACTACAGCCAGCGTCAGGGTCATTTGTCCGTCGTGCAAGAGCAGGCGGTGAGAGCCCATTTCACCGCGCAGCCTGCCCGCAATGCCGATGAGGTCTGTGCCTATGTTCTAGCCGAGTGCGACCAAAACTACAGCACGTCGGGAGCCGCCAAGCTGATGCGCCGCCTGGGGTTCGCGTATAAGAAACCACAATTGCTGCCTGCACAGGCCGATGAAGCCAAGCAGGCTGCGTTTATTGCCAAATATGAGGCCCTGATGAACGGGTTGGCCGCAGATGAGATGGTTATCTTTTCGGACGCTGCTTGGATTCAAACACCAGAGCCGCCCCGCCCATGGTTGGTTTCCCAAGGGGCAAAAGACAGCCCTGAAGGCGACATCAGGGCGCAAGCGGCTCAACATTCAGGGCGCGCTTGACCTTGAGACTTTCCAGTTCACCTTTGTGGAAGGCGAGAAGATCAATGCCCAGACAACCCGACAGATGCTGGAAAAGTTGGAACGCAACAACCAAACCAAGACGGCCATCCACGTCTTTGTCGACAATGCCCGCTATCATCATGCCAAGATGCTACAGCCATGGCTGGACAGCCCAGAACGTCGGGTGAAGTTGCATTTCTTGCCAGCATATGCCCCGCACCTCAACCCGATCGAGCGTCTTTGGGGTGTTATGCACAAATGGGTCACCCACAATCGGCACTATGCAACGTTCAACCAATTCACAGAGGCCATTTTCGACTTCTTCCGCAAGACCCTGCCAGAAAAATGGCCGGAGTTCCGCGACACCGTCACCGACAACTTCCGCGTCATATCGCTCAAGGAATACAAAGTGATTTGAGGGGAAAACCTCAGGTCAATTCAGGCGCGGGAGTATAGTTAAAAAAGGCATTACAACCTGGGGGGTCAAAGTGTCTGCTATTTCATTCGTGGCACTTAGCCACCGCGTCCTACATTCAGTCTCAATGGTCCTGATCCTCGTGATCGGGTTGGCAGCGATCGGGCTGACCGCAGCGTCTGCCTTTGGCGTGACCCCTTGGCTCACATTCTCAGCAACGTTTGGCGAATTCACCTACCCCCAAGCAGGCATGATCACACAGATCATTGCGACCATCATCCTCGCATCACTGTTTTTCTTTATGCCAAGCGCGGGTCGCATCCTGTCGCTTGAACGCTCGCACCGAAATTTCAGGCTTAGTATGGAAGACGTGGCGCGGGCCTATCACGTTTGCCACACGGCGGATCGTTCCGGCATCTTCACCATGAGCAGCGAATTTGACGCCGTGCGCGAACGCCTTGCCTATCTGCGCGATCATCCTGATCTGGATTCTCTGGAACCTCAGGTGCTGGAAATTGCGGCGCAGATGTCGCACCAATCGCGTGAATTGGCTGACATTTACAATGTTGAAAAAGTCGCCCGTGCGAAGATGTTCCTGCATCAACGCCAACAAGAGGCAGAGCGTCAGCAGCAGTTGATCATCGAAGCACACCACGCCCTGCGCGACATCCGCAAATGGTCCCAACAGGTCGAACTGGAAGAAAGCGTCGTGGCATCCCAGCTGAGCCAACTTCAAGAACAGCTTGACGCGACACTGCCCGCCCTTGGCTACACACTGGGCAATTAAAGTGCTGATATTGTGCCGTTGCCGCAAAAACCAGCGGCTGAATAATCACGCTGGCGTCCAGTCAGCGCGCGTTTTAGGTGTGGCCCATGTTAACAACCCTGCGCATTCTTAACCTGTCCCTTTTGGTGCTTTTTCCAATTGCGTGGTTCGCGCCCCTGTTGCGTGCAGCTCTGTTGCCGGTGTTTGGAATGGACGAAATCTCGGTGATGTCCGGCCTGCAAAGCCTGTGGGGGTCAGACGTTTTCCTCGCGCTGATCGTCACCACCTTCGCCATTTTCGCGCCCTACCTCAAAACCATTCTGCTGGCGTTGGTGCATTTTGATCTTCTTAAGGCCAAAGTTCTGCCAGTACTCGGCTACTTGGGCAAACTGGCAATGGCGGATATCTTCCTCATCGCGCTCTATGTTGTCGTGGTCAAAGGCGCGGGGCGCGTGACGGTCGAAGGCGGCTGGGGGCTTTATTTGTTTACTGGCTGTGTCCTCGCCTCACTCATGATCTCGACCCTCTCGGCCAAAACGCGCCCCTCCTGACTTCATCTTGGTAAATACAACTCAAATCTAACCTATAGACGCCGCGCGTCCTTTGGGGCAAAAGGTGAACATGGCCAAAGATCCCTCCTTCACCTGCACCGCGTGCAATGCCGCCACCACCAAATGGTCGGGGCGCTGTGACACCTGTGAGGCGTGGAACACGATTGAGGAAGTCAAGCCGCTCTCCAATGGCCCGAAATCCAAAAAATCCATGGGCAGCGGGCGTGGTAAGCAGATCACCCTGACCGATCTTGCAACGCTTGAACCCGAACCGCCGCGCACGATGTCTGGCGTCGGTGAATTGGACCGCACGTTGGGCGGTGGTCTGGTCAAAGCATCGGCCATTCTGGTCGGCGGCGATCCCGGCATCGGAAAATCAACGCTGTTGTTGCAAGCCGCCGCACGGTTTGCGCGCAACGGGCTCAAAGTGCTCTACGTCTCGGGCGAAGAATCAGCGGCGCAAATTCAAATGCGGGCGCGTCGTCTCGGTTTGACCGAAAGCCCGGTGAAACTCGCCTCCGAAACCAACCTGCGCGACATCCTCACCACGCTTGAAGCGGAAAAGCCCGATTTCGTCATCATCGATTCCATCCAGACCATGTGGCTGGATACTGTTGAGGCAGCACCTGGGTCGGTGAGCCAAGTCCGTTCCGCCGCTCATGAGCTCACAACCTTCGCCAAAACCAACGGCATCGCCGTGGTGTTGGTCGGCCACGTCACCAAAGATGGCCAAATCGCGGGTCCGCGGGTCGTCGAACACATGGTCGATACCGTTCTATATTTTGAAGGCGAACGCGGCCACCAATTCCGCATTCTACGTGCCGTCAAAAACCGCTTTGGTCCTGCGGACGAAATCGGCGTGTTTGAAATGACCGGCAAAGGCCTCGCTGAGGTCAAAAATCCCTCCGCGATGTTCCTCTCCGAGCGCGGAGATCCGGCACCTGGATCCGTCGTGTTTGCCGGAATCGAAGGATCGCGGCCAATGCTGTGCGAATTCCAAGCCCTCGTCGCGCCCTCCCCCCATTCCCAACCACGCCGCACCGTCGTGGGCTGGGATGGATCGCGCCTCGCGATGATTCTCGCCGTCCTCGAATCCCGCGCCGGCGTGCCGTTTACTGGCCTTGATGTGTACCTCAACGTCGCTGGTGGCCTGCGCGTCACCGAACCCGCGGCGGATTTGGCCGTCGCCGCTGCGCTGATTTCCGCCCGCGAAGATGCCGCACTTCCCAAAGAGTGTGTTGTTTTTGGCGAAATAAGCCTCTCTGGTGGCCTACGACCTGCCCCCCAGACCGAAAATCGGTTGAAAGAGGCGTCAAAACTTGGTTTTACATCGGCAATTACTCCGGTCCGTGCGAAACGTGGCGGAGACACGGCCGTGCAACTTCGGGAAATGACCGATTTGCTTGGCTTCGTTGAACAGGTATTCGGGGAACGTTAACTCCACATAAATAAGGCACGAAAGACATGGGCGATTTCACCATCATCGACGGCGTGGTTGCCATTGTTATTATTTTGTCGGCATTGCTGGCCTATAGCCGTGGATTGGTACGCGAAGCATTGGCCATCGTCGGCTGGATCGTCGCGACTGTCATGGCGTTTGTATTTGCCGATCAAGTGACACCGCTGGTGCGCCAAATTCCCGTTGTCGGCGATTTCATCGGTGACAGTTGCGAATTATCCGTCATCGCGGCCTTTGCCGCAGTGTTTGCGGTTGTGCTGGTGATCGTCTCAATTTTCACCCCGCTGTTTTCATCGCTGATCCAACGCTCAGTGTTGGGCGGCATTGATCAAGGCCTCGGGTTCTTGTTCGGTGCCTTGCGCGGCATCTTGTTGGTCGCCGTGGCGTTTTTCGTCTACCAGACCGTGCTTGAAGCCCAAGACATCGAAATGGTTGAAAACAGCCGTGCGATTGCAGTATTTTCCAAGATGACCGGCAGTATCGAACAACGCGACCCTGAGGCGGCCTTGGGCTGGATCACCACACAGTACGAACAGCTTGTCGGCGAATGTGGCGATCCGCAGACTGATGTCACACCAACGGTTCCCGCAGATAACTAGGGCCTAACGCCGACCCAAGATGCGGCCCAGACCGATGACAATCAACAATGCCGCGGCAATGAAATATGCTGGCAGCCCGAATTCGATGAAGTCCGCCAAGCTGCGGATCAAATCAATCGGGGTGCCACCATCGGGCAACGGCAGGCCGAGATCTTGCGCTTGATTGCGCACCCCCAGCATCTGTTCGCCAATCAGACCGTAGGGAATGGCCCCTGCGATCAGCATCAAAAGCCCCGCACGCCTGCGCCGCAGCGCCTTAACCGCCGCCAAACCAGCGATCGCGAAACTGGCCACAAACGCCCAGCCCCGCCAAGGCAGATCCGCTAGTGAAATCTGATTACCAATCATCCCGACAGGGCTCATCTCCTCGCCCAAGAATGACAACCACGGCATGAAAAATGAGGCCGCCATGAGTGCGGCCGCAAGAATACCAAGCATCTGCAAACTCCCCTGATTTTCGCCACCCTAGCGCTGACATTTGGCAGGCACAAAGCCCTTTCATCACGACACCGAAACACAGGTGGATCGGCTCGTGACACTTTCACGACAAAGGGTTAAACCCAGCCCCACGCGAAACCCTCGGATTCGGAGCTGTCCAACGTGGCCAATAATCTGCGCGATCTCATGACCCCCGCCCATCCATTTGACACTGAATTCTTGCGCACCGACTGGCCCGGCGGTGACGACGACAAACTGAAAGAAGAATGCGGTGTCTTTGGCGTCGTAGGCGTCGATAACGCCGCCTCGGTCGTCGCCCTCGGACTGCATGCCTTGCAACACCGTGGCCAAGAAGCGGGCGGCATCGTCACTCATGAATTCGGCCAAGGATTTAGTTCAGCACGCCGTTTCGGCTACGTGCGCGACAATTTCACCGATGCGGAAACCATGGCGACCCTGCCCGGCCCCATTGGCATCGGCCATGTGCGCTATTCCACATCCGGCTCCAAAGGTGCGACGCAAATCCGCGACGTACAGCCGTTCTTTGGTGAATTTTCCATGGGCGGCGCTGCGATTGCGCACAATGGCAACATCACCAACGCGCTGGCGCTGCGCAAAGAACTGATCGAACGCGGTTCTATTTTTCAGTCCTCATCTGATTCCGAGTGCATCATCCACCTGATGGCGCGCTCAATGGGCAAACACATTCCCGATCGCATGGAAGAAGCCCTGCGCAAGGTTGAAGGCGCATTTTCCGTCGTCGCGATGACCCGCACCAAATTGATCGGCTGTCGCGACCCGCTGGGCGTGCGCCCGCTGGTGTTGGGCCAATTGGGCGACGGTTGGGTTCTGGCATCAGAAACCTGCGCGCTCGACATCATCAACGCGACGTTCATTCGCGAAATCGAACCCGGTGAAATGGTTGTCGCGACCAGCAAAGGCGTTGAATCCCACTTTCCGTTCCGCCCCACGAAATCGCGATTCTGTATCTTTGAACACGTCTATTTCAGCCGCCCCGACTCAATCCTCGGCGGGCGCAGCGTCTATGAAACCCGCGAAAACATTGGTCGTGAACTGGCAAAAGAAGCGCCTGTTGACGCCGACATGGTCTGCCCTGTGCCCGATTCAGGCACCCCAGCTGCGATCGGGTTTTCACTGGAATCCGGCATCCCCTACGCCATGGGCATCATCCGCAACCAATACATGGGCCGCACGTTTATTGAGCCCAGCGAATCCATCCGCAACATGGGCGTGCGCCTAAAGCTCAACGTCAATCGCGCGTTGGTCAAAGGCAAACGGATCATTCTGGTCGACGACTCAGTTGTGCGCGGCACCACATCGCGCAAGATCAAGGAAATGATCCTTGAGGCGGGCGCAGCCGAGGTGCATTTCCGCATCGCCAGCCCGCCAACCAAATGGCCTTGTTTTTACGGCGTCGATACACCGCAACGCGACAAACTGCTGGCCGCCAACATGTCCGAAGAAGAAATGCGCGACCACCTTGGTGTCGATTCGCTAAAATTTATCTCAATTGACGGCCTGTATCGGGCCGTCGGGCAAGCCAAGGGCCGCAATCAGGACAGCCCGCAATATTGCGACGCCTGTTTCAGCGGCGACTATCCCGTCAAACCCACCGATATGGTGGAACAAGGGTTTGAAATGAAAACTGCCGCCGAATAACGCCGAAACAAATGGACCAAACCGGCGCAATCCCCCCAACAGTCGGCCAGTTTACGCCGCAGCGCAGCATGGCCCCTAGACGATAAGGCAGCGCAGGACTACCTGCCCGGTCTGATCATCAAAGGCCACCGACCATGACGACGACCGCAGCAACCGCGCAAAATGCCACCGAAACGGTCCCTATTGACCTGACGCAACCGCAACTTATTGGGCTGTTCGGCGGTGCGGGTGGACTGCGCGCCATGCTGCGCGGTGCAGATGGCACCGTCGTGATCGCCAACCCCGAAGACGTCACGCCGATGGGCGACGTCATGGAGATCACCGAAACTTATGTTTTGCTGCGCGATGGGCGCACCATCCGCCGCCTGACCCTGCCCCAGTAATCCACCCCACCCAGACACGGCCCGACCAAGACACAGCCCCACGAAGTCACTGCGGGATTGCCAAGGCGCAGCCGCCGACCTAAACGCAGCATATGACCAAAACAGCTCTCATCACAGGTGCGACGCGCGGACTAGGCGCTGCACTGGCAGAGGCCCTCGCGCCGACCCATCACATCATTGCCGTGGGCCGCACCACCGGTGCGCTCGAAGACCTTGATGACCGGATCAAAGCCTTGGGCGGTGACGCGACGCTGGCCCCGATGGACATCACCGTCGATCCGGCCATGCAGCAACTGTGCCGATCTATTTTTGATCGTTGGGGCGGGCTGAACCTGTGGATACACGCGGCTGTTCATGCAGCCCCCCTGACACCGGCCAGCCACATCGACCCTAAAGATTTCACCAAATCCGTGGACATCAATATCACCTCCACGTCGCGGATGATCTCCTACGTGGCCCCCCTGCTCGGCGCGGACGGCAAAGCGGTATTCTTTGAAGACCCCATCATCGGTCACGGCGGCGGCGCGGCCTATTTCGGCAGCTACGGTGCCACCAAAGCCGCGCAAATCGCGCTGGCGCGATCATGGGCCGTTGAAACCGTGAAAACCGGCCCGCGCGTGCATATTGCGATTCCAAACCCGATGCCGACAGCCACCCGCGCGCGGTTTTTCCCTGGCGAGGACCGCGGCCCACTTGCGGCCCCACGCGACGAAGCCGCCAGACTATTGCCCGCCATCCTCGCCTAGGGTTTTGCGAGTCTTTGATGCAACGCCGCGCACACCCGTTGCGCCCAACCCACGTTGCCCCATTGCCGCAGGGCACCCCCTGTCCTAACAAGGTGTCAAACGGGCCAAAAGGCGGGAACGACCATGCGCATTCTCATCACCAATGACGACGGCATCAATGCCCCCGGCCTCGCAACGCTGACGGCCATTGCGCACGACGTGGCCGGACCGCACGGCGAAGTCTGGACCGTCGCCCCCGCGTTCGAGCAATCCGGCGTCGGCCATTGCATCAGCTACGCCGCCCCGACGATGATCGCCAAACTATCAGACCGTCGCTACGCTGCCGAAGGATCGCCCGCGGATTGCGTGCTGGCAGGTTTGTACGACGTGATGAAAGATGCGCGGCCCGATCTGATCCTGTCCGGCGTCAACCGTGGCAACAACGCCGCCGACAACACGCTGTATTCCGGAACCATCGGCGCGATCATCGAAGCCGCCATTCAAGGCGTCAAAGGCATCGCGCTGTCGCAGTTCTTTGGCCCCGACAACAGGGACCTTGATGATCCATTCGAAGCCGCTGCCAAACATGGCGCCGCCACCGTGCGCGCCCTTCTGGACAAAGGCATCTGGACCACCGACGCTTACAAAATCTTCTACAACGTCAATTTCCCGCCCGTTGCGGCAGCTGACGTCAAAGGCATGAAGGTCGCATCCCAAGGCTTTCGCGAAAACACCCGTTTTGGCATGCAGCCCGAAACAGCCCCCAATGGCCGCCGCTTTTTGTGGGTGACAGGTGGCCCGCAGGATGAACCGACTGGGGACGGCACGGACGTGAACGCCAACCTTGATGGCTACACATCCATCACGCCAATGCGCGCTGATCTGACGGCCCATGACATGCTCGCTGACCTGACCGATCGTTTGAAATGAACGCCATGTCCACCATCGCTGAACGCCAGATGCAATTCCTGTTCGCCCTGCGCACAAAGGGCGTGACAGATGCGCGCGTGTTAACGGCGATGGAAAAAACTGACCGCGCGAGGTTCGTAAAAGGGCATTTTTCCGCCCGCTCCTATGAAGACATGCCGCTGCCAATCGCCTGCGGGCAAACGATCAGCCAGCCGTCTGTTGTCGGGCTGATGACACAGGCGCTCAACGTGCAACCCCGCAACAAGGTCCTCGAAGTGGGGACAGGATCGGGCTATCAGGCCGCGATCCTCAGCCACTTGGCGCGTCGGGTTTATACCGTTGATCGCCACAAAACCCTGATGAACAATGCGCGTTTGATCTTTCAAGCCCTTGATATCACAAACCTTATGGCCTTCACTGCAGATGGATCGTTCGGTCTTCCCGACCAAGCCCCCTTTGATCGTATCCTCGTGACCGCCGCCGCAGAAGACCCGCCCGGCCCGCTTTTGGCACAACTCAAAGTGGGCGGCATCATGGTGCTGCCCGTCGGCCAATCTAACTCTGTGCAGACCTTGATCCGCGTCAACCGCACCGAAACTGGCTTTGAGTACGAAGAATTACGCGCAGTGCGCTTCGTCCCCCTGCTTGAGGGCTTGGGAAAAGACTAAAACAACGCTATACTGCGAAAAAAAGTTGGGCAGAAGATCCACCGCATTTGAGGAGTACGTCATGGGCCCCCCCCGTTTCACCCAATTCGCTGATCCACGCGATTATTCGCGCGATTGTAAACGGGCCCCATCACGTCCCCGTCGCATGTTGTTCGCATCCGCCGCTTTGCTGGCCCTCGCCGCATGTGACGGCAACGGCAATCTGCAGGGTCAGAATTTCGACTGGGATATGCGCAATTTGGGCAGTGGATTTGATACCACTGAGGCCTCGCGTAATCTGGCAAACCGGCCTCGCCCGGACGATCGTGGCGTGATTTCTTATCCTAATTATCAGGTGGTTGTTGCGGGTAGTGGCGAAACTGTCCGCCAAATTGCCAGCCGACTTAACGTAGATGCGAATGCGCTTGCGACCTTTAACGGTGTCGACGCTGACGTCCCGCTGCGCCGCGATGAAATCGTCGCCCTGCCCAACCGTGTCGCCGAACCATCCGCCACAACAGGGGCGATCACGTCCGGCCCGATCCAGACACCGACAGTCAATGTCTCGACGCTTGCATCCAACGCCATTGACCGCGCGGGCGAACAGACAACGGCGCCAATCGCCACCACTGCACCAATCCAAACCAATCCCGAACCGGGTCTGCACCGCGTCGCACGCGGTGAGACCGCATTCCAGATATCGCGTTTGTATGACGTTCCCGTCTCTGCTTTGGAAGATTGGAACGGCCTTGGCGCGGACCTGATGGTGCGCGAAGGCCAGCAATTGATGATCCCCGTGGCAGGGGCAAGACCGCCCAGCCCCGCCGTAACCACAGGCCCCGGCGTTGGATCAAGCACACCAACACCGCCAAGTGCCATTGTGGCGCTGCCCTCAGTTGACGTCACACCACAATCCGCGGCCGCAGCCCCTGCCGCACCCGACATCGGCCAGCCGACAGCGCCATCCTCCGCCACCACCAGCGCACCGTTCATCTACCCCGTGCAGGGAAGCGTGATCCGCGCTTATAATCCGGGCCGCAATGAAGGCATCGACATCGGCGTGCCAGCTGGCACCACGGTCAAGGCCGCCGCCGACGGCACCATCGCCGCCATCACGCAAAACACCAACGGCGCGCAAATCGTCGTGGTGCGCCACACTGGCAACATCCTGACGGTCTACGTAAATGTGAGCAATCTGACAGTGTCCAAAGACGACAGCGTCTCGCAAGGCCAAGCCATCGCATCCGTCGCTCCGGGATCGCCAAGCTTCTTGCATTTTGAGGTTCGTGACGGGCTCGAAAGCGTTGATCCGGCAGATTTCCTGCCGTGATTTAATCGCTAGATCGTGACACCCATCCGGCCCGCAAGGTCGGTGAAATACTGCCAAGCGACGCGACCGGATCTTGATCCTCGCGTCGCTTGCCATTCAATAGCTTCGGCGCGCAGAACATCCTCCGTAATGGTCACGCCGTGGGCATCACAATAGCCGCGGATAATTGCAAGATATTCGTCCTGATCGCAGGGATGGAACCCCAACCACAGACCAAACCGATCCGACAGCGACACCTTTTCCTCAACCGCCTCGGACGGGCTGATGGCTGTTGAGCGTTCATTTTCAATCATATCGCGCGGCATCAAATGGCGGCGGTTTGATGTGGCATAAAGCACGACATTTTCGGGCCGACCTTCGATGCCCCCATCCAGAACCGCCTTGAGCGATTTGTAATGTGCGTCGTCGTGACCAAAGCTCAGATCGTCGCAGAACATGATGAACCGCTCGGGCCGCCCGCGCAAAAGCGCCAGACAGCGGCCAATACTGGGCAGGTCTTCGCGTTGCACCTCGACCATCTTCAGGGCCTCGTGTGTTGCCTGAACCTCGCCGTGTATAGCTTTGACAAGTGATGACTTTCCCATCCCGCGCGAACCCCACAAAAGGGCGTTGTTGGCAGGCAATCCTTTGGCAAATTGTACGGTGTTTGCGTGCAACGTGTCGCGCGCGCGATTAATGCCCAAAAGCAACGACAGGTCCACGCGATTGACGGTTTCAACCGGCTGCAAGTGATCCGGATCAGCATGCCAGACATAGGCTGTCGCGGCAAAATTTGGGGCGGCCGCGGGGGCTGGTGCCAATCGTTCCAGCGCCGCCGCGATCCGTCCTAAAACCTCATCACTCACTTGTCGGCCTCTTCCTCGGCCAGATCGTCGTCTTCGTCATCTTCAAACCAAAGCCCTTCGGCCCGCAATTTGGCTTCGCGCCGTCTCTCGACCCGCTTGACCAATTGAATCGAGATTTCGTAAAGCCCATAGACCACAACGAACAAGATCACCTGCGTAATGATATCGGGCGGCGTCACCACAGCGGCGAGCAGTAAGATACCAACGACGGCATATTTACGCATGTTGCGCAGGCCCTCGGCGCTGACTAATCCGGCCTTGCCCATGAGCGTCAGCAACACAGGCAATTGGAAACACATCCCGAACGCCATGATGAATTTTAGTGTGATATCAAGGCTTTCGTTGACCTTACCAAAGAACGTGATGCGAATTCCGTCGTCCGCCACGGGCAAGTCCGCCGCACCGGGCACGTCAGATCCAATTACGTTTGCCATCAAATCAGCAATGATCGACGGCACGTCCGCAAAGCCAAGAAAGAACGCCATCGCCAGCGGGGTCACGACGAAATGCGCAAACGATGCGCCGAGCAGGAACATCACCGGCGATGCGATGAGAAACGGCAGAAACGCACCTTTTTCTTTGGAATAAAGTCCCGGTGCCACAAACCGCCACAACTGGAATCCGATGACCGGAAACGCCAGCGCAAAGCCGAACACCATTGAAATGCGGAACAATGTGAACAGATATTCTTGCGGTGACGTGTATTGCATGGTCGGCGATGGATCTCCCAATTCGCGCAACGCGGATTCAATCGGCCCTAGCAAAAATTGCAAAATCGGCTCGGCCACGGTGAAGATGATCACGATGCCAACGATGAACGCCAGCACCGCGCGGATAAGTCGTGTCCGCAGTTCGGCCAGATGTTCGATCAACGGCGCAGCACTATCTTCCATGCCGTCGTCGGGGTTGTCAGACTCGCTCATTTGGCGTCCTTTGCAGGCGACTTGGCTTTGACGGGGGCTTTAACAGGAGCCTTGGTGGCGGCCTTTTTCGGCGCGGCCTTTTTTGCAGCTGTCGTCTTTGGCGGCGCCTTTTTAGCTGCCGCCGCCTTCGGCGCTGCCTTCTTTGGCGCAGCTTTGGGCGCCGTCTCAGGGCCAGCCTCCACCTTCGCATCCGCTTTCTCAGCCGCAATCCGGTCTTCAGCGGCCTTCGCCATCGCCTTATTAAGCTTCTCAGCAGTTGCAGTGCGCTCTGCGGACAGCTTGGTCTTCAGCGCCTCGGTCTCACCACCAGCCTTGAGGGTCGATTTCACCGCCCCTTGGGACGCTTCTCGGATCTTATCGACACCGAACTTTTTGGGGTTCGCTGCGGCTTTGATGGTTTTGTTAATTTCGTTAATGCCTGATTCGTCAGCAGCAGCATTCATCGCGCTGGAAAACTCCCGCGCCATGCCTTTTGCCTTACCAACGAATTGTCCGACCTGTCGGAACATTCCCGGCAGGTCCTTGGGCCCGATGACGATCAACGCCACGATCCCGACGACCAACATCTCCATCCAGCTAAGATTAGGCATCCGCCGTCTCCCGATTGGTCAGAGTTAAACTTTTGTATCTTCGTCGGCGGGTGTCACGTCTTTGACATCATCAGACATCGTCTCTTCGATCTCTTTGCTGCTGTCGTCCACGCCCTTTTTGAACGCGGTGATGCCTTTGCCAACTTCACCCATCAGGGACGAAATTTTGCCGCGCCCGAACAGGACCAGCACCACGACAGCGATCAAAAGGAGGCCCGGAAGACCGATATTGTTGAGCATGTTTTATCTCCAGAAAAGGGGCGATCTGGCCCGCATTAGCATTTCAAGACCTAGACGTAGTGCCGCTGTGGATGTTTTGAAAGGCCAAATCGCCTGTATCCACACCTAATCCGCAAGGGTTTGCCGTATGTTGTGCCACTATTCTGGCAACTGACAGCTTTTTGTCATAAACTATCCCAACAGGAGGACCCACATGCGCCGCGCTGACCGATTGATGACCCTGATTCGCCATCTGCGTAGCGGCGATTTGCACCGTGCCTCTGATCTCGCGGTTGCGATGGACGTTTCCTTGCGCACGATTTACCGCGATATGGAAACACTGGCCAAATCCGGCGTCCCCGTTGAGGGTGAGCGCGGAACAGGGTATCGCATCACCGCCGCCATCACCCTGCCACCGCTAAACCTGTCTATGGCCGAACTCGAAGCATTGCATATCGGCCTCGCGGCGATGCGCCAATCGCATGACCCCGATCTGGCTGCCGCCGCCTCCAGTCTGGCAACAAAACTCGACGGGGTGCTGCCAGAGGTCAACGCGCCCAAGGCCCTTGCGGTCTATCCGTTCGCCGATGCCGCGCGCGGCTTCCAGCACCTGCCAAAAATCCGCAGCGCCATACGCGCACGGCAAAAACTATTGCTCAGCACTGGCACACGCGACCGGACGGTGCGCCCGCTGCAACTGGATTACTGGGGTCGCCTGTGGACCTGCGTTGTGTGGTGCGACACCAGCCGCAAATTCGACGATCTGCGCATCGACGAAATCACGTCACTGCGAATCTTGCCGAGTTTGTTTGTCGAAGAAAAAGGCAAACGCCTACGTGATTATCAATCAGGCAGAGCGCGGGAAGATGAAACATTTGTCGCGCCGGATCATCAGCCATAGGACCGTGCCTTTTTTGGGCAAGAACACCGACGGAATGACCGCCTTCATTTGGCTGCCATCATCCAGGGTGAATTCCACCAGACTTTCGATCCCCATAAACCGCGCCCGCTTGACTGTACCCCGCGCAGGCGTGCCGTCGGCTATGGTCGCATTCGGCCCCTTGCCCGCACGATCAAAGTCGATCTTCAAATGCTGTGGCCGGATCACGATGTCCACCGCCGTGCCATCCGCCACACCGGGTACAAGGAATTGACCAAACTGCGTGGCCGCCAATGCGCCGTGGACATGTGCAGGCACGGTGTTGATATCGCTAAAGAAACCAGCGGCTTCTTTGTCGACAGGCGTATTGTAGATATTATAGGGTGCGCCCATCTGGACGATCTTCCCATCGCGCATCAGTGCGATTTCATCGGCCATGCGCATCGCTTCGCCCGGCTCATGGGTGACCAGCAAAACGGCAGTACCTTCAGCCTTTAGCACCTCAAGCGTTTCATCGCGGATGTCATCGCGCAGACGGTCATCAAGGCCGGAAAAAGGTTCATCCATCAGCATGATTTTGGGCCGCGGCGCAAGCGCGCGGGCAAGTGCGACTCGCTGTTGTTCGCCCCCCGAAAGCTCATGTGGATAACGGTCAATGTGGGCGGACATGCCAACACGTTCCAGCAGTTCTTGGACCCGCCCACGGGTCTTGGATGCACGCCCCGACAGCCCGTAGGCGACATTGCCTGCCACGCTCAAATGCGGGAACAGCGCGAAATCCTGAAACATCAGGCCCGTTGCGCGCCCTTCGGGCGGGACGCGGAACACGCCGTCGCAGACCAATGCTCCGTCCGCCCAGATCGACCCTGCGTCCTGCTTTTCGATGCCTGCAATCATTCGCAATGTCGTGGATTTGCCGCAACCTGATGGCCCCAGCAAACAGGTCACCTGCCCCGGCATGATCGACAACGACACGTCATCCACAACCCGCAGCCCGCCAAAGCTGCGCACCAAATTGCGAATTTCTAGACGCGGTTGCAGGGGGGATGTGTCGCTCACCATTGCAGGCCCTTAATCCTTACCGAAAATATCGGGTATAGATCGCAGATAACAACGCGCCCCACAGAGAGCAAGGCGTGCGGGCAAGTCATCCAAGTAAGTCGCGCGGCCAGATCACCAAACCAAGCCGCGCCACATGCCCTAAAGCGTCGCGTTCACTGCGCCACCATCCAGCAACAGGTTTTGCCCGACAATGAAACCCGCATGGTCCGAACACAAAAACGCACAGGCCGCGCCAAATTCTTGTGCCGTTCCGTAGCGTCCAGCAGGGATCGTCGCAGACCGGTTCACCTTAGCCTGTTCCATAGAAATGCCCTGCGCCGTGCTGACACCCGTGTCCAATTGGATCGCGCGGTCTGTTGCGTGAATCCCGGGCAAAAGGTTGTTGATCGTCACGCCGGACCCAGCCACCTGCCGCGACGTTCCGGCGACAAATCCTGTCAGACCCGTACGGGCGGTATTGGACAGCCCCAGTGCGGGGATCGGCGCTTTGACCGACCCCGACGTGATGTTCACCACACGCCCCCAGCCGCGATCAATCATCGCAGGCATCAAGGCTTGCATCAAAGCAATCGGCGTCAGCATATTGGCATCCAAGGCGGCAATAAAATCGTCGCGATCCCAGTCCGACCATGTTCCCGGTGGCGGGCCGCCTGCATTTGTCACCAAGATATCAACGCCTTGCGCCGCTGCTAAAACAGCCTCTCGACCTGCCGGCGTCGTTATATCGGCCGCAACCGTTACGACATCCACACCGTGTACTGCGCGAATCGCCGCAGCCGTGGCTTCCAATGCGTCAGACCCGCGCGCGTTCAAGACCAGATCGACGCCCTCAGCGGCCAACGCCTCAGCGCAGCCCCGCCCGAGACCCTTAGAGGATGCACAAACCAGTGCCCGCTTGCCTTTGATGCCCATGTCCATTCCGTAATTCTCCCTTAGACGAGGCTAAAAGCCCCGTAATTTAACCGATAATCAACAATCGCCCATTTACAGACGAACCGTTGAAGATATTCTGCCCTATTTCTAGGGTAGTTCCCTTTGCAAAGACCACCCCAATGAGTAGAGTAGTTTCGCATTACCTATACCCCTCGCAACACCATTGCAGTTTTCGCGTCAAACGATTTTGTCGTGACCGATGGCGTGGCCGAAGGCGAAGGCGTGACGTTCAAGGACGACCTTGTGCTTGATGACGTCTACCAGCTCTCCCCGAACCTCACGCGCAAGGCTTTAACATACGAAAAATGCGACGGCACAGCCTTCATCGTCGCCGATGACACCGAGATCGGGACACCGGGAAATCAACTGTATCTCGACTGCACGATCACCTTGATGGGCCCTGACAGCACGACCTACGAAGCGCTGGTCTGGGTCGAAGTCGAAGGCGATGAAGCTGCTGAGGTTTACCTGATGCCATTGGCGACCCTGCGCGCAGAATACGATTATCGCCTTGTTGGGGCTGATCGCGAAACAGCGGCGGCAAAATTCGGCGATGTTGCCTGCGTGCGCTTCGCCCGTGGCACCAACATCACGCTGGCATCCGGCGCGCAAATTCCGATTGAAGACCTCAAGGTCGGCGACCGTGTCCTGACCCGTGACGCAGGCCCACAGCAAATCCGCTGGATCGGCAACACGACATTGCGCGCCGTGGGCGATTACGCCCCCGTGGTCATCACCGCAGGTGCGCTGTTTAACACCCGCGATCTGGTCCTCTCCCCTGACCACCGCCTGTTCATCTACCAACGCGAAGACCGCATTGGCGCTGGCCGATCCGAAGTGCTTGTAAAAGTCCGCCACCTGATCAACGGCACGACTGTTTACCAACAGCGCGGCGGGTTTGTGGACTATTTCCAGATCCTGTTTGACGATCACCAGATCATCTACGCCGAAGGCATCGCCGCCGAAACGCTGCTGGTAGACGCGCGCACCCGCGCAGCCCTGCCCGATGACGTCAGCGCGACCGATCATCTCGACACGTCGCATCAGGCGTTTGAAGTTACCGAAAGCCTCGCCAATCGTCCCGACGTGGTCGCGCTGCTGAAACGCGCCTCGTCCAGCTAGCTCCCGATTGCCCTTACCCGCCGCCCCCGCTATAGCGCGGTCATGACAAATCGCCCTGCCCTCCCAGCTGAAATTGCCCGCCGCCGGACCTTTGCGATCATCTCGCATCCCGACGCAGGCAAGACGACCTTGACGGAAAAGTTTCTGCTGTTTGGCGGAGCGATCCAGATGGCGGGCCAAGTGCGCGCCAAAGGCGAGGCACGGCGCACGCGATCGGACTTTATGCAGATGGAAAAGGACCGCGGAATTTCCGTATCCGCATCTGCAATGTCGTTTGATTACAAACACTTCCGCTACAATCTTGTCGACACACCGGGCCACTCTGATTTTTCCGAAGACACCTACCGCACCCTCACGGCCGTGGACGCCGCCGTCATGGTCATTGACGGCGCCAAAGGCGTGGAATCCCAAACCCGCAAACTGTTTGAGGTGTGCCGCCTGCGCGACCTGCCGATCCTGACATTTTGTAACAAAATGGACCGCGAAAGCCGCGATACTTTTGAAATCATCGACGAAATTCAAGAAAACCTCGCCATTGACGTGACACCAGCCAGCTGGCCCATCGGCACGGGCCGCGATTTTATCGGCTGTTATGACATTCTGCGCGACCGCCTTGATATTATGGACCGCGCAGATCGAAATACGGTCGCCGCAAGTGTTGAAATCAAAGGCTTGGACGACCCAAAATGGGAAGAATACGTGCCAGAACGCCTGCTGGCGCAGTTTCGTGAAGAAATCGAAATGGCGAAAGAACTGCTGCCCAAACTCGACCCCAAGGCGGTGCTCGAAGGGACAATGACGCCGATCTGGTTTGGTTCTGCGATCAATTCATTTGGCGTGCGCGAATTGATGGAAGGGATCAGTCAATACGGCCCCGAACCCCAGCCGCAAACCGCCCAGCCCCGCACGATCCTGCCCGAAGAAAAGAACGTTACCGGATTCGTGTTCAAGGTTCAGGCCAATATGGACCCAAAACACCGCGACCGCGTTGCGTTCGTGCGCATGGCTTCGGGCCACTTCACCCGCGGGCAAAAACTGACCCATGTGCGCACCAAGAAACAGATGGCAATTTCCAATCCCGTGCTGTTCCTCGCGTCTGACCGCGAACTCGCCGAAGAAGCTTGGGCTGGCGACATCATCGGCATTCCCAACCACGGCCAATTGCGCATTGGCGACACACTGACCGAAGGCGAAGTCCTAAACGTCAAAGGCATCCCAAGCTTTGCACCCGAACTGTTACAAGGTGTGCGATCAGGCGATCCGTTGAAATCCAAACACCTCGAAAAAGCGCTGATGCAATTCGCCGAAGAAGGCGCTGCCAAAGTGTTCAAACCCTCCTTCGGGTCCGGCTTTATTGTCGGCGTCGTCGGTCCACTACAATTCGAAGTCCTCGCCTCGCGGATCGAACTGGAATACGGCCTGCCCGTGCGGTTTGAACAATCCCAATTCACCTCAGCCCGCTGGGTCTCTGGTGACAAAATCGCAGTGGAAAAATTCAGCACCGCCAACAAGCTGCACATCGGAACCGACAGCGACGGCGACACCGTCTATCTGACCCGCCTGCAATGGGACATTGACCGCGTCGGGCGCGATTACCCCGACATCAACCTGACAGCGACCAAGGAAATGATGGCCGAATAATCCCACCAGAGTCGGACTTGCAACAAACCGCCGAACCCAACTTTGGATTATTGATCAACGCGGCGAAAATTCATAACCTTTGTCCAAACATAAATGGCCAAGGATCGTCTCGATGAAAAACACTGTCTCGCTCGCCGCACTCGCCGCCCCCCTAACGCTGGCGGCAGGGTCCGTTTGGGCCGATGATTTGGCCGCATCATGGGATCTTCTGGCCGCGATCTCAGTCGAAGAAATCGTGACCGACACGACCTATGAAGTGCGTAAAATCTTTCCCGCCGCCGTTGAGAACGGCATCGATCAGTTTGACATCACGGGCTTCATCGTGCCGCTGACCGACGGGCCAGACATCACCGATTTCATTCTTGTGTCCGATATGGGGTTCTGCCCGTTTTGCGGATCGCCAGAACACGGCACATCCTTGCAAGTGACAATGGCAGACCCTTTGACAGGCTTTGAAGAAGGCAGCCGCATCACCCTGCGCGGCGCCCTTCAAGCCGTGACCGATCCAGAAACATGGCAGACGACCGTAATGACAAACGCCCGCGCCCTATAGCGCCAAGATGGGCGATCCTAATTTTGTACAAACCATGCACAAGGGTGCCGGATTTTTGTACAAAACCGCATACTACACGACAGTAGGGTGGTTGAGGGTGTCAGAAGGTGATTTAGGAGCGGACTCTTATCGCTAAAAAAGGTTCCACGGATGATCACGAAAGCCCTGACGACCCTCAAGAAGAGGTTATCCCCCCATTTAGAGTTGAGCAACAGTCGCCTTGAAACGATGTGCCTCTTGATCATGGGAATGGTGAATGCCCGGACGGTAAATTTGAGCCATCTGGCCTGTGAGTTTCCTACCGATAGCAAGGTTGAAAGCACCTACCGTCGCCTACAACGCTTTTTCCAGCATGTTGATCTTGGCTCGGATTGGGCGGCCCCCTTGCTTGTTAAAATGATTGGTTCTGGCCCCACCTGGCATTTATGCTTGGACCGAACAAATTGGAAAATTAGCCAACGCCATGTCAACTTCTTGGTCTTAGCCATTGTCACACGCCGCCACCGTATTCCGTTGATGTGGAGCGTTTTGGGGCGTGCAGGGAACAGCGATACTGCTCAGCGCATTGCCTTGATGAAACGTTATCTGTCGGTGTTTGAGGTCTCCACCATCAAGTTCTTGTTAGCGGACCGGGAATTCATTGGAGCACAATGGTTGGATTTTCTTCATAAAAACAACGTCCCATTTGTCATCCGTATCAAAGCAAACCAACTTGTGACCACACAGGACGGGAAAACGCAAAATCTAAGCACCTTGTTGCGCACCTGTCGCGGTAAGCGCAACTTTGATGCCCGATTTGGAGGCAACAATTTGGGGGAGGCCACGTGGTTTAGCTTTGCTGCAAAGCGCATCAAGGGGGGTGAGCTTTTGATCGTCGTCTCTAACCGGCCCGCACATCGGGCCCTCGCCACCTACAAGAAAAGATGGGCCATTGAGAGCCTCTTTGGCGACACAAAGACACGCGGCTTCAATCTTGAAGACACACGACTGACCATCTCCAAAAAACTTGAGCTTCTTTTAGGTCTCGTTGCGCTCGCGGTTGCATGGGCATCTAAAACCGCCACAAAGCTTATTGGAGGCGGGAAAATGAAGCGGAAAAAACACGGATATTTTGCAAAGTCATTCTTTCGAATTGGCTTCGATCAGCTCCGTAAACTGCTCAGGTCAGACCCAAACGCCGCTGTCTCACCGTGGATACTAATTCCACACATAATCACAAGAGTCGTGTAGTATGACAAAAACCGTTAAAACACCGTGACATTGCGCAACCGCGTCCAACCTGACGGGCAAATCACCGACGTGGCGATGCGCGGCATGTTCACCGGAAATTGCGGCATTCTGCACAGCACTGACAAGATCATGGGCCCCGCTTTGTGGAAACATCACGCATGGATTTGCTGCACACTTAATTGGCAAGAACGGCGACGTGACGTGATGACAGGCCGCAACTGGACAGAACTTTTTTTCCTTGATGAAGCCGTCGCAATGGCCGCCGGACACCGCCCCTGCGCCTATTGTCGCCGTTCAAATTATAACGCGTTTTCAGATGCTTGGGGTGGTCGCTTGAAGGCGCCGCAGATGGACACCGTGCTGCACGCGGCCCGTGCAGTTCATGGCGCGCGCGCCCTGCAAACCCACCACGCAGACGCCGCCACACTGCCCGCAGGAACCTTCATTAAAACAACTGAAATCAATTTGTTAACCACAGAGGCGGCCCTGCCCTACAGCCCGTCAGGCTACGGCGCACCGAAATCGCGCCCCACAGGCAACGTCATAGTCCTCACCGCTCAGCCGATGATCGACGTTCTGCGTCGGGGCTATGCCCCCAAACTGCACCACACCGCAGGGTAACTCCTTTGATAACTTGACGTTAGCGCGGCCTAGACGTAAGTGTTCGCCACCCAAAGGGCAGGCAATATGGCCAGCCCGGCCGCGTGACGATTGCGGCAAATAGGCTGCAAACTCCGCGAAAGGATTAACTTGATTAAATTCAGTGACTTAAAACTTGACGCCAAGGTCCTCAAGGCCGTCGAAGAAACTGGCTACGAGACGCCAACCCCCATTCAAGCCGGTGCGATTCCCCCCGCATTAGAAGGCCGCGACGTGCTGGGTATTGCCCAAACGGGCACTGGCAAAACCGCCGGCTTCACGCTGCCGATGATCACCATGTTGAAACGAGGCCGCGCCCGTGCGCGCATGCCCCGGTCCTTGGTGCTGGCCCCAACTCGTGAATTAGCCGCGCAAGTGGCTGAAAACTTTGACACTTATGCCAAATACACCAAGCTGACCAAAGCGTTGT